>CAZFWV010000245.1:0-10421 GCA_964522605.1 uncultured Pirellulaceae bacterium
ATCCCAACGGTTCTAAAATGTTCCCTCGCTGACGCTTCGGGTTAGGATGTACGCCAGGTGTGCAACTTCAAAAGCCATAAAGTCAGGTTTTTCAGTAAAATGTTCTTGGTTCTTTACGTCGATATCCATGCTGTTTCGCGTTTGTCGCTTCCGCAGTCCATCAGGGCCCGCGCCCTCTGCGGCGGCCGCGCAGCAAATCCTGTAGCGCATCTTCCAGTTGTTCTGCGTTGGCGGATTTGAGCGGAACGATCCCGATCTTGCGCGTATCTTCGACCTCGGCGCGTTGGTCCAACTGTTGCACCAGTTCCGACACTTCTTCCGCCAGCACTTTGGGGGCCAGGATCACGATCGAGTTTGTGACATTATCGACCTGCAGCGTCAGCAGGGGGCCGGCGGCGGCGGCGTTCATCTGTTGCAGGACCGTCGCGACTTCGGAAGGAACCCCGCGCGGGATGTTGATCCGTGGACCCGTGCCACCGGATTTGAGTTGACTGGCGTAGATCCCCTGGAGGATATCCAGCACGCGGGCCGCATCGGTGTATTTCAGCGGGACAATCACCGGTGGACCGCTGATAAACAACTCCGAGACGTTGGACGAATCGAGAACCTGCAGCAATTCCGCAATCAACGCCCGGTCATTGGGGCGGCCATGGACGATGAGTGCATTCAGTCGTTCATCGGCGACAATTGCCACGCGGCTGAACGAGCCTCGCGTCGTGAACGGCATGTTGTCAAACAGCTTTTCGAGCGTTTGCGCGACTTCCCCCGCTCCTGCATTCTTTAGCGTGAATACTGCGAAGTTTCCGCCACCCGTTTCCAGCGAGTATTGGCGCGAGATGGTGCGAAGCAGGGATTCGATCTGGCTGAGCGCCTCGGGATCCTGGGACATGACCGTGATCGAATCCTGGCCGGGAACCAGCAACACAGCGGGTGGGGGAGTTGGTGGTGCAGTCGAATCTGTTGTTGGCGTCGCAGACGATTCGGTTGTTTGTGGTGCCTCGGTCGTTGCTTCGTCCGTGCCGGTGACCGCGCCCGGGGTCTGAGTTTGCGGAGTGCTGGACGGTGAGGCATTGGGTTTCGCCTCGCCGTTCTGCGCCGGCGTGGATTCGCCGCTTACAAGAGCCGGCGCGGTCGATTCGATCACGTCCGCGGTTTCGGCAACGAACCGCGTGCGCAGCAACTCCTGCTGCGCCGATTGATCCTCCGAGGAGGACGCGGGGGGCACTGGATTTGGCGATTCAGCAGGCTCGGCCGGCGGAGTCCCCTGCGGTTTCTCGGATGGCGGATCATTCGTGTTTGGTCGGTTGGCCGGTGGAATCATTTGCTCCAAGAGCGGATTGTTCGACTGAGGCGTCAGGACGCGCGGTGGTTGCACGACGCGTAGTGGATTGTCGCGCAGGCGTGGCCAGACCCGCTCAATCTGCTCCACCGCATCCTGGACATCGCCGCGGAAGGGAATCACACGCATGCCTTTGGTGGATTGGGCCGCCACGTCGGGCAGTTCGCCCATCTTGGCGAGCAGTTGCCGAATCTCATCCAACTGTTTGCGTGTCCCGCGGACGACGAGTTGCTGTGTTTCGCTATCTCCATTGGCGACGGGTGGCTCGGGATCCTCCGCATACAGACGATCAATGGCCAACTCGGCAAAGAATGGATCCATCGTCTGTAACGGGAAGACTTCAAAGATCGTCTCCGCGCCCTGCATCTGTTCGATCGCTCCCCGGATCAATTCGTGCTGTTTGTCCGTTGCGACCGCCAGGACCTGGTCCGAGGCGGTGTCGAGAGACACCTCGACCGCGGGCTCCTGATTCTCGAACAAGTCCTGGAGGGCGGACAATAAAGACTCATCCGCATCGCCTTTCAGCGGGTAGACGACCAGTTTGCGGCGCGAGCTTCCGTCGGCGGAATTCTCCATCTGGGAGACGACCTGAGCGATCGTGCGATGTTCTTCCGGTGGTGCCTTGACGAGAATCGTCTGGTTCTCGGGATCTGCGGAAATCCGGACCTCGTACTCCCGTCGAAACATGTCTTCCAGCGCATTGAAGACCGACTGAAAGTTGGCCTGTGTGATTCGATACGCCTGCAGGGAAGGCTGTTCCGCATTGGGGCGATCGAGTTCCTTGACGGTCGTCTGGATTCGTTCGTGCTCCTCGGGTGTCGCGGTGGCAACCAGCAGCTTATTCTCCGAATCGACCGCGAACACGGCATCGGGCAATAAGGATTCGAGCACGGTTTCTGCCGCCTCGACGTCGCCAATCTGAAAACTGTAAACGCGCGTTTCGGTCGGGTCTTCACGCGCGACATCGAGCTGTTGGATCGTTGCGTCGATCCGCAGGTGGTCCGCCTTCGAGGCGGTTGCGACAATCGCTCGAGTGCTTTCGTCGGCGGTGATTACTGCCTGGGGTAGCAGTTCTTCTAAGGCCTCTTGCGCGGCGTAAACATCTCCATATTGCAGTCGGTAGGCCTTCGTTTCTCGCGTGTCGGCGTCGGGGGACTGGAGTTCCTCGAGGACTTTTTGGACTTTCGCCTGGTCTTCCGTCGAGGCGGTGACCATCACGGCACGGTTCTCATCATCAATGGCGATGCTGGCGCGGGGCAACATCGAGCGGAGTGCCTGACGCACGCCGTACAGCTCGCCTGCCTGCAGTCGATAAACTTTCGTCTCCCGCTGCGTGGCTGCCGGATCGTTCAGTTGGCTGACCACCGATTCGATCTTCTTCTGGTCCGAGGGGCTGGCCGTCGCCACGAGTAAACCGTTTTCTTCATCGGTGACGATGATCGCCTCCGGCGAGAGGTTGCGCAGCGCATATCGCAGGCTGTAAAGTTCACCCATCTCGATGCGATAGACTTTCGTCTCCAGCGCGCTGAACGTCGGATCATCCATCTGCTCAACGACTTTGCGGATCTGCTCGTGCTCCTCCGTCGTCGCCGTAGCGATCAGCGTGCGGCTGGACCGATCGATGCCGAAGGTGGCTTTGGGCAGCAGGGATTGCAGGCTACCGTAAAGAGCAGTCACGTCACCTTCCTGAACACGATACACAACCGTTTCGCGGCCCGTGTCTGGTGGCTGGTCCAATTGCTTGATGATCTCGGCGATACGCGCATGATCCTCTGGCAGCGAGTTGACCGTCAGGCTGTTCGTGGGGATGTCGACGGACAGCAAAGCGCGCGGCATGAGTTGGGAGAGAGTCAACCGAACCGAGCTGGGATCGGCATATTCGAAGCGATAGACTTTGGTTTCGCGTTGCGTGGCCTGGGGGTCATTCAATTGTTCAAGAATCGTTGCGATCTGCTCTTGATCCGACGGGCGGGCGGTGACGACCAACAGTCCGTTTTGCTCGTCCGGGACGACGATGACGTCCGGCGAGAGAGATCGTAGTGAGTATCGCAGGGAATAAAGTTGGCTGATCCGGTCGACGTGATAGACCTTGGTTTCCAGGACACGTGCAGACGGATCGTCCATCTGCTGAACCACCTCGCGAATTCGCGCCTGATCTTGCTTGGACGCGGTCGCGACGAGAGTGCGACTCGCGGGATCGATGCCGATCACCGCCTCGGGTACGAGCGGTTGCAGGGTGCTCCGCAGCGCCGTCACCTCCCCCTGTTCCAGCCGGTAAACGACCGTTTCTCGCTGGTCATCCGGCGGTTGATCCAGTTGCTTGATGAACTGCCCGATTCGTTCCTGATCGGCGGGCACGGCGTTCGCCATCAGGCTGCGCGTGGCAAGGTCGACGACGATGTTGCTTTCGGGCAGCAACTGCAACAGCGTCAGTCGGGCGGAGGCCGGATCGGCATGTTGCAGGCGATAGACCTGAGAGATTTTTTCCGGCGCGTCCGCCAGCCGTGTCAGGATTTCATCAATCGCGGCTTTCAGTTCCGCATGTTGTTCGCTGGTCGCCCGCACGACGAGCGCCTTCCGCTCCGAATCGGGAATCAGCGACAGTCCGGCGGTCAGTTGGGGATCGAGCAGTGGAGTCAGCGTGGCGGGCGACATCTTGCCCAGCGAGTACACTTTGACTTCCGTGGTCTGCGGCTGCGCCAGGACCTGTTCCAATTCGTCTAACGTCTTCTTGATTAACTCATGATCTGTGCTCCGCGCACGAATCAGTAGCTGGCTAGGGTCGGCGGAAGTGAGGAACTGGAGGTCGGGAACGGCGGTTTGCAGCAGTTGTTGTGCTTCGGCGATGGACGCCCGCTGCAGTTGATAGGTTGCCAATTTCCAGTCGGGCGGCTCGAGTTGACTCTGCAGCGATTTCAGCAATTCATCGATCGCTGTATGTTCGTGCGGCAAAGCCCAGACGGTGAGTCGGTCGGCCTGCGTATCGGGGACGACCTCGGCGCGGGGAGCGATCTCCTCGAGCAGGCCTTTGACGCGCGTCAGGATTTCCGGAGGTCCTTGATAGACGCGAACGGCACCCTTTTCTGCATCAGGATCGCCCGCCTCAATCTTCTCCACCGCGGCCCGAATCAGATCATGCGTCGCGTTGTCGGCCCAAATCAAAATCTGACTTCGGTCCGAGGAGACACTCATTTGTGCGTTGGGGGCGATCTGCTGGAGTGCTTCGACCACATCGTAAGCCCGCATCCGAGTGATCGTATACACCCGCAACTCGCCGTTGCCTTCGGTTTCGCCGCCCGTCAGCTTCAGCATCGCCTGCTGAATCAGTTCATGCTCTTCCGGCGTGGCCCAGGCGACGATCATCCGGCGCGTTCGGTCGCCCGTCAGTCGGGCGTTCGGCACGAGTTCTTGCAGCAGAAACTCCACGTCGCGCGTGCTGCGGTTACCGTAGGGATAGGCGACGATGGTCCGTTGCCCCTCGCCCGCCTGCTGGCGGAAATCTTCGACCGTCT
The DNA here is from genome assembly GCA_964522605.1 of uncultured Pirellulaceae bacterium. GTDB lineage: Bacteria > Planctomycetota > Planctomycetia > Pirellulales > Pirellulaceae > CAVZLD01. The sequence continues at coordinate 4,852 of CAZFWV010000245.1, forward strand.
TGGCGAGCAATTCATGGTCCTTTTCGGTTCCCCAGGCGATGATCGAGTTCGTGTCGCGATCGGGAACCAGGGACATGTCGGGCGCCAGCTCTTGAAACATCTGGACCACATCGCGAGCGTCGATTTCGCCCAGCTTGTAATAGACCATCTTGTTCTTGCCAGCCGCGGCGGGCGCATCCATCTGCTTGATCGCCGGGCCGATCTGTTCGTGCTCGGCCGGCGTGGTCCAGACCAGGACGCGCCCACTTTCTTGATCCGCGACGATCTTTGTGTCCGGATACAGTTCCTGCAGGACCGTTTGAATGCTGGTCGGATCTCCCTGCTCCACGGGATAGGCAACCAGTTGCAGCGACGGTGCCGACTCGACATCGCTGACTGACTGCAGGACTTCCTTCAGCCGCTCGTGCTGCGTGGGACGCGCCCAGATTGTCAATTCGGTCGGAAGCGATGTTTCCACAATGCGAATTCCCGGCAACTCGTTTTGCAGCGAGGGTAGAATCGCCAGGAATCGCTTCCGCTGCGACGGTGTCACCGCGTAAACCTGCAGCCGCGGCTCCTGCACCGGTAACTCACTGCGCAACTGTTGCAGCAGGTCTGCGGCCCGAGCGTGTTCGATGTCCGTCGCAACCAGTCCCATGCGATCGGGCTGATCCCCATCCAAAACCTGCACGTCACGTAATTCCGGAGCGAGCTGATCCTTTAGTGCTGAGAAGCGTGCGCGGAGAGCCGGAGTGACATCGTAAAACTTCAGCTGCCTCAGCTCGTCGGGAAACTGTTCTTTCAGTTCCTGCAATAACTCCGCGACGCGCTGCTGTTGGTCCTCGCGGGCCACAATCTGCAGTGCATTTTGCTGCGATGTTTCCAGAATCGTGATCGTCGTCAATTCGGGCGAGATCTGCTTGTACGTACTGACAAACTGTCGTCGCTGCTCAGGCGTAACGGTGTAAACGCGCAGTTGTTTCTGCGGAGTGTCGGTTGCTGTCGTGCTCAGTTGAGTCAGCAGTCGCTCGATTGTCTCCTGTTCGCTCGCGGTCGCAATGACCATCAACCGGCGAGGATCCGATTGCAACTGGATCGTTGCCTTGGGCACAAACGTCTGCAGGATGTTCTCCAGGTCGCCGGTCTCGCGCTCTGATAGCGGATAGTACTTCAGTTGCCGATCCGCCGAGGGGGGAGCATCGAATTGTCGAATCATCTGCTGCAGAATCGCGTGTTGCGCGGCGCTGGCGACGACCACAACACGCCCGCTCTCCAAGTCCGTGGCGACTTCTGATTTCGGCAACAGGTCTTGAATCACCTCCGCCAGTTCGGCCGGACTGGTGTTCTGCAGCGTGTACACCGCCGCCTGCCGATCGCCCAGATCCAGCTCCGAAGTCGTCGGCACCCCCAGCAGTTCCTGCAGCTTCTGGTGTTGCTCCGGACGCGCAAAGATCGCCAACTGATGCGAATCGCTGTCCGCGACAATCTTTGCCCCCGGCGCGAGTTCCTTCAGTTGATTGATAAAGTCTTCGCCGGCGCCTTGTTCTAACGCATACACCTCGAGTCGGGCCTGCCGCTCGGGAGATGTGGGCGACGACATCTCTTCCAAGTACCTCTTGATCGCCGCATGTTTGTCGGGTGTCGCGAATACATTCAACTGCCCAGCCTGCTCGTCGATCGTGATCTTGGCATCGCCGACGAGGTTGTTCAGCATTTCGACCGTGGATTCCAGGTCTAAAGATTCGACGGGATAGATCGCCAACTCGGGTTTGGGAGCGGGAGGTTTCGGTTCTCGCGGTCGTTCCTTCCGTGGCTCGGGAATTGACGCGATGACCGCACTGACGGCCCGCATCTTTCCCGCCCGGGCCGTCACCAGTGCCTGACGGGACTGCGGCAAAATCGTCACTCGTCCGTTGGGTTCCAGCAACGGTTGCACTTCGTCCGACACGGCCTGGACCGATCGACCGCCGAGAGGAAAGTTGACTTGGACGAGTTCAAAATCGCCGTACTTCTCGAGATCCTCGAGACGAACTTGCGGGATCAGGCCTTCCGGAAGACCGTCGGAAAGATCCGCGCAGATCAACATCCGATCGCGACGGATCAAGGCGAACTTCCGCGTCGAAAGGACTCCGTTGAGCAAGTCGAGCGCCTCGGTCGGCGAATACGATTTCGTATCGCTGTACGTGAACGTGCCGGGCGGTGTTTGGTTGACAACCAGCGACAGTCCCGCCTGGCGTGCAAACCAGTCCAAGACTTCGACCCAATTCTGATCGCGGAAGTTGAACCGCAGCTTCGCCTGGCCCGGCAGTGTGGTGAACTTCTGTTTCTGTTCCGAATTCAGCACTTCCGCCAACTGCGAATCGACCTCGGCCGTCTGCTGGTCCCGCTGGTCCTGATCGGGTGAGGAGAGCGCTTCGGCGCGTTTCTGAAGAAGCTGGGCAATCTGCGCGCGTTGTTCGTCCGTCAGTTGCAGTTGCGCGGCGATCTCGGGATCCGCCAGACGGGTGAGATCCGGGGGGGCCGCCGGAGTTGTTTCCTGAGCGTCTGCGAAGGGGTTCAACCACAAGAAGACCGCGCAGGCAACAGCCGCCCGAAGGCATGGTGAAAAACGCCAGGACATGAGTCGGTATCTCCGCAGGCAGGTCGATGCGGGGGAGGGAGAGACGGTAGGATCCCTTTATTAAAGGAGATCCATCGCGATTGGTAAAGCATTTCCTGTTGCGCCAGGCCGGGTCGTGTTCCGATTTCGAAACAAATCGGCGGCTTTTTTCACTCGCCAACTAAAGCGTCAGTTTTGAAGTTGCCCATTTCGACCGCGCGTAGCCGAATTCGTGAGAATTCGGAGGAGTCCGCGCGTAGCCGAATTCGTGAGAATTCGGAGGAGTCGCGGAGGGGGAGACCATTCACACAGCCCCGAATTCTCACGAATTCGGCTACGTGCAACTTCAAAACTGGCGCTTCGGGTTTTCCCGGACCCTGAACCGGCTGACGAGAGGTAACCTCTCAATAGAATAGATTTCACGCACAGTCCGGCCGAAGAGATGGGCAGCGTGATGAGGAAGGAGGGCGACATGTCGGGCACCGAGCGTTGGTTGGTTCGTCGCCTCGAGCCAGCGGACTTCGATGAATACGCCTCGATTGCGGGCGAGTCGTTGCTGGGGGCTTCGCACCAGTGGTGGAGTGCCTACCTGGATCGCGTGGGTCGCGGAAATATCCGAGGAGTTTTCGCTGGCGACCGGTTCGTGGGCGGGTTGGGTTTCTATCGAATGGGGCAATGGTTCGGTGGTCGACAACTGTGCGCCGCGGGAATCTCTGGTGTTGCCATCAATCCCGCCCGGCGAGGGCAGGGGGCGGCTCGTCATTTGTTGTCGTCCGTCTTGAATGAGTTGCGCAGCGAACAGTTTGCGGTCGCGACCCTGTACGCCTCCACGCAGCGACTCTATCGGAGCGTTGGTTTCGAACAGGCGGGGTCGCGGATCCAGTATCGCGTGCCTCTGTCGGGCGTTCCGAAGACACCGCCCGTGCTCGAGGTGCATCGCATCACGCCGCATGATTTCGATCGGATGCGACCGCTGGCCGAGGAGCGTGCGCGGCGGAGCAACGGGAATTTGGATCGGAGCGCGGGGCTTTGGCAACGGCTGGTGGCCCCGTACGATGCGACGAGTGTGTCGTATCTCATTGGTGCACTCGATGCGCCGCAGGGTTACGTGGTGGTGCGTCGCGCATCTCGTGGACCGAAGCTGCCGCAGCCGCTGGATGTCTTTGACATGGTTGCCCTGACACCGGCCGCGGCGCGGACGATTTGGGCCTTTCTCGGCGGCCATTCGGCGCTGCACGATGTGATTCGTTGGTTCGGCGCACCCGCCGATCCGCTGAGCGCGCTCGTGGATGGCGCCTATTTGGATGTGGCGTCTCATCAGCTGTGGATGACACGAATCGTCGACCTGCCGACGGCGCTTCAGTCGCGCGGCTATCCAAGCGGACTGCAATTGAGCATCGACTTCGATGTGCAGGACGACCTGCTTGAGGAGAATCGTGGTCGATGGCGACTGCGCGTTTGCGATGGCACCGCCAGCGTCACGCGCGGAGGTGACGGGACGGTCCAGTTACACATTCGCGCCCTCGCGCCGCTGCTCACGGGCTATTGGCGAGCATCTCAATTGGCGGAAATCGGCTGGCTGCGCGTCGCGTCGCAAAGGGCTCTCGAACTGGCCGATCGGGCGTTCGCTACGGTTCCTCCCTGGATGCCGGATGTGTTCTAGTGCGTGATCGAGGCGGCACAGAAAATTGTCATGAATTCGGCTCCACCCAGCTTCGAGAGTGACGCGTCGGGTTGCGATGATCGGCTCCACCCCAGACCAAGCTTCGACACATGAGTTCATCCGGTCGACCCCCAAGATTCGCCTGTTGACTTCTTCTTTTCCGACCGCCGCGCAAGTCGGTAGAAGCCGACATGCCTCGTGTGGGGGGCTTTGAGCAAACGGGCTTCTCTGGAAAACCGGGCAGTGCTACAGTCTTGCGAATCTGGACACTTGCGAATCGCTGCATTGCTTACGGTGTCAATGTTGTTTTCTTGGCAAGAAATCGAGCGACCAACGGCAGCGACGTTTCCGCGGGTGCGGTAGCACACTGTCGGGTTGCGGCCCCGCCGCACTGGGATTGGTCCGGGATCGGTGCTTGATTGGTAGCGATGGCCTTCGCTTGACGGTTGACCATCGCCGTAGAATGGAGTCGACGACGATGGGCGGATTTCGTGGTTTCGCGCGTTGGAATGGTGGAATTGTCTGGCGGACTTTGACCGTTGGATTTGTCTTGGGAATCGGGACCGCTGCCGCTCAACGGCCAAGTGGAGATGTCGAGCGCCCGGCAACTCAACCCGCGGACTCACAGATTTTCGAGGCCGGCGATGTGCACCTTGGCAACAGTCGTGTCTATGTCCGCGTGGGAAAGTCGGGATTAGGACATGAGCACGGTGTGAGCGGACGACTGCAGGCCGGGAGGATTCGTTGGGGAGCGGCAGACGGAGCAGGCGAGTTGGTGTTCGACATGAACAGCTTCGTGGCCGATACGGAGGAAGCGCGCAAGTACGTTGGCCTTTCGGGCACGACCGATGCGGATACACAGCGGAAGGTGACCGAGAACATGCGTGGCGTCGATGTACTGAACGTTCGACAATACCCGACGGCGCGTTTTCAGATCAAATCGATTCAGAAGTTGCAGCAAGTCAGTCGTCGCGGTCTGCCGCTGTATCAACTGCAAGGTGACTTCACTCTCCAGCAGGCCACTCGGCCGATTCAGGTTGTGGCCGAGGCCGAGCAGAAAGCGGGATGGTTACACGTGCGGGGAAGTTTTTCGATTCGTCAGTCCGAGTTCGGGATGACCCCCTATTCGCGAGCATTCGGTGCGGTCGGCGTCGCGGACGAATTGCAGATCTGGGGTGATCTGTGGGTTGCTCAGCAGCGAATGGCGGTTCGTGCATCGGCGGGAAGTGTTCGTTAGGTAGAGAGACTGGAGGCTGGAGGCTGGAGGCTGGAGGCTGGAGACTGGAGACTACAGCCTGCAGCCTACCGTCTCCAGTCTATTCTCGATGA
>CAZFWV010000246.1:0-10285 GCA_964522605.1 uncultured Pirellulaceae bacterium
GAAGAATGAACGGAAGATCATCCTCGCCTGACGGCTGCGGGTTAAACGAATCGCCGCTGGGAGGATGTTGTAACTTCATTCGAGCCAGCAACTTAAAAGCTGCATGACCTCACAGGCGAAATGTTTCCATCTTTTCCGATTTTCGGATCGCGAGTACAAACTCGTGCTTGGAAATAAGTCGCGAAGTCGCGAAGTTGCAGGGATGCCAGCGATGCACATCATGCAAATTGTGTCCGGGACGGCCGTCAACGGTGCGGCGGTGACTTGCCTGGAGATTACCCGGGGCTTGCTGCAGCGCGGCCACCGAATCACGCTCGTTTGTCGTCCCAGATCCTGGATTGCGGATCAACTGTCGAACGAGTGCAACGAGGTCATTCTGTCTGACCTGCACCGCTGGCCATTGGATGAGCTGCGCCGGATTGCGAAATGGGCGCGTGATCAGCACGTGGATGTCGTCCACACGCACATGAGTCGCGCGAACTTCTTCGGGGTCTTGTTGCGACAATTGCATGGGATTCCCTGCATTGCCACTGCCAACAACCGACACGTTCAGCTGCATTGGATGTTCAACGACTACGTCGTCGCCGCATCCGAAGCCACGCGGCGCTTCCACCGACGCTTCAATCTCGTCCCCAGCAAACGAATCGGCGTGATTTACAATTTCATCGATGACCAGGCTTATCACCGGAGTGATGCCCAGGCGCGAGATCATCTGCGAGATGAATTGCAGATCGACCGAGACGCACTCGTGCTGGGTGTCGTGGGAGACGTGATCACTCGTAAGGGCCTTCTGCATCTGGTTCGCGCACTGCCGGCGATTGCCGCTGCGGCTCCTGCGGTGCACGTCTTGAGCGTCGGTCACGTTCAGGGCTCGTACGGCGATCAAGTGCAGGCGGAGGCGAAGAGTCGTGGCGTCGCACGGCGACTGACCTTAGCGGGCTCGCGCTCAGATATTGCCGCGCTGCTGTCGACTTTCGATGTTTTCGTCTTGCCCACGTTGGAGGACACACTGCCGCTGGCGATTCTCGAAGCGATGGCGAGTGGCTTACCGGTCGTCGCGACGACTGTCGGTGGAATTCCCGAATGCGTGGTCGACGGACAAACCGGTCGCCTGGTTCGACCGGGAGATGCGAAGCAACTCGCGGAGGCGATCACACAATTGCTGCTCAGTCCATCGTTACGTCAGCAGTGGGGAGCCGCGGGGCGCGATCGCGTTCGTGAGGTCTTTTCTCGAACAGCTCAGATCGTTCGTTGGGAGCAGGTCCTGCAGCGATTCGCGGCGTAATTCTCGGTGATGCCGGGACCGACGTAAGAATCCACCGGCGAGCCTCGGGACGGGCGATTTTCTTCTATGCCCGGACAGTTACGAGGCGGTGGACGCCGGCTGGAGGTTGCGTTTGACGACCAGGATCGCGGTGAAGATCAAGGCCGCATTGAGTGCCAGGAAAGCAAGAAACAGCGGCAATCCTCCAACGCTGGCCGCCGCAGCGTGCTCGTCGTAGAGGGCTTGAATGTCGATGGCCGCCAGTCTCCGCAATTCACGCACGACCGTGGCGCTCAGCAACGTCACGACGAGTGCCACGGTGGCAACGCCGAGGGCGACCGGTGAGAGTGATCGCTTGCGCCACATCACGAACCAGGCGGCCATTTGACTTGCCCAGCCCACGAAGGCCAGCCCGACATAAAACGCTCCCCCATCGCGAAGGAGCGCACCGCGTGTATTTGCGTTAAGACTCAAGAAGTACACCAGGGCGGCCAACGCGCTCGCCAGAAGTGCGGCCAGCGCGATGCGCAACAGACGCGGGACCGGTGATTCGGGCCACGGTGTGCCGCGTCGCAGGTGAAACTGGACTTGCCAGCCGAGCAGAACTGCCAGCGTCGGAAAGGCGCCCACATACCAAACTGCCAATCGCGGCAATTGCTCTCGACTCCAATACACGAGTCTTCCCGACGCGTATTGTTCTGCCCACTGATCCTGCGCAAGTCCCAGCAAATGATTCTCGGTCCAGGACCAGGCGACGAAAAGAAAACAGATTCCGGCGGCCAACGCGATGCCGATACGAAAACCCAACGGCCATCGATCGACACCTTTCGCTTTTCGCAGATAAAGCAGATAGAAAGCCAGGATCAGGACAGGCAAGATGCTCATCCAACGATGAAACAGCAGCAGGTTCGCCGTGTAGAACGATTGTTTGTACAGCAATTGTAGAAACAGTAGCGGTGCGATTGCGGCCGTGATCGCGACACCGAGGGCAAATGGCATCCAGTCGCGCAGCAGCTGGCTGAGCGGATTCCTTCCCGTCGCCGCATGTTCGGGCTTCGCGAAACAAGCGGTCGCGGCCCAGTAGGTTGAGCCGGCCAAGACATAATTCATCGGCACGACATGCAGCAGAAGTGTCAAGACGTAGAGCGTCAGATAGAACGTTGTCGGCCAGGGGTATCCGAATGGGAAAAAGATGTCCATCACCGTGTCCGTCTGCCGGAGGATCGCTGTGAAACCTGGGGAGTCGCCTGAGGCACGCTCGGCTGGGTACCCGCGCTATTGAGATATTCCTGCAACCGTTGCAACACCGCCGGATCGGTGGATGTCCGCCAATCGTCTGGGTGTCCGTCGTGATGCCAAGTGAGCAACTGAACCAGCGCCTCTAATTCTTCCGCCGTTCCAGCAAATGGCGGCATAAAGGTCTTCGTGTGCTGCAGCTGCGCGATCATGAGTCGCTTCTGTTCCATCGACCACGCGCCGGTCAACTCGGTCAATCCGTTAACGCCGTCCAGCGTATGACAGACACTGCATTGAAACCGGAACACTTTCGCGCCCAGTCGCAATTGGTCATTCGCGTACCGCGCGTCGTCCAATAGCGGATACGGATCTGTGTCGGCGATGCCGTTCTCTCGGAACCAGACCAGTTCATCCTGGCGGATCGAGTTTGAGTAGAGTGTATTGCGGATCGTGTACGGCTTCCGGACTCCTTCCCGCACGAATTCGCCGCCGGCTGTGGCAGCCATCGCCAGGGCGAGAAGCATCGAGGCCGTAGCGGCGTTGATGTACATCCGCAAACCGGCGATGCCGACGATGGCGTACAGCCCGATCAACAGGGAAGCACTCACCCCCAGCGTCATGAACATGGTCATCGCCACACTGCCGCCGGTGACCCATGCACGACTGTCGGCAGGCATCGCGGCGAAGTACCAAAGTCCCAACAGGGGCATTAGCAGCATCGGCATGAGGAAATGTCCGGCCTTGCGGATGATCACGGCCTTCTCTTCGCGATTGAAACGCTTCGTCAGATTCACGAGCAGGCAGGCAGCGAGTGCGGCCAGGGTCATGCAGACGACAGTCCGATACAAAAGGGACGGCCAGAATGTCGGATTGAAGAATCCGCCCCACAAACTGCCGGTCGCCGTCCAGCTGCCGGGCGTCAACTGCCACGACAGGATCCCGTTGATCCAGAATAGACTCGCCCAGGCGGCCACCGCATAGAACAACAAGAGTCGAAAACGAGATCGGTCCGGCAGTCGTTCGCCGTAACGATAGAACAAGTACCCCGCGACCACCTCGAGGCAGAAAAATGTCCATTCCGTCGCCCAGATCCAATGGAATTCATCGACCATCAGACCGATCGTACGAGGACTGATCTGGATCGACGTAAACCACATGGCCACTCCGGTTAGTGCGCCGAGTACGAAACTGACCAGAATCAGCACGCGAAAATAACCGTCGACAAACTTGCGTGCGACGTCGCAGCGGCCCGTTTGTGACAGCCACTGGAAATAACAAAGCAACCAACCGGCACCGATGGCGAATTGGGCCAGAAACACATGCAGGATCCCGACTCCTCCGATCACCATTCCTTTCATGATCGGACCGAAGTCATGGATTGGATAGAAGTTGAAGTCCATTTGTGGCCTTCTTGAACGCTGCGGAAAGAAAGATCACGCGGCTTGACCGCCGCCATGATCCATGAGGTCGAAGCAAGGACAGTTCTAGCGTAGAGGCTTGAGGCGGCGGTTGTCCAGGGGCAAGCGGTCTCGCGCCCCGCGGCGAACTGACGCACCCTAGACGCTCGCCGGTACGTAGCCGAAGTCGTGAGACTTCGGAGGTTCTGGGGTGCGATCCGAATTCTCACGAATTCGGCTACGAAGCGGACTTCGTTCCGTGCATGCAGGCGAAACGAGTACCGGATTGGCAATCCGTCCTACGAGTTGTGCTCTCTTCTTCCTTGGCCAAGAGAACTTCGCTCCCGTCCATCCTCTGCGGACGAGAGCGAATGAATGGTCAGGCGGCCGATGGTTCCAGTCGCACGACTTCGCTGGCCATTGCGTCGACGAGCAGACGCGGGTTGAGCGGTTTCGAAAACCAGCGATTCACTTCCTGCCCGTCTGTCGTCAGTCCGCTTTCTTCCGGTGTACTGCCGCTGATCGCGAAGATCTTGATCCCGCTGAACGCGGCGTTCTTGCGGATTTTGCGTACCGTCGTCGCCCCGTCACAACGTGGCATTCGCATATCAATCAGAATCACGGTCGGCCGTTTGTGCTGATTGAGGTACTCGATCGCCTCCAGGCCGTCGGCTGCCGTCGCGACCTCATAGCCATGCATTCGCAAGAACCCTGCCAGCATCTCGCGCTCATTCGGCTCGTCCTCGACTAACAGCGCCGTCGGCTGCTCGGGATCTTCCTCCTCCAGGGCCTGCGGCGGAGGTGCGAGAGCCTGGTTCTGACTCAATTGCTCGATGTGTTCCACCAGCTTGTCGAACGTCTCTTCCGCGTCCTGGATCCGGCCGCTGTCGACTTCCTGTTTGAACAGATGAAGTGCGAGACTCAGGGTGTTCAAGCGATTGCGCAAGTCGTGTCGCAATTCGCGCGGCAGACGCACAACGTGAGTGCGCGACTTTCCTGAATCCGAACCGTCCTGCAACTCGTCGCGCATGATGCGGACTTCCATCGGCGCCTCGACGCCAACACGGACCGTGGCACCTTTGACCTGCAGAATGTGAACCGTGATTCCCAAACCTGGGAAGCAAACTTTTTGTTCGGCCTTGCGGCTAAGAACTAACATGGAAGGGACTCCTTTCCTTTGTGCGGAGGCGTTGCTCTGTGGGTTGCCGTCTGCCCCCAACGGCGATGCCCACAACCTCCAACTGTGGAATCATAGGTGCGGGCTCAGCCCGCGACCGGTATGCCAGTCCGCTTCCTGCGAAAAATTCCGGCGTCGTCCCTGCCTGATCTGGCGTTGTTGTCTGCATCAACAGAGCGCCTCGGTTCTCTCACGCCAACATCCCCTCGAGCGGATGGGCGCGAGCCGACTGGTGCAGCCCTATTCTGTGCAACGGTAGGGTAAACGAGTCTTCGTGACCGGGTCAATAGCGAATTCGTTGCAGCCGTACTGCTGTCACGAGCAACGCTAGCGGATCATGGACCGAACCGTTCGTCACGGACCAGCGCGCGACGCGGCGTCGTCGTGACGATTCGTTTAACCCGTAGCCGTAGGCGAGGTCTTCCCGTGGATGCCCTTGCAATGGGCCATCAACTCCGGAGATATGCGGCTCGACGCCGGGCGATGCCCCGTGTTCATCGAACCTCGCCTGGCGGCTGCGGGTTAAACGAATATTTACGCGTCGTCGTCAGCGAGAACTGTCGTGCCCGACTTCGCCCGGACCGCTCACGCGCCGCGCGATGACGCGGTAGAGTTCTTGTGGATTCAGCGGCTTGATGAGGTGTGCATCGAAGCCGGCGGCCGCAGCGGCCTGGCGATCCGAGTCTCGGCCGTAGCCAGTCAGCGCGATCAGCAGTGTATTGGCGAGCTGAGGAACTTTGCGGATTTCGCGTGCCAACTGGTACCCGTCCATTCTTGGCAGACCAAGATCGATCACGGCCACTTCCGGCTGAATGGCTTGACAGACTTCCAGTCCGCTCACCCCGTCGGCGGCGGAGGAGACTTTGAAGCCTTTATGCTGCAGGGCCTTGACCAGCATCTTGCGTGCGTCTTCGTTATCCTCGACCAGCAGCAGTCTTGTACCGGTGAATTGATGTTCCGCGTAGCGACTGACTGGGGTCGGTTCTCGTGACGTCAACGGCAACTGAATGGTGAATTCACTACCGCGATCTTGGCCCTCGCTGGTCGCGACAATCATTCCGCCGTGGGCTTCCACAATCGTCCGCGCAAGCGACAGGCCGACCCCCATGCCCCCGAGTGCCCGATCGATTTTGGAATCCGATTGAACGAACCAATCGAACACGCGATCAAGCATCTCGGCCGGAATTCCCTCGCCCGAATCTCGTACGCGGATCAGCGCCTGATCCTGCGACGATGCCGTGTCGTCGTCCGACGGAGTGGAAGGGGTGGGGCTGGGTCCGGAGGTACGGGCCAACTGGTAGAGAATCCGACCGCCGGCGGGTGTGTATTTGGCCGCGTTGGTCAACAGGTTGACCTGGGCTTGACGCAATCGCGCGGGGTCACCGATGACGCGCAGGGAGGGGTGGTCGACTTGGACGGTCAGTTGTAGGTCCTTCTGCTCGATCAGATGTTGCACGCATTCCACGACGGATTCGGCGAGTGGGACGAGGTCGAGGACGTCGCTGCGGAATTCGATCTTGTTGTGTGTAATGCGAGAAACGTCGAGCAGGTCGTCGAGCAATCGTGCCATATGTTGGGTTTGGCGCTGAATAATCTGGATTCCGTCACGAATCTCGTCGGTCACACTGTCGGCCAGGTGCAGCGCATCGGCCGCGTTCAGGACCGCGCCCATCGGGTTGCGTAGTTCATGTGAGAGCATGGCCAGAAACTGGTCTCGACGCTGGATTTCCTCCTGCGCCTGCAACTCCGCTCGTTTCCGGCGATCAATGTCGGTGGTCGAGCCGGTCATCCGGATCGGACGCCCGTCCGGACCCAGGTCGACGAGAGCGCGATGTCGGTACCAACGGTACTGACCCGACTTATGCAGCAAGCGGAACTCAAAGTCGCGATGAGCAACGAGTTGGCAGGACGGCTGGGTGTTCCGCTGCAAGCGGTCGACATCATCCGGGTGCATCAGCTGTCGCCAGGTCGAGTAGCGTGGAACGATTTCATCCGGTTGATAACCAAGCAATTCATAACAGGACCGGGACCACCACATGTCATCACGGCTCACGTCGGGCCAATCCCAGATACCATCGGTCGTTCCGATAATCGCGCGTTCAAATCGCTCTTCACTTTGCCGCAGTGCCTCAACAGCCTGTTTCCGCTCGCTGACGTCCACCAGCGAAATCATCAGGAAACGTCCCTGCTCCATCTCCAGCGGGCGGAGTCCGATCTCCAAGGCAAATTCACTCCCGTCGCGTCGCAGCCCGAACAGATTCTGATCTTCCGCGAGCCAGCGAGGACCGTTCTGCTGCATCTGTTCCTGGCAGCATTGCTCCAGGATTATCCGGGAGTCCTTGGCGAGGAACTCCGAGAGTCGCCGGCCGTTCAATTCGTCCCGCGAATAACCGAAATACTGCTCGGCCTGAGAATTGACGAGTGTGATCTGTCCCTGTCGGTTGATCATGACCATCGCATTTGGCGCGGCTTCGACGGCCGACCGGAACCGCTCTTCCGCACGCGTCAGCGACGAGATATCGATCAGCGTCAGTACAACACCTCCCGGACTCCCCATGGCGCGATACGGCAGAATTCGCATTAGAAAATCGATCCCGTGGGAGTCGGTTACGCGTTGTTCCTGCATCTCCCCGGACTGCAGCACCTGATCCAACTTCGCTTTCAGGTTGGTACCCTGGATGTTGTGCGAAAATCCATCCAGACGCCGCCCGACATCTTGCGGCATCAGATTGAAGACCTCGGCCATCTTCGGCGTGAACTTGCGAATGCGCAGTTCTTCGTCCAGAAAAACGGTATGCACCGCGGTGCTGACCAGCAGGTTATCCATGTCATTGGTCAGCTCGGTCAATTCTGCGATCTTCTTCTGGTACTCCGCGTTGACCGTATAGAGCTCTTCATTCACGGAGTGCAGTTCCTCGTTCGTGCTCTGCAGCTCCTCGTTCGATGCCACGAGTTCCTCGTTCGTCGCCTGCAGTTCTTCGTTGCTTGTTTCGAGCTCCTCGACCGTGGCTTGTAGGCTTTCCTTCGTGTATCGAAGTTCGGTCTCCATGTCCTGAATCTGATCGCGACTCAGCTGGGAGATGTCAAGTGACTCCGTTGGCTCGCTCACTTCGGCAGGCTGCGGGAGCGGTTCAAACGTAATCAGGTACTTGGGCGAGGACCCGCGACGGAGAAGAGTGGAAACGGTCAAATTCACCGTCTCTTCGCCCTCGCGCGTCGCAAGGTGAATCCGTCGAAAGACGACTTTCTGGCCATCCTTAGCGACTCGTTGCAGAGCACCGGTCAGTGCGAGTTTCAGGTCGCCTTCCGCCAAGTCCAGCAAATTGGCGGTCATTCGGCCGTCGCCGAAACGCAGGTATTTTCCGGCACCGCCGAACATCTGGAGCACGTCGCGTTGTTCGTTCACCAGGACGGCAGGCGGGACGTATTCCGACAGGAGCGCATCATACGTTGCCAACATGTCGTGGTCTGCCGTCACCGTGGGAGAGGCGATGGAGGTTCGTCCTGGAATCATCGGCGGCTTGGTCAACATGGGCAGAGACAGTCGCGTCTCCGTCGGAAGACGCACGTCGCGTCGCTTGCGGTAGATCTTCCAGCGTTCATTGATCGTTTCAAATTCTTCCGACAGCTCACCCGGCGTTTCGCTGGATCCCAGAAACAGGATCCCTGGTGTGATCAGACCAAAGTGAAAGAGGGACATCACTTTTTTCTGAGCAGGCGGACGCAGGTAGATCAATAGGTTGCGGCAGGTGATCAGGTGCAGCCGTGTAAAGGGGGCGTCCTTCACGAGATTGTGCGGCGCGAACACAATCATCTGGCGAATCTCGGAATCAATTTGAAAACCGGAACTGACCGGCTTGAAATAACGCTGCCGACGTTCCGGTGAGATCTCCTCCAAACTCGCCTCTGGATAAATCCCCGCACTTGCGTAATCGAGCGATGCACGGTGGATGTCCGTCGCGAAAATCTTGACCGCCATTGGACGGTTCATGGTCGATAGCCGCTCGTGTACCAGCATGGCAACGGCATAGGCTTCCTCGCCCGTCGCACAACCGGCGACCCAAATCCGCAGTTCCCGCAATTCGGACGCCTTCAGCAGCAATTGCGGCAGAATCTCCGTTTCGAGTGTGGCAAACGCATCGCGATCGCGGAAGAACCGTGTCACGCCAATCAACAGATCGCGATACAACGCGTCCAACTCGGTCGCGTCATCCTCCAACTGCTGGACGTACTCCTCCAGACTGCCGATATGACTCAGTTGAATCCGGCGTTCAATTCGACGACCGATCGTGGTCGGCTTGTAGTACTTGAAGTCGACGTGATGTCGTTGCTGGAGCAAGCGAAAAATCGTATCCAAACTCGATTCGTCGACCGGCTTTTCGTCGCTCGACTTCCACTGCGAGCGGAGCGGATGTTGGGCATATCGAGTCAGGATGCCGCCGATCTCTTCCGGCGAAACGGAAATGTCCACCACACCGGTCTCGCATGCAGCTTTGGGCATGCCGTCGAATTTGGCGCTGTGTGTCGTTTGCGCAACGACCAAGCCCCCCGCCTCGTGAATGTCCAACAGTCCCCGCGACCCATCACTGCCGGTTCCCGAGAGCACGATGCCGATGCTATGCCGTCCCGCATCCTGGGCCAGCGATCGGAAGAATCGATCGATCGGGAGCGTTAAGCCTTGCGAGGGATCTTTGTCGGTCAGCAACAATCGACCGCCGGAGACGATCATTTCTTTTTTGGGCGGGATCAAGTAAATCGAGTTCGGCTCGACCTTCATCCCATCTTCAACGCGGTGGATGGGAATCTGCGTTTGACGCGCCAACAACTCATCCATCAGACTCTTGAAGTCGGGTGACAGATGCTGCACGACGACAAACGCCATGCCGGTATCGCGCGGAATGTGGCGGAACATCCGTTCTAGCGCCTCAAGCCCCCCCGCCGACGCGCCGACACCCACGATGTAGAACGGCTCGCGATCCGTCGAGCCTTCAACTTCCCAGGTTTGATCCGTCTTGTTCCCCTCTCGCAGCCCCTTGCGCGGGTCACCCATGAATCGCTCCTCTCGAATCCTTCGCCTCCTGTCCAGCGCTTTATGATCCTACCGTGATCGCTGCAGCGTGCAAACGGGCACCCACTTGGGTGTCGGCGGCGGATTGCAGGCTGGAGGCTGGAGGCTGGAGACTGGAGACTGGAGACTGGAGACTGGAGACT
>CAZFWV010000247.1:0-3314 GCA_964522605.1 uncultured Pirellulaceae bacterium
TAAACCCTTACGTAGCAAGCGGCAAGGGCAATTCATGCAGCGGGCAGCAGGCGGGAGGCTGGAGACTGGAGGTGGAAGGCTGCAGGCTGCAGGCTGCAGGCTGGAGTGCTTTGTCACAGATCAGACGTAGCGCGTGTACGACCGACTTCCAGTCCGTACTACCCCATTTTTTCGCTGTGACAAGCCTCCCGCCTCCGGTCTCCAGGCTTCAACCTGCAGCCTCCAGCCTCCAACCTTTACTCTCCACTCTCCACTCTCCAGCCGGCCTGTTTCTGCTGCCGCCATGCCAGAAACCGATTCTGCTCCAGGGCCTCGCGTGCCTCGGCCAGCAGTCGTTGGTAGTACGTCAAATTGTGGATCGACAGCAGGATCGGGCCGAGCATCTCGCGGGCCTGAAAAAGATGGCGGAGATAGGCACGGCTATGGCCGCAGGCGGCACAGGGGCACCGATCGTCAATCGGTCGCTCATCGTCGCGGTGGGCCTGGTTCCGCAATCGCAACGGTCCCGCGTCGGTGAAGGCCAGTGCATTTCGACCGTTGCGGGTCGGCATCACACAATCGAACAAGTCCACGCCGCGTCCAATCGCCTCCACTAGATCCTGAGGACGACCCACTCCCATCAAGTAGCGGGGGCGATGGGTCGGCAGGATCGGGCAGGTGAAGTCCAACACGCGATACATCTGCTCCGGCGACTCCCCGACACTCAATCCGCCGATTGCGTAGCCGTCGAAATCGAGTTGCTGCAGCGCCTCGGCCGACGCTTGCCGCAGGGTGCGTTCCAGGCCGCCCTGAACGATGCCAAATTGCGCCTGTTGGCCGTCGTGGACTTGCCGACACCGTTCGGCCCAGCGAGTCGATCGCTGACAGGCCTGCTCAACTACTTCGAATGAATTCGGCAAGGCCACGACGTGATCGAGCACCATCGCGACGTCGCTGCCCAGGTGCTGCTGAATGGTCATAGCATGCTCAGGAGTCAGCTGGATCGGACGGCCATCGATATGGGATCGGAAGCAGACTCCCTGCTCGTCGACCTGTGCGCGGTCGGCGAGGCTGAAGACCTGAAAACCGCCGGAGTCCGTCAGAATGGGACCGCTCCAGCCCATGAACGCGTGCAGCCCGCCAAGGCGCTGGATCGTTTCGTGGCCGGGCCGCAGCGCTAAGTGGTAGGTGTTACAGAGCACCATCTGCGCGCCCGTTCGCCGCAGTTGCTCAACCGTCAACCCCTTTACGGTTCCCTGCGTACCCACCGGCATGAAGGCCGGAAGTTCGACGATTCCATGTGGAGTCCGGAGGGCACTACGGCGCGCAGCGCAGCCAGAAGCAACGCCCTGAACAGAAAAAGCAAACCCGCGGGTCGGCAGATCGTCAGTCACCCCGTAGCTTCAACCCGTGCTGACCCAACTTTTCTCGGACTTCATTCAGACTCGTTACGCCAAAGTTCTTGCATTCCAGCAAGTCGTCGCCCGTTTTTCGGATCAACTCGCCGACGGTCGTGATGCTCAACCGAACCATGCATTTCCTTGCACGGACTGAGAGATTCAGGTCGGAAATCGGTCGTTCCAGCAGCGCCTGTTCATCCGGAGACATGTTGTCGAAATCAAGGCTGGGCTCCGGCTCCGACTTCTCATGGGCGAACTGTCCGAGTTCGAGGCCTTTCGAACGGAGCATATCTCGGATTTCGACGAGCGACGTTTCACCGAAGTTTTTACTGGATAGCAATTCCTGCTCGGTACAACGTGCCAGATCGCCCAGCGTAGTGATCCCCATTTTCTGCAGGCAATTCCGGCTTCGTACTGAAAGTTCAAAGTCGGTGACCGGAATCCCCAAGACCTGAGAAAGTCGATCCCGTTTCTTCTGGGCTTCCTCGTCGTAATACATGTCGCTAGACGCCTGGACATCCAGGAGGAACAACTTTGCGCGACCGTGATCGGGGAAGGAGTCCAGGATACGTTGGTAACATCGTTGGGCTTGGTTGAACTGCTCGCGGTCTTCGTACAACAAGCCGAGATTCAGTAGCGCTCCGACGTGACTCGGGTAACGAGAAGCGGCCCGCTGGTATAACTCGAGGGCGATTTCGTCATTGCCCCGCCGGTCATTCTCGACGGCCAAGCCGAACAGGGCACCGGCGTGCTGACCATCGGTTTCGACCGCGCGCTCGTAGAGCGCGACCACCTCCTCGGGTTTTCCTCCTAACGCGGCGACGGTCGCTCCTCGCTGATACAAGTAGCCTGCCGTCTGCTCCACGGCGCCGGAAAGGTTGTCCAGGGTCCGCAAGGAGGTCTCGGCGTCACCTTGAATGCGGTGGACTTCGGCAATTCCCAGATTGCATTCGCCTGCATCGTATCCCGCCTTCCGCGCGGCTTCGTAGCTGGCGATTGCCTCCGCGTAATGCCCCAAGCTCAGGTGCGCCTGGGCCATATAGAAATGCGCTAAAGCGCCGCCGTCGGCGCGCGAGAGCGTCTGAATCGCCTGTTGGTATCGACCCAGCAGATACTCGCACACCCCCAGCCGCACCAGGGAAGCCGGCGTATGGTCATCGCGAGCCTCCAATTCAGCCACTGCATCCCGCAATACGGCCAACCGCGTGGATTCATTGCTGACTGCGTTCAGAATTCTTTTGATTTCCTGTGGGCCAAAGGTCCCGTCGGAAACCACCGCGTCGCGTACATCGAAGTCCAAAACTTGAGACATCTATCCTGTGTCCTACCCACAACACAAAAGATCTCCGGTGTCGCCCGTTGCTCACCGGGGTCAAGCAAGAGAAGAAAGCCAGCGGAGGGAGTCGAACCCTCAACCCCCGCATTACGAATGCGGTGCTCTGCCGATTGAAGCTACGCTGGCGTCGTTCCGCCTGCCTCGGGGGGAGAGACTGTGCCCGCAAGGGATTCATATTGCTTCCCTCGCTCAACACGGGTTCGCATCCCGTCCGCAACAGGCCAAGCCGGTATTTTCAAACCGCTTAGCCTACCGATGTGGGGGCTTGACGGCAAGACCATGGCCCGTCGGCCCCCGATGTGAGGGTGCATGTCCGCTTTTGCCGACTTGCGTTACGGTCGGAAAAGTCCCCTGGAGAATCGTGGGGGCTGAAGTCCCTGTTGGATGGCCAGAGGCAGGGGAACCGGAGAGTGACGAACGTGGAGTGTCGATTGTTGAGGGCAGTGGCAACGGCGAGAGGAGCCGGAAAGTGACTAATAAGGAGTTCCGATTGTTGAGGGGCAGAGGTCAGGAGCCGCGGGAGATCCGCCGAAATCCCCCGTTCCTCGCCGTTCTCCACTCGCCGATCCAAAACCTGTCTTTCCCTCAGCATTCGGAAC
>CAZFWV010000247.1:3414-10285 GCA_964522605.1 uncultured Pirellulaceae bacterium
CTCAACGGCCGCCACGCGACCTGCACGCTCGGCCGATGTCGGGCGACTTCGTTCGTCCGCCGAAGGGGATGAAGTTGCGAAAAAACTTTTGAAAAAAACCGGTTCATGCTTGCATTCAAACTCGTCATGGATTTAAATGTGACTTAGATGACCAGAGTTTTCTGGTAAGGCTTCTTTTGACGGAGGGTTCTACTGCACTGAACTGCCTTGAGTCGCGGTGGACGGCTGTCGCCGTCGCGAGTCGGGAAACGGTACGTGCAGAAGGACCAATCGTATCTCGGTCCATTTCTTGGACGCCTTTGGTTTCCCTTGCTTCTTCGATGAAGTCGCTCGCGCTGGCTGTAGCGATCCGCTCTCGATCTTCTCGGCAGTCTGGCATCGAGAAGCTGCAAATGTCTTGAGTTCGGCTCTCGGTGCGCAATCGTTCGAAAAACGCAACCTCGAATACTTCGTGCATTGATTAACGGGAGCGATGAGTATGTTCAAACGTAACCCTCTCTGGCTGTTTTTGGCAGCAATCATTGGGGTCGGTTGTTGTGGCGTGGCGCAGGCAGCGCAAGTGAAGCTGTCGGAACTGCTTGTGGATGGCGCCACATTCACCTCCGGGGATAAGATCTTCTCGAATTTCACCTATGCGAAGGAAGGTGATACGCCGGAAGCTGAGTTTGTGACGGTGACCGACGAGGGAGTACCGGACAACTCGATTCGGTTTGTTGGTCCGTTTATCGATCTGCCCGGCGCCAGTGCCTCCGATGCTCTGATTACGTTCGATGTTTCCGTGGTCGAAGGGTCGAACATGGCGATCTCCGCGCTCCAATTGGCGGCCAATCCGGCCGTCTTGCAGGGGCCTGGCATGGCCTCCGTGACCGAGACATTGCTGCCGGACATTACGACGGACAAATTGGTGACGTGGGATTTTGGTGGCGCCAATCAACAGCTGGCCGATAGTCTCGTCCTGCCTCAGACCTTTAAGACGTTATCGATTCAGAAGGATATCATTCTCCATGCACGGGGTGACGAAGGAGCTGTGACGCTGTCGTTTGTGGATCAGATTTTCGTTCAGGTTCCCGAACCGGCCTCACTCACGTTGTTCCTCATCGGTTTGTTCGCGGTTGGTTGCGTTCGCCGTCGACACCGCTGATTCGCTCCGTCTGCATTGCACGAAGTTTTTTGGGACCCGCGCCGACTCGGATGCGGGTCTTTTTCGTTTGTGGAGAGGAGAGATTCATTCGGTGTTCCGTGCATTGAGCATCCTCGAAGTGTTCCTGGCTGGCGTCGGCATGCTCGCGATCGAAGCGATGGCGACGGACACGGCTGTCGTGCCTCTGCCGGCCGCTCACGCGCACAACGATTATCTGCATCCGCGTCCGCTCATTGATGCCCTGGAACAAGGTTTCTGTAGCGTCGAAGCGGATGTGTTCCTGGTAGCAGGAGATCAATTGCTCGTTGGCCACACTCGATCCGAATTGACGCCCGAACGAACGCTTGAGCGACTCTATCTGAAGCCATTGCAGGATCGAGTTGAACGGCATGAGGGAAGAGTGTATCCAGCGGGGCCGATCTTCACGTTGTTGGTCGACTTCAAGTCGGAAGCAGCCACGACCTATGCGGCGCTAAAGAAATTGCTGGTTCCCTACCAAACGATGCTGTGCCGGATCGAAGAGGGAAGATGGATTCCGGGTGCGGTGCAGATTGTCATTAGTGGAGACCGGCCCATTACGCCGATTACGGAATCGAAAACGCGGGTCGTTTTCCTGGATGGGCGCTTGCCCGATCTAGAACAGTCGGTGCCCGTTCACGTGATGCCCCTGATCAGTGATCGATGGAGCGCATATTTTCGATGGCGTGGTGAGGGACCGATACCGGATTCAGAACGACAGCGTCTGCAGCAGGTCGTTGCACAAGCTCATGATCGTGGGCAGCGAATCCGCTTCTGGGCGACACCAGATCGCATCGAGGTCTGGCGGGTTTTGCAGGATGCCGGTGTCGATCTGATTAACACCGACGACCTCGCCGGGTTGGCGACTTTTTTGCGCTCGGCCACGGGCGAGGCACGATGAATGACGAAAGCTCCCTTCGCACGATTGTTCGGTGATGTCGAATCCAAATTGGCCAGGCTTCAATGACCACGCTGATTGATGGCTATAACGTGCTGTTTGCTGCACGGATCGTGCGACAAGGCGAAACGGGCGCGCTCGAGCAAGCGCGGCGTGAGTTGTTGGAGTTTCTCCTGAAGAAACTGACTCCCGTAGAAGCTCGGGAAACGGTCATCGTGTTCGACGCAAAACGACAGTCGCGGCGAGATCTACCGCAGGAAAGTGATTTTCGCGGAATCACTGTTCTTTTTGCGCGAGATCACGATGAGGCGGATGATCTGTTGGAGCAACTGATTCGTCGTGAGCCCGTGCCCGAAAAACTGGTGGTGGTTTCTGCGGATCGTCGCGTCCAGCGGGCTGCGCGGCGCCGACGAGCCCGTGTGGTGGAGAGTGATACGTGGCTGGGGGAATTGGAACTGCGCGCCGACGTGTCGCCGACGGTGGAGCCGGATTCGGGCGAATCCAGCGAATTCGAAGACCGTCCCCTGACGCCCGAACAGACGCGCGCCTGGCTGCTCGAATTCGGGATGCAACCCGAAACGCGCGCGGAAAAGGAAAAACGGACGGACTGAGCCGGCGAGTGTGATCTTGCGCGAGCACGGGCAGCAGATCGTGTGGTGGTGCGCCACGGCTCCCGGGCCCGGATGTTTTACTCCGCCGACGGTGCGTACCGAAGTGCCTTGTCGGAGATGTCCTTGCGACACCACGCGCCGTCCCAGCGGATGCACTTCACGGCCTTGTACGCCTGCAACTTGGCTGTGGAAATTGAGCTGCCCAATGCGGTGACACCCAGCACGCGCCCTCCGTCGGTCACGATCCTGCCGTCCGGTGCCGCCTTGGTGCCCGCATGAAAGACCTTCACGTCGGGCAGTTCGTCGGCGTCTTCTAAACCGCGGATCGGCCGACCCCGCTCGTACGAGCCTGGATATCCGTCGCTGGCCATCACCACGCAAACGGCGGGTCGCGGATCCCACCGCAGCGGTTCGATTCGATCCAGCCGGCCGTCGACCGTGGCATCCAAGAGGTCGAGCAAATCGGACTGCAATCGCATCAACAGCGGCTGACACTCGGGATCACCAAAGCGGACGTTGTATTCCAGCACCTTGGGGCCTTGAGGCGTGATCATAAGTCCCGCGTACAGGACTCCCTGAAACGGCCGGCGCTGACGCTTCATCGCATGAATGGTTGGAACCAGAACTTGTTCTTCAATGCGGGCGAGCATGGCGTTGTCCACGAGCGGCGTGGGGCAGTACGCTCCCATTCCACCCGTATTCGGCCCGGTGTCGCCGTCATTGGCGGCCTTGTGATCCTGCGCGGGCGATAGAGTCACGATCGTGCGCCCGTCGGTCAGTGCGATAACGCTCGCCTCTTCCCCGTACAGCCGCTCTTCAATCACCAACCGGTCGCCGGCCGCACCAAATTCTCGCTGCCCCGTGATCCGCTCGATGGCGTCCAGCACTTCCGTTTTTGTGGAGCAGACAATGACTCCCTTGCCCGCTGCCAGGCCGTCGGCCTTAACCACGACCGGAACGTGGGTCTGATCCTCGTATCGATCATCGATGAACCGACGAGCTTCGTCACCATCGCGGAAAACCTGGTAATCGGCGGTCGGTACATCCGCCTGGCGCAAGAGATTCTTGCAAAAGACCTTGCTTGCTTCCAATTCCGCCGCGTCGCGGTTTGGACCGAACACACGAAGCCCCTCGGTCGTCAGCGCGTCGACCAAACCGGCCGCCAGCGGAGCTTCCGGTCCAACGACCGTCAAATGCACTTGGTTTGACTTGGCGAAGCGAATCAACCCGGACACATCGGTTGCGGCGAGGTCGACATTCTCCGCGTCCATCGCTGTTCCCGCGTTTCCCGGCGCCACAAACACGCGATCAACGCGTGGACTGTGGGACAGTTTCCAGGCCAGCGCGTGTTCTCGACCTCCGTTGCCGATCACCAGTATTTTCATCATTTGCCTCGCTCTTTCGCCCCCTCGGTCGACCGCCGCAGCGGATGGCTGGCGGACCGGAGATCCCGGATTTTGGAAAGACCCCGATTCTAGATCCAGCGCTCGGCTTCGAAAACCTGGCGGCGGAAGTCGAGTCGGCGAAGGAAGCAGCCTGCGACAATTTGCCGCATGAAGATCGCGCCTTCCGCCGGTTGCTTCGACTTCGCCATCACGGTTAAGTCGCTAGATTGATCCCTGCGCTATCGGTACGCTCATTCAGATTCAGTGAGCGAAGTGCTGCTGCCCCGGCGTCCTCAAACGTGGGCGATGCGGGCCCGCGTCCGGAACGAAAGCCGAGCTCCAAGATGAGGCAGTCAAAGGGGATACGTTGATCCTCTTCGGCGTCGCACAGGGGTACTTTCACGGGCGGCCCGACTTGACAAGTGGGTAAAGCAAATTACAACTTGGGGAAAAATCCAGCAGATGTACCTTGCACAGGCGGTCGCTGCCATTTTGCGACGTCCGCCTGTTCTTATTCGTTCGCCGGGCATGGTGGCGAAGGCTGCGTGGTCAGTTTTCTCAGCCCTGAAGGTGCGCTGCGGTTCATCTCCTCTTGCATTTCTGTTCGAACGCTAACTCAACGGTTGTGGGTACTCTATGGCTGACAAAAAAAAGATGTCAGTGGAGGACATCCTGGCTGCTTGTCGGGGCGAGAAAAGAACCGAGCAAGTTGACGAGGATTCACCGAAGTCGTCGGCCGATTCGGCCTCGACGGCCGCGGAGAAGCCATCCGCGGCGTCGGAGCCGGCGGACAGTCCGGTTACCGTCCCGCGCGGGTCGACAAAGACAACGACGGAGATGAGTGTTGCCGAGATTCTGGCGGCAGCTCGGGGAGGAACCGGAGGGGCGGCGAAGTCGGAGCCGCCGAAGCCATCGACGAAAAAAGCTGCCCCAGTTCGACCCGCATCAGTCGCCCCGAAGAAGACCCCCACGAAGCCGGCCGCCGCTCCTTCAGGCAAGAAGGCGGAGTCAACGCCAGCGCCCCTGGACACCTCGAGTATCCTGGCCGCGGCGCGGGCGGGATCGCGTCCCGGACCGATTTCGAAGGCCGAAGCAGCCGCGCGCGGGCAAGCGGTTTCGCCGGTGAGCAAGGCGGCTGCCAAGCCGGCCGTGCCGCCGATGCCCGCCAAGCCGGCGTATGCCCAGCCGAAGCCGGCTTCCGCCGAGGTGCCAACTCGCCGTGGCTTCTTCTCGATTCTGCTCGGTTCGTCGCTCGCGCTCGGCTTCACCACACTCAGTCTGACGAGCTTCGTTTGGATTCTCGGTTTCGCTCGCTATCTGTTTCCGAACATCCTGATTGAGCCGCCGAGTCGTTTTCGTGTTGGGTTTCCCGGTGACTTTGCCCCCGGGACCGTGGACACGAAGTATAAGGCGCAATTTGGTGTGTGGATCGTCAATGCGGATTACGAGGGCCAGCAGCAGATTGTGGCCCTCAAGACGGTCTGCACGCATCTTGGCTGCACGCCGAACTGGCTTGAAGCGGAACAAAAGTTCAAGTGCCCGTGCCACGGGAGCGGGTTTTACAAGGACGGAGTCAACTTTGAGGGGCCGGCCCCACGTCCGCTGGAGCGATACGCGATCCGGGTTGCCGACGACGGGCAGCTGGAGATCGACAAGAGTCGCACGTTTCAGCAGGAGCTGGGGCAGTGGGGAGATCCGGCGTGTTACGTCATGGCGTAACGCCTCCGGAGCGATCCGATGGAACCCGTGTGTTCGGCTGCAGGGGAGCGGAAGAGAGGAATCGTTGTTGGTGAAGTGGCTGTGCGTTTCGTGTGACCCGGATGCAGGCATTTCACCCTGTGAGGACGAGAGTGTCGGTCGAAGTTGCCCTGGGAACCGGTGGTTGGTTCAGCGGGACGGGCCGCGAAAAGCAGGATTTAGACAGGGGAATTAAGACATGGCATCACTGGGGGAAGTGATTCGAAACTCGCAGCTTTGGAAGAGCGTCTTCCGGCATCCAATGCCGGTGGACCGTCGCAATCGAATCGTGGTCATGCTGACCAACTTCTTCCTCCACCTGCACCCGGTTTCCATCAAGAAGCAAGGGATTGCGCTCAGTTACACCTGGTGTATGGGTGGCGTGACATTCTTTCTGTTCCTGGTCGAGACCGTCACGGGCGTCCTCTTGATGTTCTACTATCGGCCTACGCTGGAGTGGGCTTACAGCGATATTCTGGCGCTGCGCGATGTGACTTCTTTGGGCATTCTGCGAGAAATCCATCGTTGGGGAGCGCACGCGATGGTGATTGCGGTTTGGCTGCACATGTACCGCGTTTTCCTCACGGGAAGCTACAAGCCGCCGCGGGAGTTCAATTGGGTCGTCGGCGTGATCCTCTTGTTGCTCACCTTGCTGCTGTCGTTTACCGGGTACTTGTTGCCCTGGGATCAGTTGGCGATTTGGGCGATCACCGTCGGTTCGAACATGGCGCGAGCCACGCCTTTTCTCGGATCGGAAGGGCCCGGCGCCCAGCTACTGAACGTGGGCGGAATCGACATGATTACGATGGGGTCCGATGCGCGGTATGGGTTGCTCGGTGCCCGGTTCGTCGGGGAAGAAACGTTGAATCGGTTCTACATCTTGCACTGTATCGCCATCCCGCTTGCCGTCGCGCTGCTGCTGGCCATTCACTTCTGGCGCGTGCGGAAGGACGGTGGAATCAGTGGGCCGCTGTAGTGTTCGCCGCAGCCTGTCGCCTTTGGTTGATGCTCCATTCGCTTTTAAGCACTGATCGAAAGACGGAAAACCATGCACGTCAACGAAGACCTGTTTTTGCAGAAT
>CAZFWV010000248.1:0-3447 GCA_964522605.1 uncultured Pirellulaceae bacterium
GAAACACAACTCAACCCTGCCGCATGATAGAATCTGCTCCGCCCGACAAGAAATTACCGTTAGCAGTGCAGAGTGCGCAAAGGCGCGGAGGTCCGCAGAGAAGGAGCGGTTGCGAGAGGGACGATATTGAGGGAATACTTCGCGAGTGCTTTAAAGAGCGAGGAATCTTATGTACCGAATAACGTGCTTTCGCCTGGTGTGCCTTGTAATGGGCATTGCGTTCTCCGCATCCGCATCTGCACAAGAGGAAGTGTCAACAGACCACATAGCGATCAAGAACCTGGACCTTCGCATCTCGCTGCTTGTCCCCAAGGCCGTGGCTGCGGAGGAAGATGCCATTCCTCAGCCGCAGGCAACGCTGCTTGTGGCCTTCGATTCGCCCGAACTCAGTGAAGCAACTCTGTCGTTGACTTCCGATGCATGGTCGCAGCCGATCAGCAAGGCGGTTGGCTCCATCCCGGAGGGTCGGCAGACGTTGGAATTTCGCGTGCCGCTACCCGATCATGCAATTCCGGTCCGATTGAAAGTCGATTCGCCCCAAGGGCAATGGCAGTCGGAGCCGGTTGATGTTCAGCCTCCCCCTTTGTGGACGGTCTATCTGGTTCAGCACACGCACACCGACATCGGCTACACGCGACCACAGACCGAGATTTTGCCCGAACATCTGCGGTACATCGACTACGCACTCGATTATTGCGATTTGACCGACGACTATCCTCGTGAGGCGCAGTTTCACTGGACATGCGAGACTTCGTGGGCCGTTCGCGAATACCTGAAACGTCGACCAGCGGAGCAGATTGCGCGGTTGAAGAAGCGGGTAGCCGAGGGGCGGATCGAGATCTGCGGATTGATGTTGAATATGTCGGAACTTGCCAGCGAGAGTTCGCTCGCGGCGCTGCTGCGGCCACTCGACACGATCGAAGGCCAACTCGGCATCTCGGTGCGAACCGCAATGCAGAACGATGTCAACGGGGCCGGATGGTGTCTGCCTGATTACATGGACAGCATCGGATTGCGCTACTTGACAATGGGGATCAATCGAACGCGATCGATCCTGCCCTTCGACAAGCCCACTACGTTCTGGTGGGAATCCCCTTCCGGCAAACGCGTCCTGGCCTACCGCGCGGACCACTACATGACAGCCAATTTCTGGAAGATCCACGAGGGAGATGCGGACGCGTTTCAGGATGGTCTGGAGAAGTACCTGGCGTCCTTGCAGGATCGGGGTTACCCGTTCGATCGGGTGAGCGTTCAGTTTTCGGGGTACTTTACTGACAACTCACCACCGGCCGCGATTGAATGTGACATCGTGAAGGCTTGGAATGACAAATTCGCCTGGCCACGTCTGCAGATGGCAACGGCACAAGAGTTTCTTTCCTGGGTTGAACAGCAACACAGCGACGAATTGCCGGTGCACCGTCAGGCTTGGCCCGATTGGTGGACGGACGGTTTTGGATCTGCTGCCAGAGAAACAGCGGCCGCACGGGAAACCGAGTCATCGATGCAGGTCAGCCACGGCTTGCTCGCCATGGCCTCCATTCTGGGAACTCCGATCAGCCCACAGGCGATGCAGCGAGCCGCTTCGATTCAGGACGACTTGCTCTTCTACCACGAGCACACGTACGGCGCGGCGGAGAGTATCAGCGATCCGCTCGCTGAGAATTCGCAGGTTCAATGGGGCGAGAAGGCGGCCTATGTCTGGTCGGCGGTGAAGGAGTCCGCAATGCTGCGCGAGGAAGCCTTTGGATTGCTTCAGGATCACCTGCCACGCGGTGATACACCGACCTTAGCGATTGTCAACACGCTCAACTGGCAACGTAGCGGTTTGGTGCGTGTCTTCATTGATCACGAGATCTTACCTCCCGATCGCAGTTTTCGCATTCTCGACGGCGATCAGGCGTTACCGGCACAACCGTTGCAGCGTCGAGCGGAAGGAACGTACTGGGCGATCTGGGTGCCGGACGTGCCTCCGCTTGGCTACAAAATCCTCCGCATCGAATCCGGAAAGGAACCCCAGCCAGAAAGCTCCGTCGCTGAGATCTCGCAAACACTAGAGAACCGCGATTACAGAATTGTGCTCGATGATCAGCGCGGCGCGATCGCGAGTCTGATCGACAAGGAAACAGGAGCTGAACTCGTTGATGCTTCGTCCGATTGGGGACTCGGTCAGTGCGTTTATGAAACGATGCCCCAAGATCGCAAGATGGAACCGGACCGTTTCCGACGTACTTCCTTGCGCAACGTGAAGGTCACACCAGGTGCGAGCGGCCCGATCTGGAAAAGTCTAGTGATCACCGGAGATCTCGATGGGTGTGACGAGAAGGAGGGCTTTCGCGGCGAGATCCGACTGTATGAGCCCGAGAAGCGAATTGAGCTTCACTTCGCTGTTCGCAAGTTGCCAGTCGAAGACCCCGAAGCCGTCTATGTTGTGTTCCCCTTCGCTGCTAACGACTGGAATATGCTGTATGAAGCACAAGGTGGTTGTGTCGTCCCCGGACAAGACCAGATTCCCGGTTCCAGTTCCGATTGGCAGACGCTGCAAAGCTTCATCAGTGTGCATGACGCCGATCGCCAAATCATTCTAAGTAGCGAACAGGCACCACTCGTCCAGCTTGGCGACTTCAACCTCGGCAAATGGATGCCGGTAACGAAGGTCGAACGACCGCACATCTATTCGTGGGTGATGAACAATTACTGGTTCACAAATTTCCGGGCTGTCCAGGAAGGCGTCTTTCAGTGGCACTATTGCCTGACAACGCGCCCGGGAACGAGTCGTACCGATGCAACGCGATTCGGCTGGAATTCCCGTGTGCCCCTGGCAACACGCGTCCTTCCACCGGCCGCGGGGAAATCCGGTCAGGCTCCGCGAACCCTGTCGACCATCGAGATCCGAGTGCCCAACATCCTGATCCTCGAAACGCGACCGACAAAAGACGGGTCGGCCATTTTCGTGCACCTGCGCGAACTAGAAGGGCGGTCGACGACAATCTCGCCGGAGGACGTCACGACGTGCACGTCGATTCAGAACGTCGAAGCCGTGAATGTGATCGGGCGATATCTTCGGTCCGATGTGCAGGAGGTCGTTCTGGAACCTTACGAAGCCAAATGGATTCGGGTGGAGTTTTGACGCATTTCGACGGGATCGCGTGCTTTGCCTGGACGCAGCTCGGGCTGACATTGGACGTCCGCGGTTTGGCCGGAAGAAGGAACCACGGATCCGACGGATACGACGGATTTCAATTGATTGAGTCGAGACGCATTCGCCCCGGCGGATCTGTGAGAATCCGTATCATCCGTGCCATCCGTGGTTCCCTCCTCAAGCATCGCATCCATCCCGTCATTCTTCGTGTTGTCGCAGACGGGCCGCGGAGCACTGGCAGAGCCAGTGGCACCCACGTAAAGCACTGGAAGAGATAAAGGGATCTCATGTAAAGCACTGGCAGAGCC
>CAZFWV010000248.1:3547-5506 GCA_964522605.1 uncultured Pirellulaceae bacterium
CCACGTAAAGCACTGGAAGAGATAAAGGGATCTCATGTAAAGCACTGGCAGAGCCAGTGGCAACCACGCGGATTCTGTGTGCCACTGGCTCTGCCAGTGACTTTTCAAGACAAGTCAGTATCGCTTGAGCATTCTTCGCCTGCGCACTCCGCACAACTAACACAATCGAAAGCTGATGCGACGTTGCTTGATCAAGGAAGCAAAGAGTTCGGCTGCGAATCTGGTATTCTCTCCCAAATCAATTCATGCGCACGAACACGCAGCAGACGAACGAATGATTGCGCTCGTGGGACAATCACGTCATGAGTATTGCCAGCGATCGACCGGCAATTAGAGTGAGATAGATACACCTCGTCCGGCGCATTCGTCGCGGACTGTTTCTCAGCTTCTCGTCGGGAGCAACCTACATGCGTGCGTTGTCGATCGTCATGCCATTCGTGTCGAGTCAGGCACGATTCTCACAGACTATGCGAATGACGTTTGCCGGTCTGCTGTTGGCTGGCTCGGTGCAGATTTTGTCCGCAGACATCGTCATCACACCAACCGCACCCAGTAAGAGCCTGGACAACGTTACGTTCGGACCAAATGGTCCTGCTGCCTATTCGCAGACGGGTGAGATCGGCAGCAAATCAGGGTTCTTCCTGACCGCAACTTCGGACCTGCAAATCACCAGTAAAGGGTCGAACTCACTGATCCCGGACTTGGGTCCCTCGCTCGGTTCAACGATGACGCTGACGCCAACGAATTTCCTGGGATTTGGCACAATCAGCCTGAACTACGATGCGTGTCATTTGAACAGCCTGTTGCCCGACGTGCAGGTAACGGTTGAGTCTCTCAACTCGGGAACGGTCGTTCAGCAATTGAACTGGGAGGGCTCGCAACCTCAGCGCATATTGATCCACGCCACGATGGGTGAGATCATCGATAAGATCATCATCGAACCGATCAACGGCGTTGAGATTCAGGGTGCCAAGCAGATTCGTGTGGACTCGTCCACCATCGCGGTTCCAGAACCGAGCAGTTTTCTCGCCTGTTCGCTTATTCTGGGCCTGACCGCCATCGGGCATCGGCTGCGCCGCCGCTTTCGAAGCTGAAGGCTGGTCGCCGCGTCTTTTCCTGAAGGTCGCGCGTAGCCGAGGTGCGCATCTTCCTAGCTAAAGCGCATTTCAAAACCATCATTCGGAAGGGCGAGGAGTTACTTTGCGGCCCTCCGCGTCTCTGCGAGCTCTGCGTTTAGATGAATCTGCAACAGTTCCAATTGAAACGCAGGGTCCGCCAAGACGCAAAGGACCGCAGAGTGAGGTTCTGCCTCAGCCTCTCAACGCCACCGGTGGATCTACCCTTTAGCCAGCCAGCTCACTCTGATTTCAAGGTCGCCAGGGCACGCTCGGCATCCGCGTCGGTATCGAGCCCGATGTAGAGGATGAACCGTGATCCGATGACCGCCGCGGAAAAGCCGCGCAGGTTGATGCCGGCATCCGACAGTTTGGTGGCGATGTGGGCAGCGACGCCGGGCTCGTTAGCACCCTCCACTCGCACCGAATGGAGATTTCGGGTGACACTGAAGCCCAGTGTCGTCGCCGCCGCAATCTCGGCATCGCCCCGGAGCGGAGTGAGAAAAACGACGCCGCTCCCAGGTGTCTCCGCAGCACGCCGCGCCAGGACAAAGTCCAGATCTGCGCCGGCTTCCCGAAGGGAGTTCAGCATCTGAGCCAGAGCACCCGGCTGATCCTTGATACTTGCCGCCCACACGTCCACGCGTTCCACTAGGATTTCCATGGTTTCGCCTTCCTTCTGGTAAGAGGTTCGCGAACCTTGGCAATCGTCCGACGCGTTCTCGGTCTGCACGTTCCTTGTTGCCCCCGGACGATCACAAGGAACCGCTATTCTGGAAACCAATGTAAGTATTTCACTCAAGGGTTTTCGGTGCAAGGTGCGGGCGAAATGGATAGAATGGAA
>CAZFWV010000248.1:5606-10178 GCA_964522605.1 uncultured Pirellulaceae bacterium
GTATTTCACTCAAGGGTTTTCGGTGCAAGGTGCGGGCGAAATGGATAGAATGGAATGTGCACATGGCGGCAGAGATTGTCCCGAGGGAGCTCGCCGGTCGAAATTTCCAGTCAGCTCGTCTTCTTTTTCAGCGATGACCTCAGAAGGAGGCCCTCGTGTCAAGTGAAGTGTCTGGCGACCAGGAACGTCCCGCTGAATCAACGGCGAAGTTATCGCAGCTCGAGTCGGAAGTCACCGAACGACGGCGTGCCGAGCGGAAAACCAGGCACGTGAACCGGGTCCTGAGGGCGATCCGCAGCATCAATCAAATTGTCGCGAGAGAGATCGACCCCAACCGCTTGCTGGCATCGGCCTGCGAAATCATTCATGACGCTGAATGTTATGTTGCCGCCTGGATCGTACTCCTGGATGAATCGGGAGGGTACGACCGAGCATTCGAATCGGGCTTGGATTCGAATTTCCCACTTCTGATTGAACGCTGGAAGCAGGGAATGCCGTGCGACTGCGCGTGCAAAGCTCTGACTTCCAGTCATGCCTGTATTGTCGACGATCGGTCACAGTGCGGTGATTGCCCGCTGTCGGCGTCCTGTCCTGAGGGCGGCACGGTCGCCGTCAAGCTGCAGTGGCAGGATACGGTTTACGGCACGATGGCAATTCTACTGCAGCCAAACTGCATCGCCGACGAGGAAGAAAAGAACCTGCTGGAGGAACTCGCCGGCGATCTCGCCTTTGCGTTGCACGGTCTAAAGCTTCAGGCGGAGCGTCAGAAGGCAGAAGATGCCCTGCGATTGGAGCAGTCTCGCTTAGAGGCTCTGTTGCGACTGAGTCAGATGGGCAATGCGCCCTTGAAGCAACTCACAGACTTTACCTTGGAAGAGGCTGTTCGGCTGACCGGCAGCAAGATCGGTTACCTGGCCTTCATGAATGAGGATGAAACGGTTCTGACGATGCATTCCTGGTCGAAAACCGCAATGAAGGAATGCGAAGTCATTGATAAGCCGATCGTCTACCCGGTGGTCACGACGGGACTTTGGGGTGAGGCCGTGCGACAACGTCGTCCCGTAATCACAAACGATTACGCGGCACCGAATCCCCTGAAGAAAGGACATCCCGAGGGGCACGTCGCGATTGTTCGCCATATGAATATCCCCGTTTTCGAAGGGGAACGGATTGTGGCCGTGGCCGGAGTGGGAAACAAGGAGACACTTTACGACGAATCCGATGTACGTGAACTGACCCTTCTAATGCAAGGCATGTGGCGTCTGCTGCAACAGAAGGAGGCGGATGAAGCCTTGCGGCTGAGCGAACTACGTCTGCGGCAGATTATCGATCTGGTACCCCATATGATCTTTGCCAAAGATCGCAACAGTCGCTTTCTGCTCGCCAATCAAGCGATGGGAACCGCCTGCGGCTTGCCTCCCGAGGAACTCATCGGCCGACCGCAGTCCGAAGTTCACGCCAATCCGGATGAGCTGGCTCGGATGCGGAAAGACGACCAAGAAGTAATCGAACACGGACAGTGCACGGTGATTCCCGAGCAACAGTTCACCGATGCGCAGGGGAAGCTGCACATCTTGCGAACAACGAAGATTCCATATGCCGTCCCCGGAACTTCCGAGCCTGCGGTGTTGGGCGTGGCCGTTGACGTCACCGAATTGAAGCGCATCGAGAATGAGCTCCGGAAGGCGCGTGATGAGTTAGAACTTCGTGTGCAAAAACGCACGACGGAATTGGCCGAGGCGAATCGACTCCTGTCGCAGGAAAACGCCGAACGAGAACGGATTGAGGAAGAACTCCGCAATTCGCATGCACTCTATTCATCACTCGTAGAAAACCTTCCCGTACATGTTCTGCGCAAAGATCTGAAAGGACACTTCACTTTCGGCAACCGTTCCTTCTCGGAACTTGTGGGCCGACCGTTGAGTGAACTGGTCGGCAAAACCGACTTCGATCTGTATCCAGCAGAGCTTGCGACGAAATACCGGAACGATGATTTGTATGTCGTGCAGTCCGGTGAGCTGCTCGAGGCGGTGGAAGAGTACCAGAAGGACGGCGAGACACGACATATGCAAGTGATGAAATCCGCCGTACGTGACGCGTCGGGAAAACCGATCGGCGTTCAGGCCCTCTTCTGGGATGTCACGGATCAACGGCGTGCTCAGGAAGCACTGCTGAACAGCGAAATGAAGTTTCGGACCCTGTTCGATTCCTCACGGGATGCAATCATGGTGCTCGATCCGGACCGCGGATTTGTGAGTGGCAACCGAGCTGCGGTCGAGCTTTTCGCATGCCGAGACGAGACGGAGTTCGCCTCTTTTTCGCCGGCACAGTTGTCGCCCGCCGATCAGCCTGATGGTCAGCCATCCTCGGAAAAAGCCGCCCAGATGATCGGCATCGCGATGGAAAATGGTTCGCACTATTTCGAATGGAAACACCGCCGCGCCGACGGAAGTGAATTTGATGCCACCGTGCTGCTGACGCGCATGGAATTGTGGGGAAAGCACTATCTGCAGGCAACAGTCCGCGATATTAGCGATCAGAAACGAGCGGCAGAAGCGTTGCAGGCTGCCAAGGAAGCCGCGGAAGCTGCCAACCGGGCCAAAAGCGATTTCCTCGCGAATATGAGTCATGAGATTCGCACACCCATGCACGCGATCCTCGTCAGTACCGAACTGGTTCTGGACACCGCGCTCACCAAACCCCAGCAAGATTACCTGCGGATGGTCAAGGAATCCGGTGAGTCGCTGCTGGCTCTGCTGAATGACATACTCGATTTTTCCAAGATCGAAGCAGGAAAGCTCGATCTGGATCGCGCTGCGTTCGACCTCAACGATACGCTCGGCGACACGATGAAATCACTGGCCGTGCGGGCCCACAAGAAAGGACTCGAACTCGCCTTTCGTGTTCGACCTGATGTTCCCAGTCGTCTGGTTGGTGACGCGGATCGGATCCGCCAGGTGATCGTCAATTTGGTCGGGAATGCGATTAAGTTTACCGAGAAAGGGGAAGTTGTCCTGGAAGTCTCGTGCGATGCAGTGCAGCCTCAGGCGGCCGACCTGCACTTCACCATTACGGACACCGGCATCGGCATCCCACCTCAGACGTGCAGTCGGATCTTTGAAGCGTTCGAGCAGGCGGACAGCTCGACAACTCGACGCTACGGCGGTACCGGCCTCGGACTGACGATCTGCTCGCAACTCGTCCGCTTGATGAACGGGAAGATCTGGGTCGAGAGCGAAGAGGGACGCGGCAGCGTCTTTCATGTCACCCTTCAACTGCCGATCGCATGTGATGATGCTGCCGGGCCGTCTCGATCGGCAATCGACATCATCGGTGGCACGCGAGTACTGGTGGTCGATGACAATGAAACGAATCGTCAGATTCTGGAGGAGATGCTGAAGAACTGGGGCATGATTCCTGCCACAGCGGAAAGTGCCGAGCGGGCAATGGCCGATTTGCAGCAAGCCCGAACGGAGGGGAAACCTTTTCGTATTGTCCTGACCGATGTCAATATGCCCGAGGTCGACGGATTCGATTTCGCGGAACTCGTGAGAAAAGAGGACGCGAAGTTGGGTAAGCCATCGATCCTGATGCTGACCTCGGGGGATCGCCCGGGCGATCTCGCCCGCTCACGCAAAATCGGCGTCGCCGCTTATCTGATGAAACCGGTAAAGCAGTCCGAGTTGTTTGACGCGATCGCTACCACATTGGGAGTCACATCGGCAGAAGATGAAGCTGCTAGTGCTGCGGCCGAACCGCCCGCTCAGAGCATCCAACCGCTGCGAATCCTGCTGGCCGAAGACAGCCACGTCAATCAGAAGTTGGCCGTCGGCCTGCTGCAAAAACAGGGACATCAAGTCATTATTGCCAATAACGGACAAGAAGCTGTCACCGCCTGGGAGACCCAAACCTTCGATCTGATTTTGATGGATGTTCAGATGCCGCTGATGGACGGATGTGACGCCACCTCCGCCATACGTGCCAAAGAGGTGGAGACGGGAGGCCATGTGCCTATCGTGGCAATGACAGCACACGCCATGAAGGGCGATCGTGAATACTGTCTGCGAAGTGGGATGGACGATTACATCTCGAAGCCGATCCGCGCCCGACAACTCATGGAGACCATTGCATCCGTGCTTCACCGGCTGGGGGAATCAGCAGACTCGTAACGCCCTGAGTCCCCCGCTGCCCCTGAAGCTCGGCGGTCCGGGTGGAATTAAGGAGGAGAATTAACCACGGAGGCGACGGAGGGGACGGATCTTCACAGACCGATCCGCGGACATCCGCTTCATCCGTTTAATCCGCGGTTCCTCTTCTCAATCTTTGGTCCCGCTCGACTCGGCACTCTTCGGCACGCGTTTCGACAGTTTCACGACTCCCGCGCCGAACGACGTTCATCTGGTCCCCCTCCGCGGCCCTCTGCGCCTCTGCGTGCTCTGCGTTTTCCTTCCTTCGCATCGCAAAAAAGCGAAACGCAGAGGACACAGAGACGCGGAGGGCCGCAGAGGTTGTGGTGAAACTAGAACGCATTTCAAAACCTACTCTCGCCGTGGGGGTGGCTGGTGGCAGAGC
>CAZFWV010000249.1:0-10049 GCA_964522605.1 uncultured Pirellulaceae bacterium
TTTGGGGAACCGTCGCGCCGGAGGATTGGTCGCCACCGACTGACGAATGGATTGCCGAGGCACAGCGACGGAGCGATGCCTACGATGCCGGTGAGATGACGACCGCGCCCTGGTCCGAAGTTCGACAGCGGGTGCGACGCCAAGCGGGTCTGGATGAGTGACCTAATTCTCAGCTCCGCTGCGGAGGAAGACTATGCCGAAGCATTCGCATGGTATGCAGCGCACAGCGTCGAGGCGGCGGGACACTACGACGCAGCACTCGACGACGCTCTGGCGACGAGTGCCTCGGATCCGGAACGGTGTCCGCTGTGCGACCAGCGACATCGCTTCTAACTCATGCGGCACTTCCCGTACCAAGTGATCTACAGGCAACACGACGCTCACTGGATCGTGATCGCCATCGCCCACACCTCGCGCAAGCCTCGATACTGGTCGCAACGGTAGCCAGGGAACTTCAGATGAGGGCCGCCGCCAGCGAGAGTGATCCGGCCCAGCTGGCTGCTTTCGCTGTTCGGTGGGATCCTATCTGTGGGACGGATTGCCAATCCGTCCTACGAGGGGGACAGGTCAAACTCACCGATGCGAGCTGGGGCAGGCACATGGAATCCAGACATCCATGTAAGCCAAACCGCGGTTGGCCCAGGCGTAGTAGGGGATCAACTCGATCTCCACGGTGCCGGTGGTGGGCATATCGAATCGAGCAACTTCCATCCGACGATACAGTTCTCCTTCCTTCCACCGGTCAACATGTGCAGCGTTCGCTGAGCCAGCGTTTTCTTTCAACCAAAGCTGCTTGCCGACGTGGGTAAGCGCTGTGCCATGGAGTACGGTCACGCCGCCCAGGAAATCGTCGCGGTATTCCGGCGTAAACTGGACACCCGCAGCGAGAAAAACTCCGTTCTTGCGGATTTCCTCGCCCCCTTCCTGCTTCGGCAATTCCAGGCAGTAGACGACCGGACCGCGCATGATGGCGACTCGGTCGCGCAGCTTGGTGATTTTCGGATTGGCCTCCATCAACCGCACCGGCATCGGAAAATCCAGTACGATTTCGTCACCGCGCGACCAATAACGACATAGTTCGAAATAGCTTCCCGGAACCGGTTGAAGATCGGTCTTGATGCCATCGACCATCACGGTTGGGTTTTCTGTCCAG
This sequence comes from uncultured Pirellulaceae bacterium, assembly GCA_964522605.1. Lineage (GTDB taxonomy): Bacteria > Planctomycetota > Planctomycetia > Pirellulales > Pirellulaceae > CAVZLD01. Next base: position 1,154 of record CAZFWV010000249.1, read on the forward strand.
CCGGGGATCCGGAAATGGAGTGAGATCGGCTTATGCGTCGCCACTTGATCGATGGAGAGGGTGACTCGCCCATCCCAGGGATAATCAGTCGTCTGCGTCAAGCCGATGGGCGATCCATCCGCGAGAGTCGTCGACAACTTGCTGCCGCCGTAGAAGTTTACCCAGAGGTCACCGTCATCCGACGTGCTGTAGAACCAGTTGTGGATCTTGGCCGTGGTTCGCACAACGCTTGGCGGACAGCAAAAACAGTTCATGAATTCCCATCGAACGCCGCTGCGGTGGTCAGGCACCAGACGTTTGGGATCTCGGCCATTCGTTTGCGGAATCTTCTCTCCCTCGGTTCCGTCCCAGCTTACGGGATTGCAGTAGAACCATCGTTCGCCCTGCAAATCGACTCCAGAATGGAGCGTGTTGAACATCATTCGCTCTGCCCAGTCAGCGTACTTTGCATCGCCGGTGAGCAGTAACATTCGGAAATTGAACATGCCCGTCCCGATGTTGGCACACGTTTCACTGTACAGATTTGGCTGCGCGTACGGTTCGTTGGCAAAATTCTCATGAACCTCGTCACCACGCGGTGATAGGGACTCGGAAAAGCGATCCATTGCGACTCCAAGCGTAATGTCCGTTTTCTTCTCGTGGATGTCCTTCCAGATCCGCTCAAGCGCCTCAAGGATCTCCTTGTCGCCCGTCTCGGCATAGAGATCTGCAGCCCCACAGTACAGGTAGTTTCCCGTAACCGCATGTCCCACTGCGATGCTTTCCTGCCGCAACGGAACTCGATCTTGAGTCTGATCCGTGCCCCCGTAGGCGTGATTGCGATCGGGATTTGGCCGGGTTCCGCGGTTGTCGATCATGATCCGCAGCAACTCGAGATATTTCGGCTCGCGTGTTGTGCGATACATTTCGGCCATTCCCATGAACGCAGATGGATTCCAGGGAAAGCGCGCCATCTTTGCGGGCTCTGCCTTCCATTGTGCGCAGAGGAAATCCGCCGTCTTGCTGGCGATACTCAGGAAGTTCTCTTTCCCGGTGGCGCGGTAGTGGATGCAGGCCGCTGTGAGCAGATGCCCCATGTTGTACATTTCATGGGCGTTACTCCGCTGGAAACGTTGCGACGTGTCATGTCCGACGTTGGTGGAAATATAGCCATCCGCGTCCTGCGCTCTGCCAATGATCTCGATCCATTCATCCATCTTCTGGTCGAGTTCAGCGTTCTTGTTGAGATTGTAGACGTGGGCCATCGCCTCGATCCACTTGTAGTTGTCCCCGTCGCCCCAAGGGCTGCCATGCTGATGCTCCTCGATTAGGCCGGCGGCATACTTGATTCGATTCAGGTTGGCGGTGCTCTCGCCTAACATCGCTTTTTCCAGCGCTGGCAGCATCCTGTTTGCGGCCAGCTCGAACCGCCTTGCCCAAAAACCATCCGTTAGTCGCGTATCCTGCATCGAGATGCAGCGCAGCTTTCCATAAGGACTTTGCGAATTGTCGATCGAGGCCGCGTGATGGACCGGCGGGGCACCGTTGCCGTTCGACGCAGTAGTGAATACGAGCACCAAGAAAACGCATGTGCGATGCGTTGCGGGTTTCATGCTTGTCTCCAAGTTGGAGCAGGAGCGATTCGGTCTGACTCCATGATCATAATCGTTGAAATCCAGGCAGCCAAACTCGCGTGCTGATCTTCCGCGTCACGAACAACGTGGTGACGGTTGCTCTGCATTTCTTTCAGCTGCCGGAGGAGACTCTAGAGGTAGCTCCTCATTCTGATCATCGGGCAAGACCAACTCGACGAATGCATCGGTTCGTGGCTTGAACGAGTTTCACATGTCACGCGACTCTCCGTGCTGTTTGCCCTGTCGCTGGGGTTTTGGCTGATTTACGCGGAAGACTCGGTGCAGCCATTTTAGCGAACCTCTGTACGTGCCGAGAATCTTGGTGCGGACGACCGAGAGACAAACTAAAATGACTCGGGCGCCTTCGGAAGAATCGGCGTTTGCTTGAACAAGCGACTTCCGCACAGGAGTGTGAGCAGCCATGCGCGGGCGAGAGTGTAATGGTTAAGCGCACGACAATGCCTTGACGAAATGGGCGCGAGTTGAGCATTTCGATTCTTCGTCTTCCTTGACCTGTTTGCGAACAGGCGCGTCAACATCGATTCCACAAAGGGGACTGCTGTGAGCTGCATCTTGATTCGTCTTTCAGGTTGGTTTCTGTTCACTCTTGCAATGATGCTTCCGGTATGTGCACAGGCACTCCCGCAATCAACTCCCCCACTCCCGGTCATCGCGGACGAACCAAAGACAATTGATCCGGTCGACGTTCTGCCTCCGCAGTTAGCAACCGCGGCGACTCACGATTTCTCTGATTCATCCTTGCGAGAAGTCGTTGCTTGGCTGCAGACCGAACACCGGTTGGTCGTACTCCTGGACAAGAATGCACTGGCGGAAATTGGAGTTACTGCTGCAGAGCCGATTACCGATCGCCTCGTCGACGCGCCTCTTTACCTGCTTCTCAATCGCCTGCGATCTCTCGGGCTCGACTGGTATTACGAAGACGACATCCTCTACATCACATCTCGTGAAGTGGCGGAGGAGCGCGCCACGACGTTGACTTACAATGTCGGAATCTTGCTCGATGCAGACTTCGAGCTGGACCGGCTCGAGGAGGTTATTGTGAGCACGGTCACGCCGAACACATGGGAAGACGTAGGTGGAGAAGGTGTCGTGAGCTCACTGGGTGACGTGCTGTTCATCCGGCAGAGCGACGACGTGCATCGCGAAGTCAAGGCGCTGCTTCAGGCATTGGATAAGCCCGGACGCCAGACATTTCTGAACGACCCGATGCAACACCTGCGCCTGCGTCAGAAGCTGCAAGAAAACGTCAGCGTCGATTTTCAGGATACACCTCTGGAAGCGGCGGTCCAACGACTGTCGGAGGAGGCGAGTATTGACATTCGCCTGGATGTGCCTGCGTTGAGGAATGCACGAATTCGTGAGCGTGAGCCCGTGACGCTGAAACTGGTAGATCGTCGTTTGGAGACGGTTCTGCAGGCGATCGTCCTTGACCTGAATCTGACATGGGTGATTCGGGATGGAGTTCTTTGGATCACGAGCATTGACGAAGCGGAGGCCTATCTGAAGACTGCTGTCTATGACGTGCGAGATCTCTGCCGTGATGTGGATGAATCGGAGGCACTGATCAGCGCGATCACGTCGCAAGCGGAGCCGTCCTCCTGGGCCGAGGTGGGGGGTGAGGGTAGCATCCAGTATGCGAAACCGGGCATCCTTGTGATTGGACACCGCGAGCAAGTGCAACAGAAAGTTCTTCGTCTGCTCGAAACGTACCGCTCGGCGCTGAGAACTTCCAAACCGCGACAGCGGCGAGGTGAGGACCCCGACGAAGTGACCACCGTTTACTATCGCTTGCATGCGAATGTAGCGATGGATCTGTTGACGATGTTGCCCAGACTGGTGCGACCCGAGTCTTGGCAATCGGAAGAACGAACTGACGCACCCGGCACAATCTTGATCGTCTCGTCCGCTCCCGAACTATCTCAAGCGGTGAGTGGGAGCACAAAAGGGAAGGAGATGGGTCAGTCTCCTTCGCAACTGGTCATCGAGCGCGCCGTACTGATTGTGCAACAAACCCGTGCGGCCCACCAAGAGATTGCCGAGGTCATTGTGCGCGTCGAGTCGGGCGATGCAAAGTCGTTTGGCGCCCCTGGCGGGATGGGGGCAGGGATGGGTGGTTTTGGAGGAGGGTTCTTCTCCGTCGATCGGGACGCTCCGCACAAATCGGTGAATTAGAAGCGGTTTCACGACTGGGAGGGCGAGGCTCCTGCCGTGCCAAAGATGCGACGAACGCCGGCTCGACAGAAACCTCGCCCTCCCGAATCTCGGTTCGGAAACCGCTTCTCGCCGACGCGCACTCGTGTGCAGTTCAACCTGCTTATCCTCGCGGGGTAACTTGCGACAGAGCGCCGCGTTGGCCCACGTCGCTACCCCATCAATGAATGCGGTGCTGCCTACTTCAACCCACGGCCAACACGGTTGCTAACTTCCGTGCTCCCGGCCATTACCGGTCGCGGACAAGCTGGGTTCCTGGTAGACATGAATGTCCCGCTGCGGGAAGGGAATCGAGATTCCGTTCCGATCGAATTCGTCCTTCACCTGACGGGTGATATCCCAATAGACGGTCCAGTAATCGCTCGTTTTCGTCCATGGTCGACAGATGAAGTTGATCGAGGAGTCTCCCAATTCGTTCATCTGAACGACAGGCGCGGGTTCATCGAGGACCAGTTGATGCTGTTTGACAATCGATTCCAGAATCTCTTTCGCTCTGTCCACATCGTCGTCGTAACCGATGCCAAACACCATATCCACTCGGCGTGTGTCGCTCGCGGTGGCATTCGTGATTGTTCCGCCCCAGATATCATTGTTGGGGACGATCATGATCTTGTTGTCGAAGGTACGTATGTGGGTGGAGAAGAGCGAGACAGAATCGACGATTCCCGACACACTTGCCGCTTCGATCACGTCGCCCTCGTCAAACGGACGATAGGCGAGGATGAGCAGACCGCTGGCAAAGTTACTGAGTGTGTCCTGGAGCGCGAAGGCAACGACAAAGCCGGCAGCACCCACGGCAGCCAGCAAAGGCGCAATGTCGACTTCCAATGCTGCCAGAGAAACGATCAAGCCCACCAACATGATCACCTGCTTGACAAACTTGCCAAGAAAATTAACCAGCAATTGGGAGGCGTTCTTCATGCGGGACGTGCCCCGGCGCACGAGCTTCGCCACGATGCTTGCCGCAAAATAAAAACCCACGAGGATCACCAGAAACTTGACGATGTTCCATAACCAACGCTGACCACCCTGCTCGCTGACAAGCCATCCCTTGATCAAGGTCCAGGCCGTGCCCGTATCGGTCACGTCCAAGTCGATGCCACTGATGGCCGAGATGTATTGTCGGTACGACTCAACCTCACCGCCTTTTTCCTCCAGCTCGTCGACAACCACGTTGAGCCGGTCGACCAGATGCGTCTGCTCGTCGCGGAGTTCCGGAATGGATTCGGCAAGTTCCAGCTTTCGCTCCTCCGCGACGGTGGCTTCCCCCTGCGGTTCTGCTGCCGTCTGCTCGTTCAACGATTCGGTAGCACCGTCGGATTCGGCCGCTTCGACTTCTTCTTCCGTTTCAACCTTTTCCTGTTCCTCCTTGACGGCAATCTGTCGCTCTGCGATCTCCTGGACCTTCATTTTCAATTCGTCACGCCAAGCATCCGCCTCGACGACCAATTCTTCCTTGGTCAGCGGCTTCACAAGAAGCTTCAGATTCTCGATGGGAATCTTTGCATCGGAAGCTGTAACCGCCTTCGGCTGCTCGCTGCCGTTCTGAGCATCATCTTGGGCCTGTGCCGGAGGCCCGCACGCGAATGCTGCCGCGACAACAAATACCAGACTGCACCGGGATTTCCACTTCTTGCTCATGCGATTCTCCATGGACGGGACTCGATGTTGAGCCCGGATGAGATTCCTCAAAAGTTCGCTTCGAACCGACCTGACTCGAGGACAGGGTTCCATCTTTAGGATTCATTGCAAGGGGACTAGGGCAAGTTTTGTCGTCGCAGATTCTCGAGCAATCGAGCAAAATCAAGTAAGACACAGACCTTGCGAGCGCAGACTGGGGAGAATTCGGAGAACGCCTCTTTCGGAGAAGCTGTCAAGGCTGATTCTTTTTCTTTGCCTGCTTGAATAAGAATTGCTTGAACAAAAAGCGAGCAAGAGCAAGACACAGACCTTGCGAGCGCAGACTGGGGAGATTTGGGAGACCGCCTCTTCCGGAGAAGCTGTCAAGGCCGATTCTTTTTCTTTGCCGGGTTGAAGTCATCTCGACTTCGATACGGACCTTGCGAATGCCCGCGACGTGCTTCGAACCATCGGGCCGTCGATCCGGCTTCAGAAAGCGGTTCGGATCTTGGTGAGCTGTCAGTCGACTGCGGTCGCTGACTCCGAATCGCGTCAGGTTTCCTGTCCGTCGGAGCGGCGCGCCGACTCAACCAACTGGCGATACTCCGACCGGTTCCAGAAACGATCCCACCAGCTCACGCTGCGCAGATTGGGATCGCTCGGGTTGATCTGGTGTTCTTTACCCCGCCGTGTTCGCGCGACAATCGTGCCATCATCTCGCACATCGGTCACGACCCAGAACTTATCCACCACGTAAGCGAACTTTCCATCCTGCACCGCGGGCGCGATATCATGCGCTCGTGGCCCAGGCTTCGTGCTGACTTTCTGCTTCTTGTAGATCACAACATCACCAACGTGGAACTTCTTCGACATGGTGGCACTCGTTTCTTATCCTGTTCGAATCCCGAAAACGGAATGGGATCCTTCGGTCTGCGTCGCCTTCAGCCAAAAGCACAATTGAATCGTGATGAAAGGAGCTCTGCACTGCTAACGGTGAGAATGTTGTTCTCTCGGCAAGAAATCGAGCGACCAACGAAAGCGACCCTTACCCGGGTGCGGAAGCACCCCGATGGGTTGCGGCCCTGCCGCTCTGCGAATGCGGAGTACCTTTCCCTGCCTCTTTTTACCCTTTTTTACAGTCCTGGTCACCAGCAACATTGTGGAGCCAATCGGCTCCCGGTTCCATGACGGAGAATCGCAATCCGCCCATCTTCGCACGGAAGAAGCGGAGTATTCTTCCGTCCTCCGGGGCCCATTTCAATACCTCCGCTCGGGTGGATGGGGACGGACGACATGAGGCTAGGTCCGCTCCTATTTCCAGGCCTCATTGCGTTCTGCTATCGGTCAACTTTCGCCCAAACCAGATTCTGAGATGGTGTTTTCGGGACATCGCATCCAGCGAGAGAATCGGCTCCGCCGACCGCTCAAGATCCCTCGCCGACGCTACTTGAGGATGCACCATTCCGCGTCATTCTCTCCAGAAACAACAGGACACCAGGCGCGAAAACCCGAAGCGCCAGCGAAGGGGTTCGCGGCGCGCCGGAGACGTATTCACCCCTGTCGATCACTCGGCGGAGGCGGCGCTTTGGGGGCAGATCTTCAGTGAATCACCGTATTGCCCCGACCCCTTCGCTGGCGATTCGGGCTTCTGTGCGTTGCTTTTCGTGGTGTCTGGAGAGAAAGACAGGGAATAGTACAATTTCGGGACGCACGATAAACTTCGGTCGAGATCGTGGAGATGCGAAGAACCATAACATGAGGGAGACATGCGATGAAGACTCGGCAACTGACTTGGACTCTGTTCTTGTTGGTGGCAATCACCGGTTTTGTGATGGCAGACTCGTGGCCGCAGTGGCGAGGGCCGGTGCGCAATGGAATCTCGCAGGAAACGGGGCTGCTCCAGGAATGGCCGACCGAGGGCCCGAAATTGGTTTGGCACGTGAAGCAAATTGGTTCAGGCTATTCAACACCCGCCGTCGTTGGCGAAACGCTCTATTTGTTGGGCAATGAGGGACTGGACAATGAATATGTGAAGGCGTTGCGTGTTCAGGATGGTTCCGAGATCTGGTCGATTCGGATCGGCAAAGTGGGCAATCCCGATCAGCGGCCCGCGTATCCGGCTGCCCGCTCAACACCGACGGTCGATGGAGACTTCTTGTTTGTCCTGGGGTCCGACGGAGACCTCGCCTGTCTCGAAAGAGCATCGGGCACGATTCGCTGGCAGAAGAACGTGCGCACGGAATTTAGCGGAAAGCCCGGCGAATGGGCCTATTCCGAATCTCCGTTGATCGACGGCGAAGTGCTGATTTGCACACCCGGTGGTTCGGAAGCGACGATGGTTGCCTTGAACAAACAATCTGGCGAGCTGATCTGGAAGTGCGCGGTCCCGGAGGGCAGCGAGGCCGGGTACGCTTCAGCAATCGTAGTCGAGGACCAGGGCATGCGACAGTACGTGCAGTTCCTCGCAACGGGACTAGTCGGTGTGAATGCAGAGACGGGTGAACTGTTGTGGAAGTATGATCAAACGGCGGAACGCAGTCCCGCCAATATTGCCACACCGATGGCGGACAACGGCTATGTTTACAGCGCTGCGGGACGCAGTGGTGGCGGGTTGGTGAAATTGCAGGTCGATCAACGGTCCGTTGAAGCTGAACAGGTGTATTTTTCGGGCACATTGCCTTCAGGAATCGGGGGCGTCGTCAAGCTGGGCGACTACTTTTATGGCACGAAAGGCGACTCGCTCCTGTGCGTCGAGTTCACGACCGGCGAAATCCAATGGCAGGATCGGGGGATTGGTGCCGCATCACTCTGTTATGCCGATGGACGACTGTATCTGCACGGCGAGAACGGTGATGTGGCACTCGTAGAACCTTCTCCTGAAGGCTATCGCGAGAAAGGCCGCTTCACGCCTCCCGATCAACCGGATCGCGGGCGTTCGAAAGCGTGGGCCTATCCGGTTGTTGCCGACGGTAAGTTGTACATTCGCGATCTCGATTCGCTCTGGTGCTACGAGGTGAAGCCTTAAACGGTGACCTGCATCGCGAGGCCCAGCGCATCGACTGGCCCGCTACGAGCCTCGACTGTCTGAGATTGAAAATCGTTGGAACTCCCTGTCTCCGAGAGCGTTAGATTAGCTCGCGTGCGATGAGCTGCTCTGCAACCCTCGGCGTCTTTGCGAGCTCTGCACTGCTAACGGTGAGTTTCTTGTCGGGGCAAGCGAATTCTATTATGCGGCAGGGTTGCGTTGTGCTTCTACTTGGCTTTATTGTGGCATTTTGATGTAAGGCACATCCTTCCGCAGCAACCGCACGGTGTGCCACTGGCTCTGCCAGTGCTGTTCCTCGACTCAAGAGGACACTGGCAAAGCCAGTGGCACACCCATTGCGCCGAACGCGGCAGCACGCCGTTTGGTTGCGGCCGAAGGCTGCGCT
>CAZFWV010000250.1:0-10026 GCA_964522605.1 uncultured Pirellulaceae bacterium
GTGGCTGGTGGCAGAGCGCAGCGATGCCCCAGCAGATCGGCAATCTGGGGCATCGCTGCGCTCTGCCACCAGCCACTCCTCGAGAAAAACGGGCTTTGAAATGCACTCTAGGGAAAAGCATTTGGCGGCGATCTCTTCGACTCACATCCCTACAAGTGATACGGATGCCGTTGCGGCTGACCAAGCAGGCGATTGGCCTGATCGTCACCGAGAACTTTTTCCTGATGCGCGTCCCAGTTGAGTTTGCGACCTAGTTTGTAGGACAAGTTGGCGAGGTTGCAGAGTGTTGCGGTTCGATGACCGATCTCGATATCGACAGCCGGACGATAGTCGGGTTCACGAATCGCTTTGAACCAGTCCGCCATGTGATTCATATTGAAGTCGTCTGGATATTCATTGGTGCGGTAGGGTTCGTAGCCGCCCGGCGGGACTCGGAAGTTGATCGCTTCGGGTTCGGCCGGCTTGTAGGCGCCTTCCCATTCCAGGATCAGCGTCTGGCCGTCTTCTCCCCAGAAAACGTTGCCAAACTCCAGCTTACCCAGCTTATTGCCCGGCTGCTCCCAAACGAGAGTCCAAGCAGGATCATGAAACTCGAAGACAGCCTTCATGGTGACGGGACAGTCATACAGCCCCTTGGGTGGCGCTTCCCCCACGGCATCGACCGTGAATGACCGGGGACCATCGGCATCCATGCACCAGAGAATCGTGCTGAACTGGTGCGCGCCACGATCGCGGATCTGCCCGCCTCCCGAATCAAGAAACCAACGAAAGTTGCCTGGATGGTAGGCGCGGTTGTAAGGTCGCCACCGCATTGGCCCCAGCCAGAGGTCCCAGTCGAGCTCCGCGGGGGGAGCCGTATCGGCTTCCAAACCGCCGACCGGGTTTTCGTAATGCCAACAGGTGACTTTATTGACCTTTCCCACGATCCCGTTGCGAATCGCACGGCACGTGTAGTAGGCACCCCAACCGGTACGGCCTTGCGCCCCAACCTGTACGGCACGCTTGGCTTGACGTGCTGCGGTGACCATCGCGCGGCCCTCTTCAACGGTGACCGACGCTGGCTTCTCGACGTAAACGTGTTTGCCCGTCTCACAGGCATGAACCGTTTGCACCGCATGCCAATGATCGGGTGTCGCGATCACCACGGCGTCGATATCCGGTCGCAGGCAGATGTGTCGGTAATCGCGATACGGTGTAACGCCAGGACCGGTGAGCTTGACCGCTTCGGCTAGTCGTCGTTCATCCACATCGCAGACAGCAGCGACTCGCACCCGACCCTCCTGCTGAAACTTCAACAACCGCTGGAGGTGCCCGGTCCCCATGCCGCCGACGCCAATCATCGCGACGACCAATCGATCATTGGCCCCCGGCCGGTCTGCTGCAGCCAGAACCTTGGATGGGATCAGATACGGCGCACAGAATGCGGCTCCCGTCATCCCCAGAAACTCTCGTCGCTTCATCCGGTCGTGTGGCATGGTTTCAGACCTTCTTGTTGGAGGCAGGGATCGTTGGGTGGGATCGGACTCCGATCGTGCAGGCGCGAATTCGATCGCGCGAGGAAGGCCTGTATTCTACGGCATCTGAATTGAGAAGTGGGCTGCGCCCCGGCGAAACACTCCAACCGAGACACCCCGAATCGAACGGAGGTCATGAAAACACCGTGGCCGACGAGACAAGTCGGTCTATGGTATTTCCGGCTCGCTGACGATCGAGTGCAGGAAACGTGCCTTGACGTCTCGGGCATGAACGACCCAAATAGGGGGTTTCAGCAAAAACTTGGGAGACCCGCAGTCCGATGTTCGACATCTACGACGAATTGACGTGGCGCGGCCTGATCCATCAGGCAACGGACGAAGCCTTTCTCCGACAGTGGTTGCAGGAAGACTGTCGCACGGTCTATGTCGGCTTTGACCCGACAGCCGACAGTCTTCATGTGGGAAGTCTGATGCCATTGCTCTATTTGCGTCGTTTCCAACGGGCGGGTCATCGCCCGATCGCTGTCGTGGGGGGAGCGACCGGGATGATCGGCGATCCGAGCGGAAAGAGCGAAGAACGAAATCTGCTGTCCGTGGATCAATTGCAGGCCAATGTCGCCGGACTCCGACAGCAGATGCAGAACTTCCTGGATTTTGACTGCGGTCGGCAGTCCGCAATCCTTGTGAACAACTTTGACTGGATGCACGAGTTCAGCTATCTCGACTTCCTGCGCGACATCGGCAAGCACTTCCCCGTGAATGTGATGATGTCCAAAGACTCGGTGAAGGCTCGATTAGAACGGTCCGACAGTGGATTGAGTTACACCGAGTTCAGTTACATGCTGTTGCAGGCCTATGACTTCGTCCATCTTTACGATCAATACAACTGTCAATTGCAGGTGGGTGGTAGTGATCAGTGGGGAAACATCACGGCAGGGATTGATCTGGCAAGGCGAATGCGCGGTGTTCAGTTGTATGGGATCACTTGTCCTCTGTTGACGAAGAGCGACGGGTCCAAAATGGGCAAGACCGAGACAGGAACGGTCTGGTTGTCGGCCGATCGAACTAGTCCATACGAGTTCTATCAATACTGGATCCGACTCGCCGATCAGGATGCTGGCAACTGCCTGCGCCTTTTGACCGATTTAGATCGAGACGAAATCCATCAGCTCGACGAAACACGCCGCGACAAGCCCGAGGGCCGCGACACGCAGCGACGATTGGCCGAAGAGCTGACGCGATTGGTCCATGGTCCAGCTGGACTGGAGATCGCAGAGCGGGCGACAAGCGTCTTTTACGGTGCCGAGATCGATGGTTGGGATGACCGACAGTTGTCTGCAATCTTCGCAGACGTACCGAGTTGCCAGTTGGATCGGGGCCGTTTATCGGGCGAGGGATTGTCACTGATTGATGCGTTCGTTGAATCGGGATTGTCCAAGAGCAAGAGCGAGGCGCGCCGCACGATTCAGCAAGGAGGGGCTTATGTCAACAATCGGCCCAAAAAATCGATCGATTGTTGCCTGACGTCCGCCGACTTGGCGACGGAAACAACGATCGTACTTCGCTCCGGCAAGAAGAACTACGCTCTATTGCGATTTCCCAATTGACGTGAAACGAATCCGTACGGTCTTGCTTGTCGTTTCGATCTTCTTTGCCCTCACGACGGTGGGGCTGCTCTGTCTCTATTTTGCGAGCCAGGCAACACCGGAGTTCTATGCCGAGGTTCTTCCTCTGGAGTCGAAGGAGGCGGACGAGTGGGGTAAGCAGCTGGAACGATCGATCGTGGAGCTGCAGAACGACATCGAGGAAGGAGAACGTTGGCAGCTTGAGCTGCAAGATCAGCAGATCAATGGTTGGTTGACGAGTGATCTACCGGAAAAATTCCCCGGAACTCTGCCCGCCGATTTGCTCGAGCCACGTGTGGTGTTTCAGGATGGTCAGGTGTTGGTTGCCTGTCGCCTGAAGACGGCCTTCATGTCCACCGTCTTGTCTCTGGTTCTCGAGCCGTTCCTGACCGACGATGCGGGTCAGTTTGCGATTCGGATCCGACGATTGCGCGCAGGCCGAGTTCCCCTGCCGATGAAGAGTACACTCGAGCGGATCTCGGCGGGCTCGGCGCGCGCGCAGGTCCCGTTGCGCTGGTCGCATGACGAGGGAGATCCGGTGGCGGTGATCCGCCTTCCGGACGATGCGGGCAGGCCGCCGCGACGTGTCGAGATCGACACGCTAGAGATTCGAGACGGGCGGCTCACCGCCCGGGGACGATTCGTCAATTGAAGACTGATCGGTGGTTTCTTGCGGCGAGTAGGTCAAGTCCCAGCCGCTGTCCGACGTTCCGTTGCGCCGCAGTTCAATGATCCCGCGAAGGTGCCTGCCTTCGACTTGCACGGTGATCCGGTCTGCGTGCTGCTCTAACCAACAGAGCGATCCGGTATCCCACTGCCGAACGTGGCCTCGGTCTCCGGACACGGAGCCTTCATAGTCCAAATAGAGCTTCCGATGCGGCGCGAGAGCCTCCACAGCGACTGTGTGCTGCGGCTCAGGGAGTTCGGGCAGCGACCAGGTCATCAGATCGGTGGGCTGCTCAAGCATCAGATCCCAATGCGAACCGCGGGGGAACGATGCGGGAACCTCATGTCGCAAGATTACGAAACGGGACATGCCATGGACCATTGGAGGTTCTATCCGCATTGAGCTCAAAAAAAACGGGTGCAACTACCGCCATCGGAGTTGCACCCGCGTGAAATTGGAGACCTGATTGCGATCGTCCTCTTCCCGCCTTCCGAAAAATCAGAAGTCCACGCGGAACAATCCACGGGCTTTATTGTACAGATTGGACGCTGATGGCAGTGGTGGAGCCGCTTCCTCGGGGACAGGTGCCTCGGCAGGTGTCGGTTGCATTTCGGCCGGTGCCATCGGGACTTCGGGCGGAAGGGGAACGCTCACGTCCGCACACCCTGCCGATGAGCAACCCTCGGCGCCGGCACAACCGGCGGCGCCGCAGCTGGCACAGCCGACTCGTCCGCAACCGTGACCACCGCAGCCATGGCCCGTGTTACAGCAAGGCACTTTTTCGGGCTTTGGCCACTCCCAAACGACTTTCTTGCCACATTCGTAGTCCTTGGACGTCAGTTTGCGAACCACCTTGACCTTCCCGGGCTTGCGAACACAGCAGCTTTCCCATGGAAACTTAATAGCCGGAACGCAGATCTCTGCACACTCGATGCAAAAGCAACTTTTCTCGTTCGGCTCGGTCTTGCACTCCGGGCAGCAACCTTTGGGACCACAGCAGGCCCCACTTCCGTGATGGCTATGAAGGCATTGTGCCCAACCGGGCAAGGCGATCAGGCAGACAACGGAGAAGACGATGATCGGTTTCATGAGAAAGGTCCCCTGATTTGTTCTCGGTTCGGTTCCCAGAATCCTCGCCGCGACGCGAACATTACGGCAAGCGGGAATGTTGGCTTGGATCGTTTAGAAGTCCACCATCAAGCGGGTCCCAATGATGCTGTAGTCGCCGGCCGTGAATCCATCGATCGGACCACGCTCATCAATGTGACCGTACAGGTAATTGAACTGCATTCGTGCGTTCGAATTCCAATGCCAGTTCAAGCCGAACGTCACACTCTCCCCAACACCTCCCGTGATGTCTTCATCCGTCAGATCCGCGTAGGACCAACGTACCGCGATCTGCCACGCACCCCAGCCACCGCCGCGGGATCCATCACACGTGTCAACCAGGAAGAAATTCTCGAACGGCTTGACACGTCCCAGCGTGCCCGAATCGAGTTCCCACGGAATGTGTTCGCCGGTCAAGAAATACGAGACGTAGGCGTACCCACCGCCGAACTGTAGGTCTGTCAGCGCATTCGTGCGATTCATCCAGGTGTATTGGTATTCACCGCAGACCTGGAATGGACCAAGGTTGACCAAGCCTTCAAGACCGGCCAGTTCGTAATCGTCCGCAAACGCGATGCGATCAGTATTCAACCAACGAGTATCAGAGCGAGCTTCGGGTCGCGTGCGAAAGCGAGCTTCGTTGCTGTTCGTTTCCCCGCCTTGATCAATCCCGTCAGGGTAGGCAATGGTGCCAGCGATCGCCCAGTGAGCGTACGCACGACCGTTCGAGTAGTCGTCGTACCAGATCGTGTTTGCCAAGCGACCCGCAATCTGCGGTTGGTAGTGATCGCCGATGTAGGCACCGTCGTCCTGAATTCGCTCGAGGTTGTAAACACCGTAGCGCCAATTCCACCGCTCGTCTTCGGAGACGCCATACGAGCAAATCCCGAGGCGGCGGGCATCCTCGTTAAACGCTTCAATGATGAACGGACGCTCCATGAAGACGTTGTAACGGCTACTGTTGAGGTGATCGAGGCCGTACGGTCGCTTCTGGTTGCCGATCAGCACGAGCTGCAGGAAGGGAAGATCGGTGAATCCCAGATAGACGTCTCGCCATTCCGTGTCGTTCGGGTCGGCAAACTCGGTTTCGAACTTGTAGATCATATGGTCCGTAATGTTGCCACCGACGCCAATACGGATCCGTCGCCAGGCAAATCGATCCTCGGGATCTCGTCCCTCAAATGCATCGATTCCCGGATCTGCGCCGGGAAATGCCCAGTAGTCTCCGTGAAGACGACCGAAGAACTTGATGCTGGCGTTCGAAGTGCCGACATTCACGAACGACTTGAGTGCGGACTCAATGTCATCGTTGGCGTCCTGCAGCTCCTTCACACTGGATTTCAACTCATCCAGCTGTTCTTCGACATCCGTCTCCGCTTCCGATTCCTCTTCGTCGGCGAAGGACGAGTAGTAATAGAGGCCTGTCGATTCACTGCGCGCCGTCTGGGTGCGATAGAGTTCATTCTGCAGGTGGCTGATCTGCTGTTCTGCCGCCTCCAGCCTTCGGTACAGGTCGGTCGGTTCGCCAGATTGGGCGGGAGAGATTGGCTGTTGAGCCTGAAGACCGCTGCAGGCAGTCAGCCCAATGACCGTGACGATTGTCACGGCTGCAAGCTTTTTGCGGGTCATTTTCGTCATCCTTAACGAGGTTCGGCCACTGAGAGACAGTGGCCAACCGGACGGAACACTCCTGTCAATACGTGCGATCGGCTTCGCTGGCATTCCAGGAGTATTAAGACCTCGCGCGCCGGGAGATTCGTTGAGGCTGCTCGAACGCATCGTGACAGATGGTCCGATCTTACCGAGTCCGGATATAGCGAGAATTCCGGTACGACGGTCTGTAACGTGTGCACGCTACTTCGCCAGAGGTCGGCGCCTTCAAGTTACGCATGGACCGGTTCGGGCCGATTCCGTCACCCAAAACGTCAGCTTTGAAGTTGCCCACACCAAACGCGGAACAGTGCAACGTCAAACGGCGTCAGCGAGAGAATCAGCCAGGTATTCGTATTGCTCCAGGTGATTGTAAGCCTGCGCCGAGATGCGAATCAGGCGGTGGGGAAAGCGCGGCCAACTCACAACTGGAACCTCGATCTTCCACCGTTGACGAAGTTGAATCTGCAGAGGATCCTCCCAAAGCCCCTGGGTGGTTGGCCGGTCCTTTCCATCCGGCAATGGCACGCTGGCGAGACTCGCAATCATGTCCTCAGGGGTTGGTTCGGGCGTCTGCAGTACGTTGCACAGGCATTCGCGCGCTGCGAGTGCGAGGCTGCGGTTTCGTTGTTGCAGTTCGCGTAACCCGCCCGGCAGCAGACTCTGCAAAAACTCAATTGCATCGGGCAAGCACAGAATGGACGTGGGATCGTCCGTACCCAACCAGTCGAACTCGAGTAGATACCTGGAGCGATCGGTGCGGGGCGAGTTGGCGCCGTGAGAGATTGCGGTGGGCCGTACTTGCGACTGCTTCTGGCGACTTGTGTAGAGGAAGCCGACCCCTTTGGGCGTACAGAGCCATTTATGGCAATTCCCGGTGTAGTAGGTCGGCGATAGGGCCTGCAAATCGAGGGGGATCATTCCGGGAGCGTGGGCGCCGTCGATGAGCGTTTCAACATTGCGATCCGAGAGCGTTGGAATTAGCAACTCCATGGGAAGCACGAGTCCCGTCGGACTGGTCACATGATCAAGCAATGCCAATCGGGTTTGCGGAGTCACCCGTGACACCACGGACTCAACGACCTGCTCCGCGGACTCCAGCGGAAATGGCACGTGTGCGACAGTGACCTTGGCGCCCGCTTGTTCTGCGACATAGTCCAGGACATTGCGGCAGGCGTTGTAGGCGTGATCTGTTGTCAGGAGCTCGTCGCCAGCCTGAAACGGATAGGATCGCAGGACCGCGTTGACACCGGCGGTCGCATTTCTCACCCACGCAAGATCCTCGGCCGGTGCAGACAGCAGCTCGGCCAGGGCCTGACGGGACGCGTCCAGCAATGGTTCCAATTCGCGCACCAGAAACTGAATCGGCTGACGCTCCATCTGCTGACGCCACTGCTGCTGCCGATCGAGAATCGCCGTGGGACAAGCTCCGAAAGAACCATGGTTCAGGAAGATCACCTCCGGGTCCAACTGCCAATGGTGTGCCCACGTAGTCCGTAATGAATCGTCGTTCACGTATCTCTCCCAAGGCAAGTGCTGATCTACTAACGGTGAATAGGTTGTCCAGTCGGCAAGCGATGTTTCCGCCGGTGCGGTAGCACCCCGTTGGGTTGCGGCCCTGCCGCACTGCAACCAGTGGCGAGAAGTGGAACCACGGATCAGACGGATGGGCACTGATCAATCAGTCACAATCCGTCTCCTCCGTTACATCCGTGGTTCCTCCCTCCTCTTGGTTTCCCGACACCCCCGTATTCTGCCGGTCCGGTGACCTGGGTACCATACGGCGTCGGATGGAATTGGACTCGAGCCAGCGCGTGTCGCAGACCGCACTCCAGGTGAGGCGAGCGAAAACGCAGAATTGGTCTCACAGTCGAACAGAGTACACAGGAGTCACAATGCTGGGAGCGACAATCATTGATGGAAAGATGACTCGATTCGAGGTCTGGGCACCGGATGCGCAGCAGGTCGAGCTGCACCTGCTAACACCCGTGTTTCAGCGCCATATGCTCGAGCGGACCGAGCGGGGCTACTTCGTGGCGCACATCGAAGGTTCACTGGATGGCGTGGATTATGTCTATGAACTGGATGGCCACAAACGGCGTGCAGATCCAGCCTCTCGGTTTCAACCCAGGGGTGTAGCCGGACCGTCGCAGGTGTTTGATTTGCAGTTCCCCTGGACGGATCACGGCTGGATTGGCTTGCCTCTTCGACAACTCGTGTTTTACGAACTGCACGTGGGCACGTATTCCGGCGCGGGCGACTTCTCGAATGTGGTCGCCGATCTGGATCGCCTGGTGGATCTCGGAGTCAACGCGATCCAGTTGATGCCCGTGGCCCAGTTCCCCGGACGGCGAAACTGGGGCTACGATGGTGCCTTTCCCTTTGCCGTCCAGAATTCCTACGGAGGGCCACGCGCCCTTCAGCGTTTGGTCGACGCCGCGCACTCACGCGGATTGGCTGTCGGACTGGACTTCGTTTGCAACCACCTGGGACCCGAGGGAAATTGGCTGGCGGACTTTGGTCCGTATTTTACGGATCGCTATCACACGCCGTGGGGACAAGCATTTAACTTTGATGGCCCCGAGTCGGATGAAGTCCGGCGATTCTTCCTGAGTGCGGCTCGGCAGTGGATCGAAGACTTTCACATCGATGTGCTGCGGCTGGATGCGATCCAGATGATCTTCGATAATTCGGCACGCCCTTTCCTTCGCGAATTGTCGCTGGAAACTCACGCGGCTGCGGAACGACTGGGACGACAAGTCCATGTCATCGGAGAAACCAATCAGAATGACGTTCGGCAAATCACAGATGTTAACGACAATGGCATCGGACTGGATGGACTTTGGAACGACGACTTTCACCACAGCCTGCATGCCTTATTGACGGGTGAACGAATCTCGGTCTATCGCGATCATGGCCCCTTGGAGAACTTGGCGAAGGCCTATCGCGAAGGTTTTGTGCTGAGCGGTCAGTATTCCACCCACCATCGTCGACAACATGGGAGTTGCTCGCGAGGAATCCCGCCGGAACGGTTTGTTGTCTTCGCCCAAAACCACGACCAGATTGGAAACCGACTTTATGGAGAGCGACTCAGCCAGCTGATCTCCTTCGAAGCTCAGAAGTTGACGGCGGCTGTGGTCCTTCTGGCGCCCGGAGTGCCACTGCTGTTCATGGGGGAAGAATATGGTGAGATGGCGCCGTTCCTCTACTTCGTCGATCATGCAGATCCGAGACTTCAGCGTTCAGTTCGCAAGGGTAGACAGCGGGATTTTCAGGCCTTTCTGCGTCCGGGGCAACGAGTTCCCGATCCGACCGATCCCAATACGTTCTTTCGTTCACGAATCAAAACATCGCTGCGGCGAGAAGAACCCCACCGCACACTCTGGCAGTTTCACCGAGAATTGATCCGACTGCGTGCCACGACTGCGTCACTTTCCTGCCCAGAGAATCAGCACCAGGAAGTGTGGACGGACGAGTCAGGCTGTGTTCTGGGCAACCGCCG
>CAZFWV010000251.1:0-10021 GCA_964522605.1 uncultured Pirellulaceae bacterium
GTTCCTCGCGTCTCGACCCCAGGCACCCAAATGCCAAAGTTGTTCTTGAGTCATCCTTTAGCTGAATTTCGTTTTGCCGGGCATCGCCACGGCCGGGATCTTCACGTCGCCGAACTCGTACTTTTCCGGCCGTAAATCTTCGGTCGACTGAAGGGCCTTCTCGGCCTCGATCAATTCTCCGGTGTAGCAGGCCATTCGGCCCATAATCGCCATCATGGTGCTTCGCGCCATGTAGATTCCATTGTTGATGATGTTGCCCGACCGAATCCCCTCGAACAACTCCTTGTGTTCCACGTCGTACATACTGGGTTTCGGCCCGTTGTACTGCCACTCGTCTTTTCCTTGAATCTTGTGGCCGAGGAGGGCAGCAGTACCTTGTGTCCCGTAGACAAAATCTTCCGTTTCGTTGTGGCACTGCGACATCTGCCGCGTGTAGGCAAACACCTTCAGGCCGGATGGATACTCGTAGCAAACGGCGAAATGATCGTAGATGTTGCCGAATGCTGGATCGGTACGAACCTGTCGGCCGCCCAGACCAAAGCAACGCTCCGGCAATTCGTCATTCATGAGCCAGACGGCTTTGTCCAGGCTATGAATGTGTTGCTCCACGATGTGGTCTCCGGACAGCCACGTATAGTACAGCCAATTCCGCAATTGATATTCCATCTCGGTCCAATCGGGTTGGCGTACGCGTTGCCAGAGTGTGCCGGTCAGGTAGTTCGTGTGGATCGCAACCAGATCTCCGATCGCACCATCGAGAATCCGCTTGACCGTTTCCCGCACGCCGTAGTCGTATCGCCAGCAGAGTCCGGAGACGATACTCAGGTTTTTCTCCTTCGCCTGCCGTGCAGTCTCCAGCACGCGCTGAATTCCCGGCCCATCGACGGCGACCGGTTTCTCACAGAAGACGTGCTTTCCGGCCTCAATCGCCGCCGCCAGATGTCGCGGGCGGAAATGGGGAGGCGCGGCAAGAATCACGACATCCACGTCGGACTCAATCACATTCCGATACGCATCGAAGCCGGTGAAGCAGTGGTCGTCGTCCACCGCGAACTTCTCGGCCATTCCCGCATTTTCCGCCGATCGTTGAATGTTCCTGCGTCCGCGGTCGAGGTATTCCTCGAACAGATCGGCCATGGCCGTCAGTTTGACATTCGGATCGGCATTCATTGCATTCACGGCGGCACCACTTCCACGACCGCCGCAGCCAATCAAGCCGATCTTTAATGTTTCGTCGCCGGCCGCGTGGACCTTGGGCACGTTACTCAGGGAGCCAAGGACGGCCCCGCCTACCAGACCTGCGGTGCTCCGTTGAATGAAATCGCGTCGCGAGCCACGGGGATTGTTCGAGTCGGATTGGGCTTGCTGAGACATGGGAACTCCTCTCGGTCAGGCCAGAGTGCAGGGGGTGAGCGGGCGGGGGTAAACTGGCCCCTATGATACAGTCCGCCGCGCCGCGCCGCCAGTTTCAGGCCGTTTTCGCTCGGCCGATTACGTTCCTGGGCGGCCGATGCTAAGGAACGGCTCAGAGACAATTCCCATCGTTTAACCGCGTGGGCAACGCCCCGCGTGCGTCCGCCGCCCAGAACACGCGGCCCGCTGGGCACGCGGTTAAACGAGCGAACCGAGATGCCGAAGATATTACTGAGTCATCCCGAAGTGCTCGCCGTCGGAGCCGCCATGCGTCGACGGTCGTCAGCGCCATTGCCGGCTCAGCCGCAGGAATTCGGCGTCGAGTGTCGTCAGGTCGGTCTGGAACGCCTGTTCGAACTGTTCGATCCGTCGCTGGGGGCCGTCTTCGCCAAGCGGAGGCTTCTGGCGAATTAACTGAAGATAATCTGCGAACTGCTGCGGCCGGCTGCGGATCAGATGGTAACAGAGAGCCCAGGCTTCCGCGTACGCGTCGTCGACTTGTTGCGGATCGCGAAATCGCTGATCGTCGACCAACAGTGTCCGCAGAGAGTCCGGGGGACGGTGCGACAGATACTGCTGGAAACGCCGCAGTCGGACTTGATTCAGTGCCCCGATTTGTCGCCAACCGCGCTGGCTGTTTAGATCCGGCGACTCGAAATAAATCGCCAGCCCCTCACTCAGCCACAACGGATTATCGGCAAACCGCGTCTGCAAACCGCTGTTGAACGCCAACTGGTGCGTCGCCTCGTGAATCACCGTTGCGACGGTCCGTTCGGCTGCAGGCTGCGCGAGCAAACGATTGATCAGCTTCAGGGAATTGACGCGTCGACCGCTTGGCTGCAGACCTTCCGTACCGGTCAGGTCATACGTCGTAATCCGGTTCGACTTGAGGCTGTAATAACCAATGATCGACCGTGCCGCATCTCCCAACTCCGGACGGCTGTGCTCGACGTACGAAGATCGGTCGCGCAAGACGACAGCGACCAGGGGAGGGGAGTCTTCGAGCGGGACCTTAAGGCCCTTCCAGAAATTGTAGAAAGCCCGATGCAGTCGCTCGTAGAGCGCCCCCGACCATTCCGCGTAGGCGCGCGAAGTATTGTAAACGATCAGGTAATTTGCCGTCTCGTAGGTCCGAAAGTCGGCGGGCATCTCTGCCAGCAGTCGTTCTGCGAGCGCGGCTTTGTCGAGAGATTCGAACGGAGTGTCGTCCGTATCCCGGTCCAGTAACTCCGCCGGCTGAATCACCCAGATCGCATGATCCTGGCCCTCGATCAACATGCCTCCGTCCTGTGCCTCGACCAAGATCCGTCCGGAAACTCGATGTCGCGAACCGTCTTGCACGAAGGATACATGATCCATCGCAATAGCTGGTCCCGCGAGCCCCAGGACGAACCAACTGAGGCGCATACTGAGGCCAACGTTGCGGAAACGAGATCTTGAATCGCGGACAACTGCCTTCATGTGGCGATCATTCATGAGTTCGGTCGTCTTCTTCCCTGGTTGTTTTCTCGTTGCAGTGGACGATTTCTTGCGGCGTGACTATTCGTTTAACCGCGTGCCCAGCGGGCCGCGCGAGCAGCGCGGGGCGTTGCCCACGCGGTTAAACGAGGAAGTTGTTCCTGAGCCGCTCCATGGGATTCGGCATCTAGGTCCTCTCGTTTAACCCGCAGCCGTCAGGCGAGGACAAAAGAAAGAACGGAAGATCATCCTCGCCTGTCGGCTGCGGGTTAAACGGATGTTTACACCGCGGCACGGTCCAAGGTCCTCAATCACCTTCTGTTCATTATACGATTCGACGGTTGCGCGGTCCCCAGTAGCGGAACAGCTGGACCGTGACTCCCGTAAGCCCCGTGAAAAGCAGTGTCGACCACAGGCAGAGACCCGCCAGTTGATCTTCTACGCCGTAATGCACCAGGTTGAAGACGCGAATTGCCACGGTTGTGACACCCGGAGGCACCGCCAGAATACTCGCGGACAGATCGCCGAGGGCGAGGGACAGTGCGCACAACCAGCCCGCTCCCAATGCAGGAGCCAATAGCGGCAACGTCCAGCGAAGCAGGGCCCAGCCACGTTCTGCGTCGTCGAGGGCCGCGGTTTCTTTCAGGCGGGGATCAATCTGTCGCACGGCGATGGTGGCCAAAAGAAATGCAACGGGAAAGGCACGGACCGACAGCGCGATCCAGGGAACGAACAGGGTGCGATCATACAGATAGAACATCCAGTCCGAATGGGGACGATTGATCAGGCGTCCGATCCCGAGTGCCAACAGCGGACCGGGGATCGCGAGCGCGGCTGCGGTCAACATCCAACCGACCGCGGCGGCAACCCGTGAGGATTGGGAACGCCACGCGAGTGAAAAGGCGCAGATCAGAACACTGATTGCCGTCAATTGGCCTAAGACCATCGACCATTTCAACTCCTCACGAAACCGCGGCAAGCTGTCGGTCAGCGTTGTCGCGAACTTGCTGACGGACCAGACGCGAATCCGCTGGAATCCACTTTGCTCAACCTGCAGCCCTGCCTTGAAAATCAGGTTGCCCAACGGAACTCCCAGCAGGAACAGTCCGGCGAACAAGAGAATTACGGCGGCGATCCAGCGCGCCTTTCCCAGATCCAGTACGAGCGGTTGCCGGTCAATGCTCGATGCAGTTCGCGAGGCAAATGTCTGCGTGGCCCAGAGCGATCCAATCGCCAGACTGAAGATCAGCAGACTGCTTGGCAGGACGCGTAATGGTACCTGTTGCAGGTCATCGCCCAACGCAAAGCCCGTGTAGATTTCCTCGGCGAATGTGCGAATCTGGTACAAGTCGGTGATGGTGATTTCACTTGCTGTGACAACGAGCGTCCAGAGGGCGGCGGCCACGATCAGGGGAGCTGTCCAGCGCCAACTGACCTGTCGAAAAACGAAGAATGCACGGCGATCGAGCAGAGCCGCCTCTTCCAGCTCGCGTGGAACACTCCGCAAACCAACGCCCGTCACCAGCGAGATCCAGGGCAAGGCGATGATCGCGTGCAGAAAGAGGGCTCCCCGCCATCCTTGCAACGGTGCGATGGCCTGATCGGGAAACCACCAGCGTGGAAACCAGCCTTGCAGACCGAATCCGGCATCCCACCCGGCTGCTTGGAGATACGGTGGCAGGAACAAGAGTGCGATCAACAAGAAGCGGAACGCGGACGCGCCCGGTGTGTTCGTGCGGTAGGCCAACCAGGCGAGCCCGATTCCCACAGGTAGACTCAGCACGATCGTCCCGCCCGCCAGCCACAGCGTGTTCTCCAGCAGTGGACGCGTTCGTGCGTTCGCCGTCAAAAACGCTGCCGCTAACCCGAAAGTCACCGTCAGTAGAATCGGCCAGAGAGGCGGACGATCGAGGATCGCCACCCGTGTCGATCGATGCGACGCACGTTCTGCGTCGTAGCCGGCGATTCGGAAGCTACGCTTGCGGGTCGTTGATTCCACGGGAAGTCTCTCTATGTTGCTCGATCCACGTCGTCCCCGATCCGTCGAGGTTCTACCCGAACGCGCCGCGCGACGGTTTTGCTGGACGGTCGTCGCCGGATCAGGAATCGCCTGGCTGATCGTTGCGGCGCTGAATTTTATCGTCAATCCGTATGGCCAGTACCCGCCCCGCTTTTTTCCCGCTCAGGTTCAGGCGTCACGAGCGAAAAAACTACAGCTTCTGCAGCAAACCGAGCCCGAACCGGAGGGTCTGATTCTCGGGTCGTCCCGGGTCATGAAGCTTGAGCCCGATTATCTGGAGCAGCAAACCGGGTATCGCTTTTTTAATGCGGGAGTCAACTATGGGACGCCGGAAGACTGGCTGGCGCTGGTGCGCTACTATCCACAGGCAGTCGGCCACGCGCCGCGGATCATTCTGCTCGGCTTGGACGTGTCGGCATTTTCCGAGCGTCTGCCCGTCGACGCCCGCCTGCTGACCTTGCCTCCATTGGCGGGACAGATTCCCGAAGCGATTCGGCTGCGTGACCGTGGCCGTCGGTGGCAACAGTTGCTCAGCTGGCAACAGACGCGGGCTTCGCTGCAGTCTCTGTATCACTGGGGCATGCAGAAGGCCCTGCCGGAACCGGTCGAATCGTACCGCCCCGATGGACTGCTAATCTATCATCTGCGCGAGCAACAAATTCGAGAGGGTCGGTACGATTTCGCCGCCGCCTTGGCGGATAACCGGCGTGAATATCAACAGCTCTACGCGGGCTTCGATCGGCTGTCTCCCTTGCGGTGTCGGCTGCTGGAATCGCTGGCCGAGACGTGTCACCAGCAGGGTGTGCGACTCATCACCTTCGTCACGCCCATGCATCCGGACTTGTCACGGGCGCTAGACGCGAATACCGACCATCGCGAACGCGCGCGAGAGCTGGTCATCTTCACGCAGCGGCTGGCGGAACGGTACGACTTTGAATTCCACGATTTATCCCGAATTGAAGTGTTCGGCGGCAATCCGCAGGCGTTCGTCGATGGAATTCATCCGCTGGAAATCAATACGCGAAAGATGATCAATCAGATGCTGTCCCATCGTTCGGAGGGCAGTGATGCTCTTTAACAGTTACGAGTTTGTCTTGCTGTTTCTGCCGCTTTGTCTGGTTTTGTGGTGGTACCCTCGCCTGCAGGCCCGGCACCGTCTGGGGATTCTGGTGGGTGCCAGCTATCTGTTCTACGGATGGTGGGATTATCGTTTCGTACCTTTATTGCTGCTCTCCACGGCGGTCGACTATCGCGTGGCCCATTACCTTGCGCAAACACCGACAAAGTCCCATCGACGAGTTGCCCTGGCGATTTCCTTGACGGTCAACCTGGGGCTCCTGGGGTTCTTCAAATACTGCGGGTTCTTTGCCACTTCACTGAATGCCGTCATCGAAGGGTTTGGCGGGGCAGCGTCGTTGCCCGTGTGGCAGATCGTCCTGCCGGTGGGGATTTCGTTCTACACCTTTCAGACGCTCAGTTACACGATTGATGTTTACCGAAATCAGGCTCGTCCGGCGGAGAGTTTCCTGCAATTCGCGGCCTACGTCTCACTCTTTCCCCAACTGATCGCTGGTCCCATCGTTCGTTACAGTCAGTTGCACGAACAACTCGCTTGCCTGGCAGCACGTCCAGATTGGCAGTCCATGGCGCGCGGGCTGTTCTTTTTCGTCGCGGGACTGTCTCAGAAGCTGCTGTTGGCCGACGTGATTGCCGCCCGGATCAATCCGCTGTTGGCGAACTACACGGAGTTGCAGTTCTTTGGTAGCTGGTTCGCGATGCTCGGATACACGTGCCAGCTCTACTTTGATTTTGCCGGCTACAGCAACATGGCGGTCGGTCTGGGATTCCTGCTCGGACTGCAGTTGCCACAGAATTTTGCCTCGCCGTATCGTGCCAGGAGTATTGCCGAGTTTTGGCGGCGATGGCACATCACACTCTCCACCTGGCTACGGGATTATCTGTTCATTCCCTTGGGGGGAAGCCGCATCGGGCAGTGGGTGACCCTGCGCAATCTGATTCTCGTGATGCTGCTGGGGGGATTGTGGCATGGTGCCGGTTGGACGTTCGTCCTCTGGGGTTTCTATCACGGGGTATTGCTCGCGCTCCACCGATTGCGGCGTCCTGCGTGGACGAATCAGATTCCTCCGCCGCTGGCAATCGGAATAACGTTTCTGCTGGTTGTCCTGGGGTGGGTCCTCTTTCGATCGAGCGACTTGAGCATGGCGACCCATCTCTGGCTTGCCATGATCGGAAGGTATGGTTGTGAGGCAGGTCCGGTCGAAGCGGTCGGCGGAATCGCGGCCTGGGGAGTCTTGGCGGCCTTGTTGGGTGTTGTCTTTGTCGCCCCGAATGTCTGGCAGTTACCGTTTCGACCGACCCCGCGCTGGGCGCTCGGTTTGGCCTTGCTGCTGTTCTTGTGCGTCTTGCGGTTCGACCACGAAAGTCCTTTCCTCTATTTTCAATTCTGACCCGGCGGATCTGAGTCCAAGTGACCAATGAAGATCGAACGGCTGTCGACCATTGAGGATTTGGAAAAGATTCGACCGGCGTGGAGTCGGTTGGCCGGTGCTAACCCCTTTCGACAGTGGCAGTGGCTGCACAGTTGGTGGCAGGCGTTCGCGGATGAGGGTGAGTTGTATGTGCTGCAGGTTGTCGATTCGGCGGGACGCATCGTCGGGATCGCACCCTGGTATCTTGAACGCTCACTGACGCATGGTCGCCGAATTCGGCAATTGGGATCGGGAAAGGTCTGCAGCGATTACCAGTCGCTGCTTGTGGAT
The DNA here is from genome assembly GCA_964522605.1 of uncultured Pirellulaceae bacterium. GTDB lineage: Bacteria > Planctomycetota > Planctomycetia > Pirellulales > Pirellulaceae > CAVZLD01. The sequence goes on from CAZFWV010000251.1 coordinate 7,672, forward strand.
CCGCAGGCGGAGTCGCTTGTTGTTGAGGCGGTTACTGAATGGCTTGTTAAGGCCGGGGAGCAACCGGCGCACCGTTGGGATGAGTTGGACCTTGAGGCCAGCGCGGAGGACGATTCGGCAATGCAGTTGCTGGCCGACAGCCTGCAAAGTGGAGGGCTTGCCGTCGATTGGCGACCACAGCTGACGTGCTGGGTTGTTCCCTTGCCCAACGACTGGGAGACCTTCGTTCGTGGTCGCTCCTCTTCGGCGAAGCGCCGAAAACTCGCTCGGCTGAAACGCCTCTACGTTGACACGGGACGAGCCGTGCTTCGGCGTGCAAAAACCAAGGACGAAATCGAACGCTGCTTCGGTGACCTTGTCGAGCTACACCAACGTCGTTGGGCCAAGAAACGCGAGACGGGCTGTTTTGCGGATCCGAGATTTACGACATTCCTCGACCACGCGATTCAGCGTTTTCATGCGGCGAACCAGCTTTATCTGGCCCATCTGCAGATCGACGGTCGACTTGCCGCCGCCACGTGCGGCCTGGTTGTCGATCGCAGTTGCAGTATTTATCAGTGTGGAATGGATCCGGATCAAGCCGAGCATCAGCCGGGGTGGCTGCTCAATCTCTTGCTGCTCGGCGACTTGATTGAACGGGGATTTCAGTGCTGTGACTACCTGCGTGGCGATGAACGCTACAAGCGGGACCTGGAAGCAATCCCTCGACGTCAACGCCACCTTCATGTCGCGGCGTCCCATTCCCTCGCCCGCTTGCGACATCAGGCATGGGTCACGAAGGACTGGTTGCGCGGTTGGCGCACTCAGTTGGGCGAGTGGCGCGTTGCTTTCCGGGGAAGCGGTGGATCCTCGGTCGGTTGAAGCCGACCTCTTTGGCGCACGTCGGTCGGTTCTCAATTCTCAATTCGCTCTGTTACGAGCCACTCGGCCACCGACCAATTCTCGCTGCCGCGTCAATTCCTCGCAGATCCGTTGTTCCACCGAGGTAGACCAGGCCGTTGGCAGCCCGTAATACACCATCGCGTCCCGTCCTTCGTATCCACCCTCGCGCAAAACACGCAATGAGGGGATATACGCCATGACGTCGTTGCTGTAGCCGGCGACCCAAACACGGGGATCGCCATCCTTCAGGATCAGCGCGTAATCGACGACCACCTCACCGCCGAGGAAAGCCCACGTGATTTCGTCGCCGAGTTGCCAGACGGCGACCGGATAGGGGTAGGTTGCGCTGGGCGGTCGTCCCGTATCCCAGTCCGCCAAGATGCGGCTTGCGCGCGCGGCCACGTACGGATTGGCGTCCGCGGCCTGTTGTTCGAGCTCGGCACGCGTCGGCAAGGTGTCCAGAGGCAAGTCGATCTCAGCATATTCGCAGCGCAGATGCGACGTGACGTCTTGCATGGATTGCTGCAGAGTTGCCAAGACACTGTCGGCCAACTGTCTGCCATATTGTTGAGCCAGTTCGGTCTTGCGCCGCGGAATGGGATTCTGGTCCGCTCCGCATCCGGCCCAGAACATCGCCACGGCATTCGGGTGTGCTTCTTCCACCGCTTGCTGCGCATAACCTGGATAGTCCCCACACCATTGATAGCCATCCAGGACGGTTGCATGGCAAGCATAGCCAAAAACGACTGCCAACAATTCGTCGTTCTCGGTTCGCAGAGCGAGGATTGGCACGTCGTGATCCGTGGGGCCCTGCAGCGTACCCGCGGAGCGCCGCTGAGGAACATCGGGTTCGCGATTGCTGCGGCGGTTGACGGCAAAATCCGTCCGTCCGTTGCCCCACTTTACACGAACCGGTTGCCGCGTATCTCGCGCTTGTCTGACGAGATCGTCAATTCGTTGTACGAGCGAGTCTGCGTACTCATCGGTCCATGATCGCTGCTGTTCATCCAGCAATTCATAATGCATGGGCCACAGATTGTGCCCGACCACCGGCCCGCTGTGCGTGTGCGAAGCACACAGCGCAATTTGATGACGCTGCAGGCCGTAGTGCTCTTCCAGGCGTTGACAGATGACTTGAGAAAGCCCGCGGTCCAGACCGATGAGATCCAGCGTGATCAGCACGGATGGGTTGTCTTGTACGTCTTCCAACCAGAGGGCTTTGGCCCACAACTCCGTCAGCTTGCCGTCGGCCGGGCGGTTACGGGCTGCGTAGCCCGCCATCCAGAGCGGAATTTTGGGAGTGATGATGACTTTGCTGACCCCGGCCTGCCAGCTCTCTGCTGCCGTCGCCACCGACGTCCGTTCGATCCCGACACTGGACACGATCAGCGTCAAGACGATCGCCCAGCCCCTACGCGTTTGCCCAACAGATCGTCTCATCGACCATGTCCCCCTATCGTTCGCGGAT
>CAZFWV010000252.1:0-10001 GCA_964522605.1 uncultured Pirellulaceae bacterium
CGTGGCCTTCCTCCAGGAATGCGCGTGGACGACGACCATCACACATCGGACGGCACGGGGTTTGCGAAGAGGCGACGTGTAGCGCATGAACGACTAGTTCGTCGTGGCGCTGCCAAGGTACGCCAGGAAACACCCAAGACGTCTTGGTATCCATAGCTGGAATGTGAGTTCGTAACGGTTAGGAGATGATGATGAGTACACGAGAGGAATTCGTTGCGCAAATGCAGGCAAAGATCGAAGAGTGGAATGCCGCGATCGACGAACTGCAGGCGAAAGCTCGAAAGAAACAGGCTCAGGCCACGCAGGACTACCACGCCCAACTCGCTGAGCTGCAAAATCAACGGGACGAGGCAGCGGAGATGTTGAAAAAGGCGCAAAAAGCAACGGAAGAGACATGGGAGGACCTGAAGACCAAGGCTGAGCGAATTTGGGATGAAGTGCAGCAGGGATTTCAGGAAACAAAAAGCATTCTTTCCGAGTGAGCCCACTTCCTTCGTCCGATTGCTTCTTGTGATCCCCTAGTGCACCGCATTGGGAAAAAATGTCTCGAATTGGGGCATGCTCCGAAGGAATGCCTCAATTTCTGTTCCGTCTTTCGGTTTCGGTGTCAGATCGCGCGTATCCTTGTTTACTTGCGTTACGTCGAACCCCTTATCCGAAAGAGAGAGGAAGAAGACCCGACCTTCGTTCAAGTCGTATTCTCGGCTGGCAATCACAACGTGTTCGACTTTGCCCGCATTGCCAGCAATCGATTTCGCTTCGAACGCGACTTCCGATGTACCGTCCGGCAGGTAAATCCTCCCGTGAATCCGCGTTTCGGGCGGCAGACCACCGCTTCCAGAACCACCGCCTCCGCCTGCCCTTTTGAAAGTCGGCACAATCAAGAACACGACTTGGTCGTCGATCCATCCGTGACTTGTCGTGATGGGCGGTAGGTCATTCCGATCACGAAAGATGACCGAATCCCAGACCCCGCTGTCATGAGTCGCGGTTGGGGCCAACACCGGACTTTTACCGCATCCAGTCGCGAATCCCGCAAAAAGCAGAATAACGACCAGCACGTAATTCTTCGGGCTGAACATCCTGAAGAAACTCCTCTATTCACCTTTGATCATCAGAAATCGAGATTGACCTTGGCAAGCTGTTGTCGGATCTGAGCAAGATTCCACAGGTGAATATTCGTATCGGAAGCAGCAAATAGGAGTCCGCCGTCCTGACTGAAGCAGCAATCATGGAACCCGGCACTTCCGGGTGCCGTCACAACGGCGATTTCACTTCCCGTTCGAACATTCAGTAGCGCCAACTCAAACCGCGAATGGGCTGCTGCAAGGAGCATTCCATCCGGCGAGTAGGCAAGTGGTCCCGGCCAATCGTCCTGCACGTGACGCGGCACGCGAAAGATGGTTTCCCACGTCCCCACGCGCCAGACGGTATGATGTCTTGGGGTGCTGGCCGCCAAGTACTTGCTATCCGGACTGAAAACAGCATTTGTCTTGGACTCGGAGGGCTCCAGCGCCTGTGGCGTTATGCGGCTGCCGGTCTGTGCATCCCAAACATGAATCCCGCTTCCCCCCCAGGTTGTCGTAGCGATCCATCGGCCATCGGGACTGATTTCGACGTGATCCAGCCCCGGATGTGGGCCGACGAGGATACGTTCCGACGGATTCGGCAAGTTCACGATGATCCCTCGAGAGCCATGCGTATGATCGCGAAACGCTGCGATGGCTCCGTTAACGGTCAGGCTAATCCACGACGCTTGAGGATCGTGAAGCGTTTGCGGGTCCAGGAAGCGCGGCTCCGTTGTGCCACTGTCGGCGGGAAGTTCCATTGGATAGATTCGCAAGCCGTTGGCGTTGCTGGTCAACAACGCACGACCGTCGGGAAGAAACCTGGCATCCTTGGAAGTCCCATCTTCCCGCCGAACGGCCGGTAGGAAAGCCACGACCTTTCCCAGAGGGATATCCCAAATCTCCACGCCGTCATCTCTCGCTGAAGCGAGCCAGCGGCCTGTCAAGTCGACGTCGACGCTCCATCTTCGGGTCTCTCCGGATGGACTGCGAAAGACCTTCATCGGGATGTCGCGCGTGACCTCCCACAGATGAAAGTGATCCAAATCGTTCATTCCAAGGAAGCGGCCATCGGGATGGCTGAAACTACTCTCAAGCAGTCGAGTCGACTCGGTCCGCAGAAGTTGCTCGCCTGAGCTCACCTCCCAAAACCGAGTTGTACCGTCCCAGGCTTGAGACGCGAGTAGGTCGCCCCGGGGCGAGAAGTGCAAGCGGTGAACACGACCGGTATGCCCTTTGAAGACGCGCACCGGTCGAAGCGGATCGGAGAGCTGCACGAGCGAAAGCGACCCATCTTCGCCACCAACCGCCATTTGACTGACGCGCGGGTGCCAGGCAAGACCCCAAATCACGGTATCGAACTGGATCTCGCGTGCGCTCCAATCGTCGGTGTTCACAACTTGAATGGATCGGCGACCCGCTAGAAGAACCGCAATTTCGCCCTGCTCTGCTCCCACACAGACGTTGCGTGTCACCTCGGGCAGATGGACTTCGCGAATCTTCTCGCCATGCAGAACATCGTACACGGCCAACGAACGTCCATTAGCCAAAACAATCCATGTGCTCTTCCGGTTAAAATCAAAAGTAGCCGTCGTCCCCAGCTTCACGTCGGGCTCGATCAAAAGAGTCGCACTGGAAGTATCCCACACGCGCAGAGCGTTGCCGGTCTTTTCGCGATACTCTACGGCAAGGTATTTTCCGTTGGGACTAAACTGCATCTGCAAGACGGAACGGCCGTCCGCCGGCACCGGAATCCGGCAATATTCAACATTATCCTGTACGCCGCGAATGCTGATGTTCCCCTCTCGATCCGCCTGCGCATAGCGAGAGTATGTCGGATTGAAGGTGACCTGAAGCGTCCATGGTTCGTCGACCTTCCAGGATCTCACCATTCGAATATCGGTCAGCGACATCGCGGCGATGGCGGCGTTCCGTAGTTCCACCACCTCGGCTTGAATCTCGGAATCCTCCCAGCCCAACTCGGGAAGGACTTGAGCGGCGTTTGCCACGTCATTGATACTGGTGAAGTTCCGGCCTGGCCGACCGCTCCAGCGAGAGGCTTCGGCGCTGGTTCGCAGGGCGCGATAGAGCCGCTGTGTGGCGATCTGCTGACTCGCGGCCAGCTCCTGCGCTTGCCTGGCGGTAACGTATCCGAAAACCAGAGCGCCAACAGTGACGACGCATAGCAGCATCATGACACAGGCCGCAAGCATCGCCTGTTGCGGATTGCGTCGAGCCCATCTCCAGATCCGTTCTCCGACCCCGATCCGGCGCGCTCGAATCGGATGATCATCCAGAAACAGCCGCAAGTCTTCGGCCATCTGTCGCGCCGACTGATATCGAGCGAGCGGCTCCTTGTCGACCGCCTTCAGGATAATTGTCTCCAGATCCTGCGGTATCTGAGGGTTCAAGCTTCGTGGCTTCGCCAATTCGACGTGACAAATGTCGCGTACGAGTTTTGCGCGATCCGATGCGCGGAAAGCGCCGTGCAATGTGCACAATTCGTAGAGTGTGAGTCCTAATCCGTACACATCACTGCGCGCGTCGGCCCGTCCGCCAAATCGCTCGGGAGCCATGTATCGGAGGGTCCCAAGGACGTCACCGGAGCGAGTTAGATCGCCGTCTTCATCCTTGGCCAGTCCAAAGTCCGTGACCCATGCAATCCCGGCAGTGTCGAGTATGATGTTGGAAGGCTTGATGTCACGGTGCAAGATTCCGTGGCTGTGAGCGTATGCCAGCGCCTCTGCGATCTGAGAACCCACCTTGGCCACGCGACGAAGATAGTTATCCGGCCGATCCGTCGAATCGCGCAATTCCGCCGAGATGGAATGCGACGGTTCCGTCGGCCGCTCATCCACCGACTGCGATCTCCCCGTGTATTCCTGCGAAATAACGGTCTCGTTTCCCGTGCCCGAAGTCGGGTCAATGCGATCCTGAGACGTCGATATTGCCCGTTCGATCGCACTCGATTCGGTGGCCTGCCGCTCCGTAAGACAATCGCGCGAGGATGACTCAATCGCCTCGACTTCGAGTGCCTCGAACTGCCCCGATGCCAAACCTAACGCCACGGTCTTGCCTAGATCTTCACGGTTCGATGCTGCGGTCTCGCGGTCCAAATCTGGATCACCCGACATCATCGGGCGAATGCGTTGAAGCTCATCGAAAACCACATCGAGATTCTGTCCGCGAATGAACTGCATCGCGTAGAAGTGGTAATGACCATCCGAACCGATTTCAAAGACGGGCACGATATTCGTGTGGTGCAGCCTTCCAGCGACACGAGCCTCCAGATAGAAACGTTGGAGTCGGATCTCATCGACATCGGGCCCATTCGCAAGCACCTTCAGCGCAACGCGGCGCCGCATCGTCCGATGCTCTGCCTCGTAGACAACCCCCATGCCACCACGACCGATCTCACACAAGATGCGGTATTCACCGATCTGCTGCGGCGTGTGTTTCCACGTCGGAGTCGCAGCTTGGCGACCAAGATATTCGCCACCCTTTTCCAGCTTGGCCAGCGTGGGAAACACTTCGAGGATCTCGGCCGCCCACTGGGGGTGCTTGGCCGCGTACTCGCTGATCGACGGATACTCACCACGGCGAAGTCGGGCGAGGAAGGAATCCGCGAGCGCATCGATTGGATTTCGATCCTCGTCGGCGGGGGAATTGTCCTTGGGATCCGGTGGCCGGGGTGGCAACATTTCGTGACTTCCCGAAAGCGCGTGATACGTGGCGACTCGACGTGGCAATTGGACGTGGCTCATTCACGTTCCAGCAGGCTTCGCAGCCTCTTGACGGCGCGAACATAACGGTTGCTGGCGGCCGATTCACTGATCTGCAAAACTTGCGCCGCCTCGGCATTACTGAGTTGCTCGAAATGCCTCAACGCCAACACTTCGCGGTCGACCACATCCATCGAGTTGAGAGCTTCCTCCAATTGCAGCCTCGTCTCCGCCCGTACGGCGGCTTGGCTGGGAGTGGTTAGCTTGCCCGCCAACCGGGCAGCCAGCGCGGCGGAAGATGCCTCGGGCGTTGGGCCGTGATACATGGAGAACTCGCGTGACACATCGCGCGCCTTGACACCAAGATGCCTCCGGTGTAATTCGCAGAGCTTCTGCATCGTCAGAAATCTCAGCCACAGAAAAAACGGCATTTTGGATTCGCACACGTACTTCTCGAAACGGACGGTGGCCTCCAGGAATGCCTCCTGAACTACGTCGTGTGCATCGATTCGTCCCCGCAAACGTGAATCCATCCGAAGCCGCACCGCACGAGTGAGCCGCTCCTCTGCTCGCGACAGCAGATCCCCGAACGCGCCAGCATCGCCGGAAATTGCCCGCTGTACCAGTTGGGATGTCTCGGCATCGTCGAACATTGGGTAGCAACTTCCGAGGAAGAGCAAGAAACAGCCCCTTTCAGGGGGACGACTCTTAGTCTAACTGCGCGCAGGACTCATCTGGCCACAGAGGAGCTCCGATTTTGTTCCGTGCGGGACAGTCAAGTCTGAGATTTATTCAGTGCTGCGAACCAGCCAGGGCGCAGTTAACTGCAAAGAAGGCCGCGCGGCCATCTTCTTCGGCGATGTCACGAGCACTTTCCTTCCTGGGGAACAAACCATGAAAAGATGGACCGTCCTGATTTACGCGATCGGTTGCTACGCTGGCTTTCTCGCGATCTTCCTCTATCTCGCCGGCTGGCTGGGCAACTTGGTCGTCCCACAGTCGATTGACCAGACCGGAAGTCGTCCGGGGCAACTCGCGGCGTTCACCAATCTGCTGCTGGTCGCGCTTTTTGGCGTGCAACATTCGGTCATGGCGCGGCCCAAATTCAAGAAACTGTGGACCCGCATCATCCCCAAGCCGGTCGAGCGTAGTACCTACGTACTCTGCACAAATTTGGTATTGTTGGTCCTCTTTTGGCAATGGCAGCCGATGGAGGGTATGGTCTGGGACTTGAACCACCCTCTGGGACGCGCGGCGGTCTATGGACTGTACATCGCCGGCTGGCTAACCGTGCTGGTGACGACATTCCTGATCAATCATTTCGACTTGTTTGGGCTGCGTCAAGCATGGCTCTACTTTCGCCGCCAAGCCTATACGCCTGTTCCGTTTGCGACTCCGGGACCTTACCGCTGGGTACGTCATCCTCTCTATATCGGTTGGTTCATGGCGATCTGGGCCACGCCAGCCATGACGGTGGGACATCTGCTGTTCGCGTGCGGGATGACGGTCTATGTCCTAATCGCGATCCGTTTTGAAGAGCGGAATCTGTTAACGTTTTATGGGCCACGTTATGCAATGTATCGAAGTCAAACCCCGATGTTGATTCCTTTCGCCACCAGAGTACGGACGGAGCACGGTCCTGCTGCGATGCGCGAAACACCAAGCCTCGCGAAGTGGAAGCAAGCGATTACAAATCTCTTCACGCTGGTGCTGGTGAGCACAATGCTAACCACCGGGTGCGGTCGTTCAGAAATCCATACCAGTTCACATGGATGGTCCGCGCAGGATGCTCCCCTTGGATGCGGAAAGCTGGTTTCCTTCACAAGAAGAGAGCAAACGAATGCCAACAGTCCGCGACAATCGCTCTGCCACGTCTGGTTAGTTTACCCAGAAGTAGACACAGGCGCGAAGCCACTCCTCGGCAGTGGTCAGTCCTCCTCTGGCGGTGACGTACCGTATTATCGGGTGCACTGGAGGTTCCGAAAGAAAGGTGAACTAAGAGAGAAGCAGGTTGAATTGCGATTCGACACGGCCTCGCATAGGCTGTCGATCGAGGGCCGGACGGTCCAACGAGCCATCACGGATGCCAACGAACCGACTACGATGCCGCCCGTGGTTGAAAGAACAGCGCCTGGCAAACAGCCATTCTCACTACATAACTCCAACCTATTCCTGGTCACACTGACCCCTGATTACGATATTTCCCAAATCCACCAAGGTGATGAATACATTACGGGCACGGTATCCAGTGACGACCTGAGGCGTTTGCAGCAGACAGCGCGCGGGCTGCAGAGAACGACCGACTTCAACACATCACCGTCGAGGAGGATATGAGCGGGGCGGAAATCTACGCACTCATTCCACAGATGGTCGATATGGACCAGATCTTCCCTTGCGACGTTCAGTTTGCCATCACGACTCAGGACGGAGACGAGCCGACCTTCCACTTCTCAGACGTGATGTGATGGCTGCGATATCGCCTCAGGCCGTGAGGGACACACGGCATTTCTCGAATCCGCTCGCGTGGTTCTGGGCGTCGCCAAATCTCCATTGAGATTCTTGACGTGTCTCATACATAGAGAGGTGCCACCATGGCCTCGCGTGTGCCTTCGGTCGAGAATAAACGTGCGGCCTGCTCTCACGTCTTCGAGGATTTAGCTGATCCCATCATCGTGCAAGATACGTCGGGCGCGATTCTCGACATGAATCCCGAAGCAGATGTCGCGCATTCTGCTCACAGTGTATAATCCCTCACTGGCGTATCCGATTCTGACTTCCTGGAAAACGTGAGTTGAAAGAGTATCTGCCGTGAAGACTTGGCTATGCTTTGCATTGATTTTCGCTACCGGCATGGTTCGTGCCGACCTACTTTTGGAATCTGATTCGATCGCAGTGACCATTGATGATGTTGGGCAGGTAGTCGGCCTTATGGATAAGGCGGGTCGGGTTGAGTATGCCGCACCGGGGCGCGATTCCCCCTTGTTGACGGTATATCGCGACGGCGCCTTTCACTCACCAAGGGCGGCAACGTGGAACGCGGCGAATGAGCAGATCACGTTACGATACGATGAAGCACACATCGTGCTGGCCGCAGCTTCACAAGGAACGCATATCAGCTTCGAGATCGTCGAAGCAGCTCCGCTCGGGAGCATTGAACGTGTGCAATGGGGACCGATCGCAACATCGATCAAGGACACCGTTGGCGAAGTCATCGGCGTCGTGCGCAATGATTCGTTTGCTATTGGCCTGCAAGGATTGAACGTCAAAACTCTGGGTGGTTTTGCCGATAATGCCGAAGGCCGCGATGCCTCGCGCGGCCGGGCAGCGATGCCTACGAGCTGGGGCAGCACGCTGCAGGCGTATGCCTTCGATCGGTCGCGTCCTCGGCAGGTTGACGTTTGGGGGGGACAATTCCCGAACATGCCCGTGCCGCCCATTCCCGGCGAAACAGTCGTTGGATCAAAAATCGCTCTGTTCGGCGTGGCGGCCGACTCGGCTTTAGAGCGAGTTGGCGAGATTGAGATTGCCGAAGGCCTGCCCCATCCCACTTTCCAGGGAACGTGGTCGCGCAAAAGCAGGGAACTGGGGCGGTCGTATCTGATCGCTGGTTTCAGTGAAGACACGATCGATGAAATGATTGCGTACGCAAAACGTGGCAACTTTCTATCTCTGTATCACCCGGGCCCATTCAAGAGCTGGGGCCACTATGAACTGAATCCGCGCGATTTTCCCAACGGGGAAGCAGGAATGGCAATGTGTGCCGCCAAGGCGAAAGCAGCGGGCCTGTTAATCGGGGTCCACACCCTGACAAACTTCATCAATACCAACGACCCCTTCGTGACGCCCGTGCCGGACAAACGCTTGGCAAAAACCGGGAGCAGCAACCTGGTCGGTGACATCGGCCCGAATGATACAACGATTGAGGTGGCATCACCGGAGTATTTCAACAACACAAACTCGAATTGGCTCAAGACGGTGTTGATCGATGAAGAACTGATTCGCTATGGAGAAGTCAGCGCGAGTCCGCCGTGGCAGTTGCTCAATTGCCAACGTGCCGCCTTCGGCACAAACGCATCAGCCCACAAACGGACGGCCGAGGTCGCCAAGCTCTTGGACCATCCGTATAAGGTCTTCTTGACCAATTATGAGCTGCAACATGAAGTCGCCAAGCGTCTGGCTGCGCTGTTCAATAGAACGGGCATCACTCATCTTGACTTTGATGGCCACGAAGGCTGCCATTCTAGTGGACAAGGTGATTTTGCCATCGAGATGTTCGCCAAGGTGTTCTATGACAATGTCGATCATTTTGTCCACAACGGGACCAGTAATTCCCAGCCGTTTTATTGGCATATCAACACATGCTGCAACTGGGGCGAACCATGGTACGGTGGCTTTCGCAGCAGCATGGCGCAATATCGCATCAACAACCAGGCAATGCTGGAGAGGAACTTCATGCCCAAAATGCTGGGCTGGTTCCAGTTGACCGCTGAGACGACGCTTGCCGATATCGAATGGTTAATGGCGCGGTCAGCGGGCTACAACTCCGGTTTCGCCCTGTCGACCTCACGCGATGTCCTGAACAGAAACCCGCTTACGAACACGTTGCTTGATACGATCCGCAATTGGGAATCTCTCCGCATGCAGAACGCGTTTACAACTGCACAATGCGAGGCCATGCGCGACACAGACCGCGAGTTTCATCTGGCCAAGTCCGATGACGGGTTTTTGCTTCATTCGTACCTCGCATCCAAGGTATACGAGCACAGGCACTACGAGCGTCAGCCTGGCGAGCCAACATACGCCCAGTGGAAGTACACTCAGCCTGGCGTCGCGCAACCGCTTCAATTCACCCTGGAACTGAAAGGCGAGACGGGCGCCATCGACAAGATTGAGTTTGAGTTCGACAACTATATCTCCTTTGCGGTGCCGATCGCGATAAACGCGGGGCAAACGCTTCTCTGCGATGGGACGGAGACGCTGCGGCTTTACGATGCATCGGGACGGCAAGTGCAGAAACACAGCATATCGGCTGCGGCGCCAACGATTCCCAACGGTTCGCACGATATCCGGTTCTCCTGCGACTTTGAGGGCCAACCCGCGCCGGTCGTATCGGTTCAGTTCAAGGCATTGGGCGACGCTGAACCAGTGAAACAGGGCGCGAGAGAGGATCGCTGAAGTGCAGTCAACGTGGGCCGACCTGTCTCAAGTCGGC
>CAZFWV010000253.1:0-2686 GCA_964522605.1 uncultured Pirellulaceae bacterium
ACCTCGATCTCGTAATCGACTTTCGGGAACTCTTTTTCGTAGGTCACGCCAGTCAACGGCGAGCCGAAACCGAGTACCAAGTTGCCCTCCTCGACGAGCACGTCCCCTTCACCACCAAAGCGTGTGATCTTCCAGCCGGCGAGCGATTTCCCATCGAACAGGGACGTCCACTGGATCGCCTGATCTAGGCTCTGCGATAAAGACTCGACGGGGGCAGCCGCGGTCGGCTCGGCCGCTCGCGAAGGGACGCCGCCCCCCAATCCCCATGCGACGGCAATGCTGACGAGAACCCCCAAGTTCTTTCGGCGCGTCGGACGATGCGGAACAGGGACTCGCAACAGAGGATGGCTTTCGAATCGCACGGAATAGCTCCTTGTGAAATCACGGGTCGCTCGGGCATTCAGCGAAGACCTCCCTATCCTACGGGCTCGAATCTCGCTTGGCGAGTCGGAGCTGGATAACGTTCCAACTTAGGAAGAAGGGCGGCCGCGGAATAGCGCGGATCACACGGAAGTGCAGGTGAAAGGCCGTGTTGGAACTGCCGGGCAAATAGGGCGTGCGGGAGACGGACGGGATGCGGCGGTGGATAATCGCCTCATCCGCGAGTATCCGCGTGCTTCCGCGGCTGATGATCCAATTCTGCGCCGCCCATGCTCACCGCGTCTGATGCCATTGCCGAAACCAGGTGCAAAAATCCCGTACGCCGTCTTCCAGAGGCACGCGCGGAGCGTAATCGAGCAAGCGGTTGGCTTTTCGCAGGTCGGCGTACGTGACGGGCAGATCTTCGGGACGTTCCGGGCGCGGGTCGATTCGTGCCTTCTTGCCCAGCGCCTGTTCGATCAGCGCGATCAATTGCCGCATCTCGACCGGTTCGCTGTGCCCCAGGTTGATCGTCTCGCCTACGACCTCCTCGGCAGCCAAAGCGGCAATCAATCCATCACAAATATCGTGGACATGCGTGTAATCTCGCCGAATTGACCCGTCGCCAAAGAGCGGAAACGGTTTCTCGTACTCGATCGCGTCCGTGAAGATCGTGAGGGCCAGATCGGGTCGCAGGCGAGGACCGTAGACACTGAACGGTCGCAGGCAGACGACCGGAACCGCATGCAATTGATGGTAGGTGAGTCCGAGCAGTTCGGCCGCGCGCTTTGTTGCTCCATAGGGACTAGCGGGAATGCCTAGCGGAGCGTCTTCGCAGAAGGGGATCGCAGCGCCACGACCGTACACCGTAGACGACGAGATCAGCAGGAAACGCCGAACCGGATGGTGGCGAACCGCCTCAAGCAGCACAAGCGTCCCCCCAACATTCACCCGTTCGTAGATTGCCGGGTCCTGCACGCTATACCGGACGCCTGCGTACGCCCCCAGATGCACGACCTGGTCGATGGCATGCTGTCGCAGGATTTGCTCGACCGCCTGCCGATCGCAGAAATCCGCTTCCACGACGGTCACGTTCGGAATCTCTCGCAGACGGGCCGCGTTATCTCGCTTCAGAGTCGGATTATAGTAATCGTTGAAATTGTCCAGGCAGACGATCCGTTCATCGGTCACCTGGCGCAACCGTTCGGTCAGGTGGCTGCCGATGAATCCGGCGCCTCCGGTTAGCAGCAGCGGCATGATCAGGACTCTCCCTGGGACGGTTGAGAAGCGTCGTCAATAGTTCGGTGTCGGGGGCCGATAGTGATCCAGATCGATCTGGCGAAACCACTCGATCGTTCGCTGTAAGCCTTCCTCCAGCGGAACACGAGGTTCCCAGCCGAGTCGCTGCTTGGCGAGTGTGATATCGGGCCGCCGTCGCGTCGGATCATCCGCCGGCAACGGTCGATGCACGACTGCGGATTTCGCACCGGTCAACTCAATGACCTTCTGCGCCAATTCGGCGATCGTGAACTCCCCTGGATTTCCGAGATTCACCGGACCGGTGAAGTCGTCTTCAGCTTCCATCATGCGGATCATGCCCTCGATCAAGTCATCTCGATAGCAGAAGGATCGAGTCTGACTGCCGTCGCCAAAGAGCGTAATGTCTTCACCGCTGAGCGCCTGGCGAATGAAATTCGAGATCACCCGACCGTCGAACGGATGCATCCGAGGTCCATACGTGTTGAAGATTCTCACGATCCGAATGTTGACGCGGTTCATCCGGTGGTAATCCATGAAGAGTGTCTCGGCAGCCCGTTTGCCTTCGTCATAACAGGCCCGCGGACCAATCGCGTTGACATTCCCCCGGTAAGATTCGCTCTGCGGATGAACCTCTGGGTCACCGTACACTTCGCTCGTCGACGCCTGCAAGACTTTCGCCTGACAGCGTTTGGCCATCCCCAGCACGTGGATCGCACCCAAGACCGACGTCTTGATCGTCTTGATCGCGTTGTATTGGTAGTGCCCCGGAGCTGCGGGACAAGCCAGGTTGTAAATCTGATCCACCTCCAACCACAATGGAATCGTGATATCGTGGCGAATCAGCTCGAAGTTCGGACGACCCAGGAGCTGCTGGACGTTCGACTTTTGACTCGTGAAGAAATTGTCCAGGCAGATCACATCGTGACCGTCGTTGACCAGACGTTCGCAGAGATGAGACCCCAAGAAACCGGCTCCACCGGTGACGAGGATTCGTTGGATTTTGGACACTTTTGCTGGACCCCGATGGGATGGAGTGGATAACGAGTGATTTGTCAGAGCGTGGTTC
>CAZFWV010000253.1:2786-9964 GCA_964522605.1 uncultured Pirellulaceae bacterium
CGTCAATTGTAGCTCCTATCGGAGAGGCATCTTGAAGGGCTGATGAGAGTGCGTCAAGCCGGCTGGATCCGCGAACAACTTCGCAACCTGCCCGACCTGCCCGGGCATTTGGACGATTTGCTGCGGCAGATCCCGCCGGGCCGAGTCACGACCCACGGAACGCTCGCCGATCACTTGGGAAATCGAGTGGCCAGTCGCTGGGTCGGACACTATGTTCTGCACCACGATCATAAGTCGGACTGTCCGTGTCATCGCGTTGTCCGAGCCGACGGATCGCTGGGCGGGTACGTCTCCGGTCACGCGGACGAAAAGCTCATGCGACTCCGCTCCGAGACAGTCCCCTGTCGCGAGCGGCGCGTCGATCTGCGAACTCATGGCTTTTCCGCCTTTGAGAGTACGGCACCGTTGCAGCAGCTCGAGCGGCTACAGCAGGAAATGCGGGGACATGGGCGGCAGAGTGGCAGCATGAGCCAACCGCGAACAATCGGCGGCGTGGACGTCTCCTATCGCTCCCCCTGGGGCTTTGCCACGTATGTCGAAGTTGATCCTCTGACGCGCGAAGTCAGCCTGTCGGTAACCGTGCAACAGATCGTCACGTTCCCGTACATCTCATCATACCTGGCCTTTCGCGAGCTACCGGTACTGCTTGAGCTACTGCAGCAGGTGCGAGCCGAAGGGCGATTGGCCGATGTGCTCGTCGTGGATGGCGCGGGGATCGCCCACCCGAGAAGAATGGGGCTGGCAGCCATGTTGGGCATCGCCGCGGAGATTCCCACGATCGGCGTGACCAAGAAACTGCTCTACGGCCGCGTGGATCTGGCCCATCTGCGATTCGGCGAAGAACGGAAGATTCGCGACGAGCAGGGACAGCCGCTCGGCGCCGCCTTGCTCCCCTGGAAACGCACGCGGAAGCCGATCTACGTCTCGCCCGGAAATCAGATCGATGTCGAGCAGGCTGTGCAACTCGTCCAGCAATTGCTCGGGCACCACCGCTTGCCGGAACCCATCTACTGGGCGGACCGACTCAGTCGTCGTGCTGCCCGCGCGGGGACGCCTACGCCTTGACGATCTTCTCGCGACCTTCGGTCACCTCACGCGTCGCATTGCGCGTATCGACGACCAACTGCGCGTGACGGACAATCGACGGATAGTCGTAGGCCGAATGATCGGTCGCGATCAGCAGGCAGTCCTGTGCGCCGACCCAATCCGGCGTCAGTGCCTGACTCGACAGCTCGGGCAGTTCGTAGTGTCGCATGCTGGGTAGATGCGGAATGTGGGGGTCGTTGTAGGAAATGTCCGCTCCCGCAGCCAGCAGCAGCTCCATCAAGCGAAACGAGGGGCTTTCTCGGGGATCGTCGACATCGCGTTTGTACGCCACGCCCAGGATCCCGATTCGGCTGCCGTGCAGTGGCTTGCGAACTCGATTGAGTGCCTCCGCCACACGCTGGACCACATATTCCGGCATTGCGGAGTTGATCTCACCCGCCAGTTCGATAAAGCGAGTCATCAAACCACTCTTGCGCGCCAGCCAACTCAAATAAAAGGGGTCAATCGGGATGCAATGACCGCCCAGACCGGGACCCGGATAGAACGCCTGAAACCCGAACGGCTTGGTCTTGGCCGCATCAATCACTTCCCAGATGTCGATTCCCAATCGCGTGAATAACAGCTTCAGCTCGTTGACCATGGCAATGTTCACCGAGCGGTAGGTGTTTTCGAGAATCTTGCAGGCCTCCGCCACCTCACAGCTGGAAACGGCCACGGTCTGTACAACCGCCTGCTCGTACAAGGCCACCGCCAGCTCCAGGCTGACGGGATCCATCCCTCCAATCACTTTGGGGATACTGCTCGCAGTGAACTGGGGATTTCCTGGATCTTCGCGTTCCGGACTATATGCCACGAAGAAATCTTGTCCAATCTTGAGTCCGGATCGTTCGAGAATCGGCACCATCACGTCCCGCGTGGTGCCGGGATAGGTGGTGCTCTCGAGGACGATCAGCTGGCCGGGTCGCAGGACGTTGGCAATTTGCTCCGTCGTGGAGGCGACATAGGTCAGATCCGGGTCGCGGCTGTCACTCAGGGGGGTCGGGACGCAAATCAGCAGCGCATCTGGCTCCGCAAGTCGCTGCATTTCTGCCGTGGGTTCGAACTGTCCGCTGGCGACACACGCCTCGATCCAGTCAGCAGGCAGATGCTTGATGTAACATTGCCCACGTTGCAGCGATTGCACCTTCCGCTGGTCCACGTCAAAACCAATCGTGCGAAAGCCTTTCTCCACAAAGGCTCGGACGAGGGGCAACCCGACGTATCCCAAGCCAATGACGCCCAGGACCGCCGATTTGTCTCGGATGGATGCAAGCAATGGATGTGATGTCATCGACAGCTCGTACTCGCCGCCCCGCACTCTGGTCGCACTCTTGTGCTCGATACGACGGGACTCGGGTGGACACGTACCGTGGAGCTTCAGTATCGTCCTGCTACTCCGACCAAGCGAGTAAGTCTAGCAGATCCGTCCAGGGAGTTCGCTATGAGTTCTTATCTTCGCCAACTGGCTGCATGTCACTTTCTGCTTTTTGTCTTTCTGTTGGTCGGTGCAGCCTCGGTCCGGGCGGAAGACTTTGCGATTGCGACGCAAGTCTTCGAAGGCGGAAAACAGAAGCCGGTCGCCGAAAACCTGACGGTTTTCCACCTCAACCGGATCTACGACTTCACCCTCACTCCCCCACGACGAGCAACCGTCTTTGATGGCGCAGCTCGCCTGTTTCGCCTGACCGACGAAGACTCTCAGACACAAACTACGTTAACCGTGGATGAACTGCTGCAATTCGTTGCCGCCGAACAGGCACGTGCTCGCGAGTCGCGGAATCCGCTCGTTCGCTTCGCGGCGGAGCCGAACTTCGCGGAGCGATTCGATCCGGCGACCGGTCAACTCGAATTACTCAGCCCGGTCTGGGATTATCAAGTCACCACGACGGCCGTTCCCGACGTCGACCGTTCGCAACAATACCAGCTGTTTGCCCATTGGTATACGCATCTCAATGCACTGTTCCGACCTCTGCCTCCGGGAGTGCGCCTGCGTCTTAACGAGCGTCTTGCCGAGCAGGAACGGTTGCCGGTCCGTGTGATTGCGAGGGTGAAGCAAGAGGGAAAAGTCGTCGTCGAACAAGAGAGTCGGCATCAGATGATCTGGACGCTTTCGGATCGAGAGCGGCAGAAAGTCCAAGAGTGGGAAGCAGAACACTCGACCTATCGCCAAGTCGCCTTTCGCGAATTCTTTCGCGCGCATCATTAGCGAAAGAAGGAAAAATCCGATCCGGCAGGCCAGCTATCCCGAAATCAACAATCTGAGTTGGCTGCCTCACGCAATTATCTTACCCACTCAGCCGATACTACTTCAGCCGGCGGATTGCGTGTTCAAAGCGACTTTCGATCCGTTGGTAGTACGTTATCCGGTTGAGAAATCGCGGTCACGGTGGACCGCGCGAATATAGCCCACATAGCCCCCGGCGAGTGATTCACTCTTCTGCCGGGAAGACTCTCTCGAGCCCTCGGGCTGTCCTGCGCTGCCGGTACGTGCTCACTCGTTTGGCGAACGATTGAATCCGCATTTATTCAAGGGAGTGAGTCTTGTCGATGATGGCACATCAACCTAATGCCCGGAATCTTCAAGAGCTAAAGGACTTCGTTTATCAAACCCTCTGTGCCCACGAGAAACTTGAAGTTGGCATCTTCCCGATGACGGAAAAGGTGTTGACCCGTAATGCGAGACCCTGCGGAATCTACTTCTGTCTGCATGGTCCTCGAAGCGTTCGTTTCACGGCAATCTGGGATACCGAACGGAATACGGTGCTGTTCTACGGAGCAACGGGCGAACGCTACCAGAAATTGCGGCTGATGGCCGCACCCGCCTGGAATGCCCAACCGGCGAACAACCAATTCAGTCGGCGCGCGGGTTAAACTCAAAAAAACTCCATTCCTATCGGGAGGGAAGGGCGGAACATGTTGGTTCTTTCTCGGAAGAAGAACGAGAAAATCATGCTGGGGGACTCGATCGAGATCACGATCGTTCGGGTAAGCGACAGCCAAGTGCGTCTGGGAATCCAAGCCCCCTCCAACGTGACAGTTTTACGGACGGAACTCACGGACAAGGAACCGCCGACGACCAAGTCGTGAATCCCCCAGAGCAATTCGACGGTCCGTGATTGACCGGTCACCGAATTCCCAAGCCGCGCGGCACCCGCGCGGTTCCATCGAAAGGCCATCGTCTCCGAATACGAGACGACGTGCCGAAATGAAAACAGGGCACCCGTTGAGGGTGCCCTGCGTTTTTTTCTCACCACGCGCAGGCAGCGATCTGCCCGAACGCTACCGGACGATGTCGCTACTCGCGAGGACGAACCGCGCCCGTCAGACCGCTGTAGTCCGAGCGGTCATCGACATGCCATAGCGGATGGCCGAGTTCAACCCGACGACGGAGAGTCTCGATCTTCTCCGCCGAACCAGCCGGAGCACTCGTCGCCTCGAACTCCGAGGAGGCTTCCGGACAAAAATCTTCGTCATGGCCATACTTCAAAATGGCCTCAAATACATTCCTTACATTCCCAGACTGCATGGAACCAATCTTCCTCCACTCCGAAAAAACAATAAAACACAGTGATTGTATGGATCCGGTCACTCAACTCCTGGAGCGTCCCCTCGTTCAGTCACTAGGAAAACGCGGCCGTAAAACCAAGAGCCAGAGGCCGTGAAGCGATATACTTCAATGGTGGCGGGATCTCGCACCCCGGGTGCGAGACGTACGAGGGTGCAAACACGTGATTATTGTCTCCCCCTGCCCGAAGTCAATCCTTTTGGTCCGCTTTCCGCGCGATTTCGCCGAACGGCGACTTCCCCGAGAAACAGTGATCCTGGTCCGGCAAACGAGGCAGTCAAGAAAAAACTAAACAACGGTCCGGATTCCCGGGTCTCGGAAGTTTGTCACGTGGAGGAACGAACGATGATCTGGATCCAAGAAGAGCTCACGCTGCCCCCCTATCGACGCGGGTTTCACCTGATCACACCCGCGGTGCTGAATGCCGTTCCAACGGTTCATCGGATTCGCATCGGGATCCTGCATGTTTTCCTGCAGCACACCTCGGCATCACTCACACTGAATGAAAATGCGGATCCGGACGTTCAGGTGGATCTCGAAATGGCCACGTCGCGGATCGTTCCCGAGGCCTTCCCGTACGTTCACACATTGGAAGGCCGCGACGACATGCCGGCCCACGTCAAGTGCTCTTTACTGGGCAGCTCGCTCACAATTCCCCTGGCGAATGGGCGCCCCCGCCTGGGAATCTGGCAGGGAATCTACCTCTGCGAGCATCGGCATCAGGCGTCGGCTCGACACTTGGTCATTACCGCCTTTGGGGTGGGCAGCGACGAGGCAGCCTCCTGATTGGTAAATGGCGAGGCATCCGTGCTCAGCGACTGCGAACCGCGGGTCCGGCGGACACCGCGGAGTTCAGTGGGAAAAGGTCGTCGATCCAACATTCGATCAGCGTGGCGAGATTCGCGTTGGCATCGATTTGGACGAGCGCATCCGAACAGCGGTCGATGCGGCGCGCATCGTCTTCGACGCAATCACTGGTTGTCCCCTCGAAAGACGACTCCGATCCGGGCGGCATTGCTCCCACTCGAGCGAACAAGCGTTGGCGATAGAACAACAGGAACAGGCGGACGATCCACCGTAGTCGGTCCCGACGAACGGGCGTCGTCGAACCGGCGGCCTCCACGAATTCGAGGGTCCATTTCGCCAGCTCCTGAGTGTCGACCGAGGCTTGGCTAAGCCGTGCCCGCAAGGCATCCCAGAAACCCGCCCACTCGGCACCGGCGAACTGGGCGGCCTGCTCCAGGCTCCCATCGGCAAGCTGGACCAGGTCTTGAGTCGGCTGCCCCTCGGCCAGGATTGCATTCTGCTGCAGATACGACTCGACGAACTCATCGGACAGCCGTTGAAAGCGAACGACCTGGCAGCGGGAGCGAATCGTGGGCAGTTGGCGCTGCAGACTGGTCCCGATCAAGATCAGGACGGACCCCGGCGGCGGCTCCTCGAGCGTCTTGAGCAGGCAATTGGCACCCTCCGGGTTCAGGTAGTCGGCGTCATCGATGATCGCGACTCGGCGCCGGCCCACCGACGGCTTCAGGGCCAAGCGATGGCAGAGGCCCTCCTGAGACCGGTGCTCGCGATCTCCGATGAACAACTCCACTGGAATGACGGCTTTACCCGGGGGACGCGAGACGACGTCGACATCCGGGTGGCTGCCCGCATGGATTTGCTGACACGCGGAACACGCGAGGCACGGTTCCAGTGCAGTTTCCGGTCGAGTTTCACACAACAGAGCTTGGGCCAATCGGACGGCGAACAGCCTTTTTCCGACCCCGGGCGGTCCAATGAACAGAAACGAACTGGCCAGGCGTCCCTGCGCCACGCTGCGCCGAAACTGCTCAACAACCTGATCATGCCCCTCGACACCACACCAGACCATCAGATCATCCCCCGATCGATCACGCGTTCAGCTGCTTCACACACGGCCACATGAACTTGCCGCGGATTGGCCGACGCATCAATCACCACGATCGATTCCGGACATCGCTCCGCTTCGGCCAAGAACCCTTGTCGAACGCGCCTCAGGAACTCATTTCCACGCTGCTCCATCCGATCTGGTTCCCGGTCGCGGCGCTGGGCCGCCACCACGGGATCGAGATCCAGCAGGAACGTCAATGTCGGCGTGAGCCCGTCGGTTGCCACACGACCAACTTCGCAGAGCACGTCTCGTCCCAAGCCGCCCGCGTAACCCTGGTACGCAATGTTGGCCAACAAGAATCGATCGGCGATCACCGACTTCCGGTCCGACAAGGCGGGGCGGATCACCTCGTCCACCAATTGTGCCCGAGCGGCCATGTAGAGCAGCATCTCCGCGCGCATACCGAGAGCGATTTCCGAACGAGCCAGAAGGAGCTCTCGAATCCGTTCCCCCAGTGGCGTCGACCCCGGATCGCGACAGACCACGACCGAGTGCCCACGGCTCTGCAGCCACTCTCGGAAGAGCTGAATCTGGGTCGTCTTGCCGACGCCATCGATCCCGTCAAAAGAAAAAAAACAGGCCATGATCGTCTCGCAGCAGACTTTTGTTCTG
>CAZFWV010000254.1:0-6407 GCA_964522605.1 uncultured Pirellulaceae bacterium
CCACATGCCAGTTTTCCCCAACTCACCCAATTCGCCTGGATTCGTTGACAGTCCAAAATCCGCCTGACTATACTGGGTTTTTGTGGACGTATCTCTCGTGCTCACCTTCAGTTGGGGGCCCTTTTGTACAGTTCGCTTCGCCCCCTCGGGGTCATTTGCGAGCGGCCCCTGCGCTGAGTGTCACTCCGTGAACCGCGCCGTAGGAAACGTGGCATGAATCTGGTTGGCAAGATCTTCACGATGCTGATTTTGGTGATGAGCCTGTTGTTCATGGCCTTCGCAGTCGCGGTGTATCACACGCATCGCAACTGGCGCGACTTGGCGAAGGAGACACAGGCCGAAGTCACCAAGTATCGAGACGAAAACGCGCAGCTGCGTGACGAGCGACTGCAGATGGAGAACCGACTGGCCCATGAGCGGGCCGCCCGGCGCGCCGCGCTGGCTCGACTCGAAACTCAGGTCCAGGAAAAGCAGCAGCAATTCGAGGCGCGAAATCAACAATACAGTGACCTGCTCGCCCAGCAGCGTCAGGCTATTGATGCGATGCAAAACGCGCAGCGCCAGCTGGATCAGCTCAAGGAACAGATCCAGGTGCTGCAGCAGGAAATCCTGGTGGCCCAACAAGACCGAGATCAACAATTCGATCGAGTTCGGCAGCTGACGGATCAGATTCATCAGGCGCAGGGGATTCAGGAGCGACTTGAGCAGCGATTGCAGGAACTGGCGCAGGATTACACCCGCGCGACGACCGTCTTGAAGGCTTACGACCTGAACGTAGACAGTCCGGTAGACAACATTCCGCCACAGGTCTTGGGTGAGGTCTTGGCGGTTGGACCGGAAATGATCGAGATTTCCATTGGAGAGGATGACGGCATCAAGCCCGGACATACTGTGGTCGTATCGCGTCGTGACAAGTTCTTAGGTCGCGCCGAGATTACGAAGGTTGCACCGGACCGAGCCGTCGGACGGATCAAGCAGCGAAACGCACCGATACAAGAGGGCGATCGTGTTCAAACGAAAGTCGAAATCCGATAAGGCCCCGAAGGTCAAGGCCAAGAAGGAGAAGGCACCGAAAAAGCCGCGTGCGCGGAAGGCTTCGGGTCGGGATGCGTTTGCGCTGAAGAAGCAGTCGTTTGACATCTATGCCGTGATGCTGATGGTCTCTCTCGCTGCGTTGCTGATCGGGATCTTCTTACTCGGTGCCCAACTGGCAACCTACACCGATCAGGGCTTCTTCAAGGGCTACCCCTGGTGGAAAGCGAGTTAACGGGCGGGCTCGGTCGCCGCGGTTGATAAGCGAATGGGGAAGACGGAAATCGATCCGTCCGTGAACCTCCGTTCGCTCCGTATCATCTGACGTGGTTCCCGCCCTCTTCCCGGTCCTGTGCTTGTCCCATCTCCTCTCGCTTGAGCCAACCGCCGCCCAACCGCGCGGCATGGATCGCCCGCGTCCGCGGTATTCTTCGTGCGAAATGGACTCCCCACAGCGTTTTTCCGCGCGATTCCGCGGCCCTGCGTCCTGCATTTCGCAAGAAAGGGTGCGGAATCTCGAGGGCCACCCGTTCGGGACTTGGTGGTCGTGGGGGCGCATCTTCGGCAGGCCGTGACGAGCAGCAAACTTGTAGTCACAACTCAAGACAGCCAAGCTACTTAGAACGATCACCGGCAGTTGTGAACGGGGGCGAAAACTGCTACAATTGCGGGCTTGGCAACGGTCTTGTGGTCCTCCCTGGCACGGCGGCTGTGAAGGAGCGTCGAGGGAGGAGCTGACGACGCTTGTTGAAAGGACGATAGATTGGCATCGGACCCCCGCGACCCGGACGATCGGGAGGAGCAGGAGCCTCAGGAGGGCAGTGGTGACGACGGCGGCAACGGCGAGGGCTTGTTGCTGGAGCTGCCCATCGAAGAGGAGCTGAAAGACAGCTATCTGACTTACGCGATGAGCGTAATCGTTGCGCGGGCTCTGCCCGACGCGCGAGACGGACTGAAGCCGTCGCAGCGACGCATTCTGGTCGCGATGAACGATTTGAACCTGGGTCCCGGTTCCTCGCGCGTCAAGTGCGCGAAGATCTCCGGTGACACGAGCGGCAACTACCACCCGCACGGCGAAAGTGTGATCTATCCGACCCTGGTCCGGATGGCGCAGGACTGGAACATGCGTCACCCGCTGATCGACAAGCAGGGCAATTTCGGCTCGATCGCCGGTCTTCCCCCCGCGGCGATGCGGTACACCGAGGCGCGTCTGTCCGCCATCGCCGCCCAGATGCTCGACGACTTGAAGCTGGACACGGTCGATTTCGTCCCGACGTACGACGAAAGTCGACTGGAGCCGACGGTTCTGCCTTCGCGGTTCCCGAACCTATTGGTCAATGGCTCCAGCGGTATCGCGGTTGGCATGGCCACCTCGATTCCACCGCACAATCTGTCGGAGGTCTGCGACGCGCTCATCCAATTGATCGATACGCCGGAGATCTCGATCGACGAACTGCTGGAAATTGTGCCGGGGCCTGACTTCCCAACCGGTGGTGTGATCTGTGGTCGGAGCGGTATTCGGCGTGGCTATCACACAGGACGGGGAACGATCACCGTCCGTGCTCGCGCGCGAATCGAAGAGAACGAACGCGGTCGCTCGCGGATCGTCGTCTCGGAAATCCCCTATCAGCAATTTCGCGATCGAGTCGTCGAACGGATTGCGGCCCTGGTCAACGATGGCCGAATCCAGGGAATCTCCGGAATCCGCGATGAAAGTGACCTCAAGGAACCGGTCCGGTTGGTCATCGACCTGAAGCGCGACGCCGATCCGGATGTGGTGCTGAATCAGCTTTATCAGTTCTCTCCGCTCCAGGATTCCTTTTCCATCATCCTCCTGGCACTCGTGGATGGGAAGCCACGGACGCTCTCGATTAAGGCGCTGATGGAGGAATTCCTGCGGCACCGAATGACCGTCATTCGCCGCCGCACGGAGTTCCTGCTCGCCGGCGGTCGGAAGCGCAAGCACACGGTCGAAGGACTGTTGCTGGCCCTGGCGAATATCGATGAGATCATTCGGATCATTCGTGCCTCACGAACACAAGCCGAAGCCAAAGTCGGTCTGATGGGAGTCGAATGTCCGGCTGCCATGATGCAGCGAGCCCTCGGCGACGAAGGTTTTCGCCTGTTCCAACAAGAGCGGGGCCAAGCCGACGTGTACACTCTGACGGCCGTGCAGGCCGACGCGATCCTGCGGATGACGCTCGGCCAATTGGTCAATCTCGAGCAGGAAAAGTTGGCCGAAGAACACAAGAAACTGCTCGACCAAATCACGGAATACCTGCGGATCCTGTCCGACGATGCCAACATTATGGCAATCATCCGCGAGGAACTGGAGGAGATTCGCAACAAGTATCGGGACTCACGGCGCACCGAAATCAGCGGGGAAGAAGTCGGAGAAATCGATCTGGAAGATCTGATTACCGAAGAAACCATGGTCGTCTCGATCAGCCATCAGGGCTACATCAAGCGGACCCCGACCAGTGTTTATCGTGCTCAGCGCCGCGGCGGCAAGGGCCTGAAGGGAGCGAAGACGGAGGAAGAAGACCCGATCGAACACGTGTTTGTCGCGAGCACACATGCCTACCTGCTGTTTTTCACGAACAAAGGCAAAGTCTATTGGCAGAAGGTCTATGGGTTGCCTCAACTCGGTCGAGAAAGTCGCGGGCGTGCGATCGTGAACCTGCTGAATCTGGAGGAAGGCGAAAAGATCGCCGATTGTCGCGCAGTCCGAGACTTCGATCTGCCGGGCCATTTTCTGATGATGGCGACGCAGGAAGGACTGGTGAAGAAAACGCCGTTGGAAGCCTACAGCCGTCCCAAGAAAGGCGGAATCATCGCGATTAAGTTACGCGAGGATGACGAACTGGTCGATGTCGTGATCACCAAACCCGGTGATGAAGTCGTCCTGGCGACCGCCCACGGCATGGCGATCCGTTTCAACGAATCGGACGTACGGCCGATGGGACGCAACACGAGTGGTGTGAAAGGGATCAGCTTGTCCAAGGGCGACCTACTCGTCGGAATGGTCGTCGCCGACCCCGACGCCACGCTCTTGACCACCTGCCTGCATGGTTATGGCAAGCGAACGAACTTCGGCCCGAATTCCGCCGAGGAAGGTCAAGCTTCGGCCGAAGAAGATGCTTCCTCCTCGGCTCGCTACCGAACGCAACGCCGCGGTGGCAAGGGACTGATCGATATCAAGACGACGGATCGGAACGGCCCCGTGATCGGCATCGTGCGCGTCACGGATGCCGACGAAATCCTGATGATGACCGCGCGGGGAAAAATCCAACGGATTCGTGCCGAGGAGGTCAGCGTGATTGGACGCAACACCCAAGGCGTGCGGATCATGAGCCTCGACGAGGGTGACACGCTCACCGCCGTGGTCCGCGTCCCGCAGGAAGACAGCGAAGACGACGAGCCGTTGGTCGAAGAGCTGCAGAACGAAGAACCGCAGGTGGACGAACTGCCGGGCGAGGAGCCACGGGCGGAGCCGGAAACCGATCCCGAAGAATAGGTCTTCGAAGGCGCCACGGCCAACATTCGATGCGCCCGGAAGTACGATTCCCGAGCCGTTGCGCCCATCCGATTTGGAAGAGGCGGGAGAGGAAAGCCGCGGAGGAACGCGGATCGTCGCGGAGTACAAGTCGCGCCGGAAGTGGCAAATCGATCAGAGAATCGCCCGGCCGGAGGACACTGCAGCGGTGTCCCCACGGTACGCAAACCGATCGAAAACCGCGGATCGCACGGGTGTCGACCGCCCGCGGCGGGATCGGTGGCTACCCGTCTCCCCCGTTGCATCCGTGGTTCCTCTCCGGGCTTCGGCATCCCCGCCATAGACGCCCCCGGGTCGCAGAACAAACGCCGGAACCAAGCCGCGGAGCGGTACCCACTTCAGCCTCGGCGAATGACTGAGGCGTTTCTTTTCCCCGTCTGTTTTCAATCTGGGGCCTATCATTGGAGGGGTCGGTGACCGGCAGGTCCTGCCCGACGGCTTACGCCACGCACAAACGGAATCCCGTTCTGTCGATTGCACGTATTGGGAGTCGCATCAACATGAAGATTACCGTCGTCGGTACCGGATATGTGGGCTTGGTGACAGGCACTTGCTTCGCAGACAGTGGCAATGATGTCGTCTGTGTCGATATCGACGAAGCCAAAATCCAGGCGCTCCGCAGCGGTCGGATTCCGATCTACGAGCCAGGGCTTTCTGACCTGGTCCGGCGCAATATCCAGGCCGGTCGACTGCGCTTTACGACGAGCTTGGCCGAGGGCGCGGAGGGCGCCGATGTGATCTTCCTCGCAGTGGGCACGCCGTCCTCGATCGACGGTTCCGCCGACCTGCGCGCGCTCTGGACGGTCGCGGATCAACTGGCCGAGGTGCTCGACCCAGATACACTGGTCGTCACCAAGAGTACGGTCCCGGTCGGTAGTAACGCGCAACTGTTCGCACGCCTGAAACAACGCACCGGCTGGGATTGTCGCGTGGCCAGCAACCCGGAGTTTCTGAAAGAAGGAGCAGCCATCGACGACTTTACGAAGCCCGATCGAGTGGTTGTGGGCGTGCGCGACGCGCGCGATGCCGACCTACTCCATCGCCTGTATGCCCCCTTCCTGCGCACCGACAAGCCGTTTCTCGTGATGTCACCCGAAAGCGCCGAGTTGACGAAGTACGTTGCCAATGCCTTGCTGGCCACGAAGATCAGCTTCATCAATCAGATGGCAAACCTGTGCGAACATTTTTCCGCCGACATCAATGACGTTCGACGCGGAATTGGCCACGACAGCCGGATCGGGTTCGCGTTCCTCTTTCCGGGAGTCGGGTACGGCGGAAGCTGTTTTCCCAAAGATGTTCGCGCGCTGGCCAATACGTTTCGCGACTGCGACCTCGATCCCCGAATTCTCGACGCGGTCGAGTGGGTCAACCAACAGCAGAAACTCGTGCTGCAACAAAAAATCGAACAGCATTTCGAGGGCCGCCTGACCGGGAAGACCATCGCCGTGTGGGGCTTGGCCTTCAAGCCCAAGACGGATGATATTCGCGAGGCACCCGCGCTGGTTCTGGTCGACCGGCTGCTCGAATTGGGAGCCAACGTGCACGTTCATGATCCCGAAGCGATGGACAACGTCCGCGCCATCTATGACGACCGTCTGCAGTACTTCCCTGAACCCATGCAGGCACTCGACGGCGCCGACGCGCTGGCGATCGCCACCGAATGGACCGAGTTCCGAACGCCCGACTTCGCCGAAATGCAAGTGCGAATGGCCTCGCCGGTGATCTTTGACGGCCGCAATCTCTACGATCCGCAAGACGCAGCCGATGCCGGCTTCGCCTATTACTCGATCGGCCGCCCTTCCGTCCTACCGTCGCTGGT
>CAZFWV010000254.1:6507-9952 GCA_964522605.1 uncultured Pirellulaceae bacterium
CCCGGAAGGTGCCGGAGCAGGATGCTCTTGACGCGCCCTATGTGTACTAGTAGTATTAGTACAGTTGAGGAATGACCATGGAACTGCAAATCGACACCGGCAGCGGCAAGCCAATCTACCGGCAGCTGGTCGACCAGATCCGCGAGGCGGCCGCGCGGGGAAAAGTGGAGCCGGGGGAACGCCTTCCGTCCGTGCGCACTCTCTCTCGCCAGCTGGTTGTCAATCCGAACACGATTGCGCGGGCCTACACGGAACTGGAACGGGAAGGCGTGATTCACACGCGTCCGGGAACGGGAGCGTTTGTTGCCACGCAGGCGAAACCCGAATTGACCAAGCAGGCGCGCCGGCAGCGGTTACAGTCGCAGGTCGATCAACTGTTGATCGAGGCGGTGCATCTGGGGTTTTCTGCCGAGGAGGTCGAGGAGCTGATCACCAAGCGGATGGGGCAGTTTCGCTGGAACGATCCTCCGGGTTAGTGCGCGGAAGAAAGGACACGTGATGTCGGATGCCATCGTGACGCATCGGCTGACCAAGTACTACGGCGGACGCCGTGTCGTCAATTCGCTCGACCTGCGCATTCCGCGCGGCAGCGTTTACGGCTTTCTGGGGCGGAATGGGGCCGGAAAAACAACCACGATCAAGATGCTGGTCGGCATGGTCCGGCCGGATTTTGGCGAGGCGCAATTGTTGGGCGAAGACATTCGAGAGCTGGAAGCATCCACGCGAGCCAGGATCGCCTATCTGGCCGAAGGGCACCCGCTGTATCGGTGGATGACGGTGAACCAGATGAGCCGATTTGCCCGGGGACTCCAGCCGCATTGGAATCAGACTCTGCTCGATCAAATTCTGGATCATTTCCAATTGCCCCAGCGGACGAAGATCCGGCGTCTCTCCAACGGACAGCGTGCGCAACTCTCGCTGGCACTCGCCGTCGCTTCGGAGCCGGAACTGCTGATCCTGGACGACCCAACGCTCGGTTTGGACACCATTGTTCGGCGCGAGTTTCTGGAATCGATGATTCAGATTATTCAGCGTCAGGGACGCACGATTCTGTTCAGCTCGCACATTCTCGGCGACGTGGAACGAGTTGCGGATCGGATCGGGATTCTGGTCGACGGCGTGCTGCGGGTCGACTGTCCGACGGAGCACTTCAAACAATCCGTGCGAAAGGTGATGCTCACCTTTGGCGGCGAGCCACGTCCGTTTCCCGAAGCGGCGGGGATCATTTCCAGTCGACAGCTCGGTCATCAATGGGAGTTGGTTGTCTCGGACTACACGCAGGAGCTGCAGCAACTGGCCGAATCGCTACAGCCTCGGTCGATCGAAGTGGTCGAGCTGAATCTGGAGGACGCGTTCATCGAATACACGCGGGGGCCGCGACGGTCCTTGCCGGTCTTTTCGGAGGAAGAGCGCCATGTGGAAGACGCTGGCCATCAAGGAGCTGCGTGAGACGGCGGGGATCGCGCTGATTGGACTTCTCGCAGGTCTTTACGCGCTGGGAGGTCTGACGGGGCTGCCCTTGCCGCCGATCGAGGCCCAGTATTTGATCCCGTTCGTTTCGCCGAGTTCGGTTTTCCCTTTCGTCCTGATCGGGGCCGCATTGGCCGTCGCCCTGGGACTCTGGCAAACGGTGGGGGAGCTGTTCCACAACACGTTTCTTTTTCTCCTGCATCGACCGGCCCGTCGCGAGATGGTGCTGGCCGTCAAATTGCTCTCTGGTCTGACCTGGCTTGTGCTCGGTATGGCCATCCCGGTCTTCCTGTATGCTTGGTGGGCGGCCACGCCGGGGAATCACGCGAGTCCTTTCGAGTGGGCGATGACGCTGCCGCTTCTCAAGACGATGGCCGTGCTGACCGTCGTCTATTTGAGTGCCTTTCTCAGCGGGCTGCGTCCCGGATCCTGGTTCGGGACCCGGTTGCTGCCGCTGGCGGGAGGAGGATTCCTAGCCGTGATGGTGTATATCGTCCCCTGGTCCTGGGGCTTGGGATTGCTGCTGTTGCTGGTCGTCGATGCTCTGCTCGTTCAAACGATTTTTTCCGTGGCGGATCAGCGCGATTTCTGAGGAGATTCATTCGATGCATTCCGGCAGAACCAAGCTCGCCCACGTCCTTGTCGCCGTCCTGCTTACCGTCGGATTGTCCGTGTGCTGGGCGTTTGTCTTGACCATGATCCCACAGACCTTCTTTTCGCAAGCCCGCCGCGTTTCGCCGCAAGCGTACGATGAACTGGCCGTCCGAAGTGACGGCGTACCGCTCGTCGTGACCCAGGACTACGCGAATAATCGGCTGGAGACTCGACACCTCGATGGCGCCGAATTGGACTCGGATGAACCACAACAACAGATCGCGGGTGCCAGTACGGCGCCGCCCTTCGAGCGAACGCCTGAATGGTCCCAGCGCGTACTCGGTTTTTCTGCATCCAACGACCCGACCTGGTGGTATCTCGTGCACGATGGCCGCGCAGACGGTCACGCCTACGTTGTTGGTTTTGACAAGAATTCAAAGCGGCAAATCGCCATCTGGGGAAAAGACGGATTTCGCTCGGACGAACTGCTGACGGCGGAACGAATCCCGTTCCGGGGCGACATCCAGCCCACATCGCAAATCGCCCAGCCCCATGGCTACATCAATCCTGGCACGATGCCCTACACGTACATCACGTTTGGCATGCAGAGTTCCAAAGTGTTTCTTCTGACCCAAGGCAATCTCGTGCGGATGGACTTGGCGCGGCGCCAATCCGAAATGGTTTATCAGGCCGGTGATCTGCAGTCGATTAGCGTGCGGAACACGTTTGCAGGGCAAGGGCTGATGATTGCGAGTACGACGGCCGAAGCCACGCCACCCAAACGTATGATCTACGGTCCTCCACGGCTGGATGAGCTCCTGCTGCGGACGAAGGATGCGTTGCTGTTCGCCGATTCGGAGGGCAACGTCACCGATCGTTTTTCCCTTCCGGAGGAGTTGCGCAGGGGTGCGCTAACGGCATACCTGCTTCCCGATCGACAGTGCCTCATTCGTTGCCAGTGGCATGACCGGCCTCAGGAGCTCATTTGGCTGCAACCGGACGGAAAGATCACGGCTAGGCAGGAGCTCGACCTGAACGATCGCGTCGTGACCTCTGTCCTGAGCAACCCGCTTTATGAGGCCGCGGTATTCCCCGTACCGCTGGCCTACGGATCGCAGTTGGTCGTCGCATACGCATTCGAGCCCGACGAGGCCCGTGGACCGTCGTTGCGAGAGTCTTTGCCGATGATCTGGTTGGGAACGTTGTTGCTGCTGCTGATTTCCGCAGCGCTGGCCGTCTGCTGCTTTCGCCGACAAAAGCAACTTCACCTCGGAGCCGCCTGGGGATGGGCGATCTTCGTCCTTTTAATCGGCATCCCGGGCTATCTTGCCTATCGCTTTCATCGTCCCTGGCCGACGGTGGATCATTGTCCGCGATGCCA
>CAZFWV010000255.1:0-9924 GCA_964522605.1 uncultured Pirellulaceae bacterium
CAAAACCCGTTACGGACCGAGTTTGTGAGCCGACGGCGCTAGCCGCGGGCCACGATTTGCCGAGTCGCATAGAGAATTGGCCCGAGGCTAGCGCCTTCGGCTCACGTTTTGAAACTGGTTCTAAGGCGTGTCACTTGTCTCTTGGTGTTTCTTCTGCCTTCGCCTCCGGTTCGGTCGCCCGTTGTTTCTCGTCAGAAGAGCTGCGCTCAGCGGCGTCGTTTTCCGCCTTCTCGCTCTTCGGCGTGAAAGTGAGTGATACGGAATTGATACAGTAGCGCTGCCCAGTTGGCGTTTGGGGCGCGTCGGCAAAGATATGCCCGAGGTGTGAGTCACAGCGAGCGCAGGTCACTTCTGTTCGGACCATGCCCAACGAGAAATCGGGCGTCAATTTGACTCGATCTCCTGCCTTCGCGGCGTAAAAGGCTGGCCATCCACAACCGGAGTTGAATTTCGTATCGGATTCGAAAAGTTCCAGCCCGCATGCGGCGCATGAGTAGGTTCCCTCCTCGAAGTGCTTGTCATACTTGTTACGGAAAGGCGGCTCGGTTCCCTTCATCCGCAACACCCGATACTGCTCCCGGGAAAGCAACTTCTTCCATTCTTTCTCAGTTCGTATGATCTTTTCGGACATTGCTTTTTTCTCGGCAGTCGAGTTGTTTTTGGCCTCCGGAGAGGACTTGGCTTGTTGTTGGCCGACTACATCGCTGCAGCCGGCGAGTCCGGAGAGCACGAAGATTAAGATCCAAACGTCGTAGCGGATCATTGCCTGGACTCCGTACGTTACTTGAGTGTTAGTGTGACGGCCAGAAGCCGTGACTACCGCATCCGTCGCCTCGATGGGAGGCGGGCTGGGATACTCTTCACGAGGGTCTTCCCTTTTCAGCCACCTGCGGCTAGGGCGCGGACCAACCGCATTAAGATTCTTGGACGCCAATCGCCAGAAAACAAGTCCCCGAAAGCGGCCACGTCGCACTGCGAACCGCGAAAATGTCGTTCTCTCGGCGAGAAATCGAGCGACTGCCATGCCGTACGCGGGCCCCCTCCTGCGCTGGATCGTGCGTCAAAGAGTGTGTGGCCGCGGAAAGACGCGGAAAGACGCCGATTTCAGCTCGATCGACATCCAGAACGCCCCCGATCAAGCGGTCCAGGCAACGGCAGTCGAACCAACAAGATACGAGCGAGAGGAAATCGCGTTCAGGTTGGATTCAAGGAGGAGAAGAAACCGCGGATTCGACCGAGGGGACGGATCGGCACGGACCGATCTGCGGAGATCCGTCTTATCCGTTCGATCCGCGGTTTCTCTTCAATCTTTCGTTCCGCTCGTCATTTATTTCCGCCCCCTTTCGCGGCGTCCCGACGTGTTGACTGCCGCAGCGAGTGTTACAATCCGGGATCGTGTTGCCGGATGCGGGATGGAGACCGCGAGAATCTGGGCGGAGTCTATTCCCGCTTTTGCATCTAACAGCCTGTGGAACTGGTGCGAGAATTCGATGAAAAATGAACCCACGCGTTGTTCGCAATCTTGCGATTGTCGGTCGGAGGTGAGCCGCCGAGATCTCCTTCGCTGGACCGGTGCTGGTGCAGTGGCCTTGGGTGTGCGTCCGTGGAATGCGATCGCTGGGCCGTTTGAGTCCGCTGATTTTGAGAATCTTGTGCCCCGCGACAAGAAACTCAGTCCCGAATGGATTCGTTCGCTTTTCGAACGAGGGAAGCCAACGGTTTACGACGGTAGCGATCTCGAATGGATCGGCATGCCTGTGGGAGGGCTTTGTGCTGGCCAACTCTATCTGGGCGGCGACGGACGGCTCTGGCATTGGGACATTTTTAATCAAAGGATCGGTACCGGTTCGGAGCATTATGCAAAACCGATGCGCCCGTCCTCTGCTCTCGAGCAAGGGTTCGTCCTGCGCATCGATGATCGAGTGCGAAAACTCGATCAGTCTGGTTTCCGGCAGGTGCGGTTTCGCGGCGAATACCCGATCGCACGCGTTGAATACGCAGACGAAACGGAGCCGGTGTCGGTGACGCTGGATGCCTTTTCCCCATTCGTTCCGCTGAGTTACGAAGACTCGAGTCTTCCGGCGACCGTCCTGCAGTTTACCGTGAAAAACGGAGGTGACAGGGAAGTAGAAGTAGAGCTGGCCGGATGGCTGGAGAACGCCGTCTGTCTGTTCACAGGTTCTCGCGGGGCAATTGTGCGTCGCAATCGTATCCTTCGCACCGCAGACTTGCTGTGCCTGGAGTGTCACGCGGTTCAGCCGTCGATCGAGGAGACGGAAACGGCGCGTCCGGATGTGATCTTTGAGCAATGGGAAGGCGAGGCTTACGACGGCTGGTCCGTGACGGGGAATGCATTTGGTGCCGGACCATTAAGAAAATCCGACTTTCCAGGCTATCAGGGAGATGTTGGAGGAACCAGCGAGCGCGTGACGAATTCGCATGCGACGGCGCCGGGCGACGATGTTGGACAGAAGGATGACCAAGTTGG
Source organism: uncultured Pirellulaceae bacterium (assembly GCA_964522605.1). GTDB lineage: Bacteria > Planctomycetota > Planctomycetia > Pirellulales > Pirellulaceae > CAVZLD01. Next base: position 2,489 of record CAZFWV010000255.1, read on the forward strand.
CTCGTTAACGAGTGCCCCCTTTGTCATCGAGCGAAACTACGTCAATTTCTGGATTGGTGGCGGAAATCATCCGAAACGCACTTGCCTGAATCTACTCGTAGAGGATCAGGTTGTCCTATCGGCGACAGGGCATAATGACAACAAGATGCGTCAGGACAGCTTTGATGTGCGTCAATTGCAGGGCAAGACGGCGCGGCTGCAGATCCTGGATGATCAGCGTGGACCTTGGGGAAATGTGGGGATTGGAACGATCGTTTTCAGTGATCGCCCCGCTGGAGAGATTCAGAAGCTCGAGGAGCGACATGACTATGGCACGATGACGTTATCGCTTTTGAATTCCGACACGGAAGATCGTGGAACGGCATCTTGCGAACGCACGGATCTCCCTGCTTCCGCATTCGAATCGAGATCCAGCCTCGAGCTGGCCGACGATTCGTCAGGAGAGCGACCGGTGGGTAGTCTGTCTCGACGAAACGTGCTGGAGCCCGGAGCAGAAACCACGGTCTCCTTTCTGCTGACGTGGCATTTCCCAAATGATCAAATCGACGGGATTCAGGATCGTGGGCGATACTACTCGACAAAGTTTTCCGATGCGTTCGCAGTCGCGCGCCATGTCGCCAGTCACTTCGATACTCTGTGTGACCAGACGCGGTTGTGGCGCGACACCTGGTACGATTCGACACTGCCTTACTGGTTTCTCGATCGAACGTTTCTGAATACTTCGATCCTGGCGACTTCGACCTGTCATCGGTTCGCCAGTGGTCGCTTCTACGGCTGGGAAGGTGTGGGATGTTGTCCGGGAACGTGCACGCACGTTTGGCAGTATGCTCAGGCAGTCGCGCGTCTGTTCCCATCGCTTGAACGCGATCTGCGCGAGCGGACGGATCTGGGGATCGCCTTTGCTCCCGAGACCGGTGTGATCCGATTCCGCGCGGAACAGGCCGGCCTGGCCGTCGATGGCCAGGCGGGATGTATTCTGCGTTCGTATCGCGAGCATCAGATGTCACCCGACGAGAACTTTCTGGAACGCAACTGGACAAAGATCAAGCGAGCGCTGCAGTGCCTGATTGACAAAGATGCGGATGCCAATGGAATTCTTGAATCCGGTCAGCACAACACGCTCGATGCCGATTGGTATGGGCCTGTGGCCTGGTTGAGCGGCCTGTACCTGGCGGCTCTACGCGCCGGGGAGGAAATGGCGCGCGAAGTGGGGGATGAGGCCTTTGCTGCGATCTGTCGCCGCGTATTTGATCAAGGCCAGAAGAACCTGGTCGAGCAGTTGTTTGATCGCGAGTACTTCATCAACAAACCGGATCCAGATCACCCAGAGGCGATCAACTCGGGGACGGGCTGCGAAATCGATCAGGTCTTTGGTCAGTCATGGGCCTGGCAGGTAGGGCTCGGCCGCGTACTCCCGGAGCGGGAAACGCATTCCGCGCTCGAGTCTCTTTGGCGTTACAATTTCACGCCGGATGTGGGTCCCTATCGTCAGGCCAACCAGCCTGGGCGATGGTACGCGATGCCGGGTGAGGCGGGCTTGCTCATGTGTACTTTTCCTCGCGATGATTGGGATTACGAAAAAGCGGCTGGCAAGGGACCCAACTGGGCGGCAGGATACTTCAATGAGTGTATGAACGGTTTTGAGTATCAGGTCGCTGGCCACATGATCTGGGAAGGAATGCTGGAGCATGGACTCGCAGTCACTCGCGCGGTCCACGATCGCTATCACGCCTCGCGCCGCAATCCCTGGAATGAAGTCGAGTGCGGTGACCACTATGCACGATCCATGGCCAGCTATGGCGTCTTTCTTGCCGCCTGTGGTTTTGAGTATCACGGGCCGCTCGGTCACATTGGATTTGCGCCGCGAATCAGCGCCGAGGATTTCCGCGCGGCCTTTACGTCCGCTGAAGGTTGGGGTACCTACCGGCAGGCGATTGAGGATTCTACGTTGCGCGCCGAGTTGCTCATGCGGTGGGGTCGACTGCGATTGAAAACGATCGCACTCGCCGTGCCCCAGCAGCCGTCGTCGGTTCGGGTACTCGTGGACGGCCAGCAAATCGGTGCCACGCATCAATGGAATGATCGGCGTCTGACGATCCTCTTGGACGAAGAATCATCGATCTCCGCAGGCCAGAAGATGGCCATTGAAGTCAAAGCATAGAACATCAGATTTCACCTTCGGCCCGCAACATTGCCGTCATAGGCGTTTTGTCCATCTGTTCCGTTGTTGTAGCCAAGTGAAATCTGGGAACTTCCTGAACGCTTGGCGCTATTCGAGGTCAAGGCTTAGAATCAGGAAAACTGGCGTGAGGTCGAACATTTGCTCCTTCACTCCCGGGAGTCTTCAGAAATGACGAATTCACAGAATATGAATTTGGTCGCACGACGCGAATTCCTTCAGGCGACAATGGCCGCGCTAGCCTGGGGAGCGTTTGGTCGAGAGGCACTTTCGATGCAGACGGACGGGGAGGGCGGAATACCGACCCGACCGCTTGGGCGGACCGGAGAGCGGATTCCGATCGTTGGACTGGGAGGATATCACATCGGGAATCCGGACGAAAAGGAAGCGATCCGGATTATGCACGAGGCGATCGATGAAGGGATGACGTTTTTCGACAACTCCTGGGACTATCACAACGGTGGTAGCGAGGAGGTGATGGGCAAAGCGCTCGCCTCCGATGGACGGCGCGACAAGGTCTTCCTAATGACGAAGGTCTGCGATCGCGATTACGACGGAGCGAAGCGGCATCTCGAAGATAGTCTTCGAAGGTTACAGACAGACCACCTTGACCTGTGGCAGTTTCACGAGATCAACTGGGATGTCGATCCGGATTGGGTCTTCGAAAAAGGTGGATTGAAGGCGGCGATGGAAGCGAGGGAACAAGGAAAGGTGCGCTATATCGGGTTTACGGGGCATCGTGATCCCGCCCATCATTTGAAGATGGTGTCCAAGCCTTTTGCTTGGGATACGGTGCAGATGCCCATCAATCTTCTCGACGCACACTATCGCAGCTTTCAGCGCGAAGTGCTTCCAGTATGTCGCGACAAGAATATCTCCGTATTGGGGATGAAAGCCTTGGCGGGTGGAATCATCCCGCGGCAGTTGGGGCTCGATGCCGCGTTGTCTCGTCGATTTGCGCTTTCCTTGCCGATCACAAGTCTTGTGTGTGGAATCGAGTCGCGCGAAAACCTTCGGCAGGATCTGGCGATGGCTCGCTCGTTTACGCCCGTGTCCGAAGCCGAAATGCAGCAGCTTCTTGCCGAAACGAAAGAGCCAGGATCCGATGGCAAGCTCGAGCCGTGGAAGACCACTCGCTATGGCAGCCAGCACCACCGAGAGCAACACGAAAACGCCTGACACCGATTCGTAACGGAATTCCCCGTATGTAGCCGAAGTCGTGAGACTTCGGAGGTTCTGGAATGCGATCCGAATTCTCACGAATTCGGCTACGAAGCGAACTTCGTCCAACGCAAACAGGCGAAACACGCACGAGACCTGCGCCGAGCGCTCCAGACTCGCGCTCAGTCATTTAGACGTACTCCCAATCCTTAAGCCACTGATATCGCTGGGGTAAGCTGGCCCAAGCCCGATTCATGGCTCGATCGAGCAAGGCGTTTTCTTCCTGGTCGAGTTGGCGGCGCTCAAGAATCGCCAGAGCCATATTGTCGACTTGTTCAACAGTAATCAGTCCGGGGATGGGTGCGGTAATCGCGGGATTGCAGAGGATTGCCCGGATGGCAAGGCGCGCGAGTCGATTGTCTTCCTCGGCATGCGGGTTGCTGGGTGTGCTATCCCCTTTGAAGATCGAGTTGCTCGCAAATGGCTTGATGCCAAACCAGCCGACGTCGTGTTTGTTCATTGAGGCCCACAGGCCGGAGTCATCGGTAACGATCTTCGTGCGCGCGGTGTACGGGGTGCAAATCACCTCGAGCTGATCGGGATACTTTTCGATCAGCTTCTTGATGTGTGGGCGATCGTGGGACGAAATGCCGGTGAATCGCGCCAGGCCGCTCTGCTTCGCCCAATCAAGCGCTTTGATCAATTCTTCGATCGTGGCTTCATCGTGTTGGCTACTCTCCTCCAGACATGTGATTCTCCACAGATCGACATATTCGAGGTTGGCAGTTTTCAGCCCTTCCTGAAATCCCTCCTTCAGCTTCTCGAAAGTTCGCCATTCCGGGTATCGAACCTCGGTGTGGCCCCAGGAGTATCCTAGGAACATCTTGTCACGGCGTCCTTCCAGGGCCTTGCTGTAAGCAATCACTTCGTTGCTCCAGCAGGCATCGATGTAATTGATGCCTCGATCAATACAGCGGCTGACGACCTCGCGACGGTTTGCATCGAATTCGGGTGCGCCAGCTCCCCAATCCAGCCATCCTTGCCCTTGAGACTTCTGCGGAAGGACCTTGTCGATTCGCTTCCAATGCCCCCCGAGGCAAACGGCGGAGATCATCATGTTCGTTTTCCCGCACCGGCGATATTCCATCTGCGGGTTGTAGCTCGGAATCTGGCTCGTGTCTTGGTTGTCAGGATTGCCGGCGAGGACCGTCTTGGTCGGCGTCAGTCCCAATGCGACTCCAGCGGCTCCCAGAGCGGTGCCACGGACAAACACACGACGATTGACTTTGTCGTCTGCCATTTTGATTCCTCTCGATCTTGGGCGTGGCGAGGGCACCGGCCCGAGTCGGCCGGCGGAGTGATTTCGTCTATTATGACGAAAACGAACTACGGTGAGAACAGAGGAAATCCAACGGCATGAATCAAAGCCGTGGAAGCGGGAACTCACCTGCAGCACTGGACTGCGAACGGTGAAAATGTTGTTATCTCGGTGAGAAAACGAGCGACCAGCGGGTGCGACGCGTACCCGGGTGCGGAAGCACCCCGTTGGGCGCGGCCCTGCCGCCCTGCGATTTGGCCTCCTATGTCCACCGTGTGGGCAACGAGCTAGATCCGCCGTATGATGGGAACGAATGTCAGAAATGCCTTGAGCGACTGGGCTGCAGCCGAGCCGTTTACGACCGCATGCGTGCAAGAGTCGGTTCCGTTGGTCGCTCGAGTTCGTACCGACACAACAAGGGTTTTGCCGTTTGTCATCATGCCGAGACCGTTTCCTCGGACCTCGTTGCCAGTTGTCATTTTGCCGTTGAATTGGCAGGACTCGGTCGTTGGTATAGGAGCGTAAGGAAGTGCGGCGGCAGCCGCCTGGATTTGCGAGGATTTGACGATGAATGAACGTTCCCGAGCGGGATGGAGGACCGACGCGCGTTTGCGAAAGACGAGAACGATTGTACTCGATCAAGGCGAGCCCGAACAAAAACGGGCTGAGATTCGACAGTATTTTCACGACACGTTTGATATTGATGAATCGCTGTTGGAAATGCTGCGGTATGACGAGACCTTTTATCGCCGTGCCGATCCGTTGCGTCATCCGCTGATCTTCTACTTCGGTCACACGGCGGTGTTCTTCATTAATAAGTTGATTCTCGCGAAACTCATTGATTCGAGAATCAATCCTGCGTTTGAGTCGATGTTTGCGGTGGGCGTCGACGAAATGTCGTGGGATGACTTGAATGAGGCGCACTACGACTGGCCGGCCGTGGCAGAGGTGCAGGCGTACCGTGATCGGGTTCGCGACGTCGTTGATCAGCTGATTCAGACCTTGCCAATCTCTTTGCCCATTCGCTGGGAAAGTCCGTGGTGGGTGGTGATGATGGGCATCGAACATGCTCGCATTCACCTGGAGACTTCTTCGGTCTTGATCCGGCAATTACCGATCGAACATGTCCGCAGCCATCCACTTTGGGAGATCTGTCGGGAGTCGGGTGCCGCCCCAACGAATGACCTGGTTGACGTTATGCCGGGCCGAGTGGCGCTGGGTAAAGCCAAGGAGCATCCGCTGTACGGTTGGGACAATGAATACGGAAGCTATTCGGAAGATTTGAAGAAGTTTCGGGCCAGCCGATACTTGGTGACCAACGCAGAGTTTCGAGAGTTTGTCGACGATGGTGGCTATACGGAGTCGCGATGGTGGACCGAAGAAGGGTGGAAGTGGCGGGAATACAAGCAAGCCAATCATCCGCTGTTCTGGATCGTGGCAAATCAATCGTTTCGTTTGCGGACTGTGGCGGAAGAGATTGATATGCCATGGGACTGGCCGGTCGAAGTGAATTACCTGGAAGCGAAAGCTTTCTGCAACTGGAAGAGCGCAGCAACCGGTAAGAGTCTACGCTTGCCGACAGAGGCGGAATGGTATCATCTGCGCGATCAAGAAATTCATACCGATCAACCGTATTGGGAAGAAGCACCTGCGAACATTAATCTCGAGCACTACGCGTCGAGCTGCCCGGTTACGAAGTTTGCCAGCGGGGATTTCTTTGACGTGATCGGGAACGTCTGGCAGTGGACGGAGACGCCCATCACGGGGTTCCTAGGCTTCGAGATTCACCCGTTCTACGACGACTTCTCGACTCCGACATTCGACGGCCTGCACAATCTAATCAAAGGCGGGTCGTGGATTTCGACGGGCAATGAGGCGACGCGGGACTCGCGGTACGCCTTTCGACGCCATTTCTTTCAGCACGCCGGACTTCGGTACGTCGAATCAGAGCGGACCGTTTCCGTTCGCGTCGACGTCTACGAAACGGATCCCCTCGTCGCCCAGTACTGCGAAAGCCACTACGGCGAAGATTACTTTGGAGTGGAGAACTTTCCCAAGGCGCTGAGCCAACTGTGCTTGGATCGGATGACAGATCGACCTCGACGGAAAGCACTCGATCTCGGTTGCGCCGTTGGTCGCGGGACGTTTGAACTGGCTCGTGGTTTTCAGGACGTCATGGGCCTGGATTTCTCCGCCCGCTTTGTCCGAATCGGCGTGGAGATGAAGGAAAAGGGCTTCATTCGCTACGCGCGGACGGAAGAGGGCGAGTTAATGTCCTATCACGAAACGCGTCTGTCCGATCTGGGCCTGGACGGTACCGAGTCGCGAGTCGCGTTTCAGCAGGCCGATGCCTGTAATCTGAAGGAGATCCACAGCGGTTACGACCTTGTCCTGGCTGCCAATCTGATCGATCGATTGTACAGCCCCAAGAAACTCCTCGGGATGATCCATGAGCGCATCAATCCGGGAGGGCTCTTGGTGATCGCGTCGCCATACACATGGGATGAGGCGTTCACGGAGAAGGAGGAATGGCTTGGTGGCGTCCGCGTTGCGGGCGAGCCATTTACGACCCTCGACGGCCTGCACGAATGCCTTGACGCGAATTTCACACGGCTAGAAGAACCCGTCAATCTCCCCTTCGTGATCCGCGAGACTCGCCGCAAATTCCAGCACTCGTTCAGCGAGGTCACGATCTGGCAACGCGGGAAGGTCTAGGCTGGAGGCTGGAGACTGGAGGCTGGAGGCTGGAGACTGGAGACTGGAGACTGGAGACTGGAG
>CAZFWV010000256.1:0-9884 GCA_964522605.1 uncultured Pirellulaceae bacterium
GCACGATCCGCAGTCGACTCGGCCGTCTCGAGGAACTCGAATCGATTCGTTCGGGTGACGAGCTGTCGACGTATTCGAAAAAGATGCAATCGTCTCTTAACCGGGAATATCGCAAGATGTACCGCAACCTGAATGGGATGCGGACAATGACTCGGCTGCCCGAATGCCTCGTTGTGATCGATCCTCGCAAGGAAAAGAACGCCGTGCGGGAAGCGCAGAAGTTGGGCATCACGACGGTGGGGTTGATCGACACGGACTGTGATCCGGACTGGGTCGATTTGCCGATTCCGGGTAATGACGACGGCATTCGGTCCATTGAGCTGGTGACGTCGTTACTGGCCGACGCCATCCTGCAGGGGCGAGCGGAAGCTCCCGCCGGAAAAGGCGATGCCGGACCGGCGGCAAGTGACCAGGATGCGGGGGCACCGACGTCAGAGCCTGCTGCCGAAGGATCTTCCGAAGCGACCGATCAGGATACGGTTGAGCAGTCGGCAGAATAGCTCAACCCCGTTGATCGGCTCCTCGCGAGGGTTCGTCGTTTCGCCCGACTGCCCGCGCCCAGAACTATCGCCCCGGCGACGCGGCCCGCAGTTCAGTCGTCCTTCCGTTCGCACCCGCAACCCGCATCGCATTTTCATTTCACAGGTATTCAGGAGTATTGGGAGAATCGAGTCATGGCCGAAATCACCGCGGCAGCCGTCAAGTCCCTGCGTGAGCGTACGGGTTTGCCGATGATGGATTGCAAGAAAGCGCTCGCAGAGTGCGGTGCGGACGAAGATGCTGCAATCGAGTGGCTTCGCAAGCAGGGTCTGAAGACCATGGAGTTGCGCGGCGGCCGAGAGACCAGTTTCGGTCGGATGGGGATCTTCGCCAGCCTCGAGGAGCCAACGGGGGCGATGGTGGAACTCAAGTGCGAAAGCGCTCCCGTGGCGGCCAATGAAGAGTTCATCCAGCTGGCCAATGACCTGGCAGAACAACTCGCGAAAAGCGGCGTCGAATCGGCCGAGGAATTACTCGACCAGCCCTCGCCGAGTAAGAAGGGAATGACGATTCGCGATCAGAAAGATGAGCTCTGCAACCGGATCCGTGAAGTCTTCAACGTCGGTCGCATGATTCGCTTCGAAGGGCCGTGCGGTGGATATTCCCACAATGCCGGTACCATCTCGGGGGTCTTGCTGCAATTGACCGGTGGTGACATGGAGACCGCCAAGAACATCTGCATGCACATCGCCGCGATGCGCCCGCAGGCTCTGTCGGTCGCCGAACTCGATCCCGAAGTGGTTGCCCGCGAGCGAGATATTCTGACCGAAGCGGCGCGCAAGGAAGGCAAGCCGGAGAACATCATCGACAAAATGGTCGATGGCCGCATGCGGAACTTCTATGCCGAGTCGGTTCTGACAGAACAGTCGTACGTCAAAGATGAAAAGCAGACGGTCGGCGACTATGCCAAGGCCAACGGCGCCCAACTGGTGCGGTTTGTCCACTGGGAACTGTAGAAGGAGCGCCGTGTGAACCAGCCCGAACCCGAATCCCCCACGCCGCGTTTCAAACGAATTGTGATGAAGCTGTCCGGCGAGAGCTTCACGCGAGCCGGTGAACGCGGAATCAGTATGGATGAGGTCGTACGCACGGCCCGCCAAATCCATCAGGCCCAACAGCTCGGCTGTGAACTGGCCGTCGTCGTGGGGGGCGGGAACATCTTGCGAGGTGCCCACTTCAAGGGGGCGAATGCCAGCATTCACGAAGCGACTGCCCACTACATGGGCATGCTGGCGACCGTAATTAATGGCTTGGCTCTGCAAGATGCGCTCGAAATCCTCGGCTCCGATACCCGCCTGATGACCGCCATTCGAATGGATGGTGTCGCTGAGCCTTACATTCGCCGCCGTGCCCATCGGCACCTGGAAAAGGGTCGGATCATCATCCTTGCCGCCGGTACGGGGAGTCCGTTCGTTACCACAGACACGGCCGCCGCCCAGCGTGCTTTGGAACTGGAGGCCGATGTGGTCTTCAAGGCCACGCGCGTCGATGGCGTGTTCAGCGACGATCCGGAACGGAACCCGCATGCCGTTCTCTACCGTGAACTCGATTACAGCACGGTGCTGGAACAGAACCTCCGCGTCATGGACCACACCGCAATCACACAGTGCATGGAACGTGAAATGCCCGTGCTGGTCTTCAACTACCAGAAGAATGGAAACATTCAACGGGCCATTCTCGGGGAAGCGGTCGGCACGCTGATCTCCAGCCAAGTGCCGAGGCAGCGCTAGAGCCTTGGCACAGCGAAGAACTCAGGTTGCGAGGAGCCGGTTCGCTCTTTAACCTTTGTTCTACAGACAACCCAATGGTGCAGCACCGGAACGGTCGCCCAGCAGACTTTGAGGGGGGATCCGAGCCGTACGGGTTTCCTCGGCGAACTTGCTGCTCGATCACGACCTGAATGCGGGAGGATGACAATGCACTCGGAAGAAGAAATCCTGCTGGACGCGGAAGAGCGAATGGAAAAAGCGGTCGATGTGCTCAAGAAGAGTCTGTCTGGAATCCGCACCGGTCGGGCCAATCCAGGACTGGTCGACTCACTCCGCGTCGAAGTGTACGGCTCACCCACTCCGATCAAGCAGATCGCCTCGGTTGGTGCTCCGGAACCCACTCAGATTGTGATCCGACCGTACGATCCCAGTACGATTAAGGAGATTGAGAAGGCCATTCTTGCTGGAGATCTCGGCCTGAATCCGCAGAATGACGGCCGCGTCGTGCGGATCAATATCCCGGCCCTCTCGATGGAGGTGCGCAAGAAGATGGTCAGCCGCATCAAGGAACTTGCGGAAGAGGCGAAGATCTCGATCCGCAATATCCGACGCGACGCCAATAAAGCGGCCGACTCCGCGGAAAAAGCGAAGTCGATCAGTGAGGACCAGCGCGATGACGTCAAGGACGAAGTCCAGAAGCTGACCGATAAATTCGAAGCCCGCGTGACCGAACTGGCCAAGCAGCGCGAGACCGAAGTGCTGGAAGACTGACGGTCAGTTCATCTTGACGGCCTCCGCCGACCCTGCGTACACTCCGGCTCCGTGGCTGGCGCGATCCCGCCATTGAGACGCTAGCTTGTCATTGCCATCGGTTTAAGGAGGAACCGTGATGTCCCGCTATCGCATGGATGCACCCATCCACCTGCCCTTCCTGGCCCTTCTGCTGGCCGGTCTGTTCTGTCTGATGTTGACGTGCCCCGTCGATTCTGCCGCTCCGCAGAATCCCGCGACGGCCGACCCGAATGCAACCGCGTCGGCGGCCGACAGTGGCAGTAAGCCGGCCATCGTCGCCGTTGTCAATGGACAGTCGATCTCCCGACAGGAGTTGGCTCAGCAGTGTCTGAAGCGGTACGGCGACACCGTGCTCGAAAGTCTGGTCAACAAACACCTGATTTTGCAGGCCTGCCAGCAGCGAGGTGTTCAAATTACGCGCGAACACATCGAAGAAGAGATCCAACGCATCAGCGCCCGATTCAATCTGCCGAAAGACCGCTGGCTGGAGATGCTTCAGCAAGAGCGGAATATTTCGCCGGAACAGTATCGGCGGGATATCATCTGGCCGACGCTCGCGTTGCGATCGCTGGCTGCGAATAAACTCGTCGTTACCGAGGAGATGATGGCCCAGGAGTTCGAATCCGAATACGGGCCGAAAGTCCAAGTCCGGATGATTGCGGTCAGTGATCGCAAGAAGGCGGAAGAGTTGTTGCGGCAAGCCAAGGCGGCGCCCGACCAATTCGGTACGCTCGCCAAACAACATTCCGAAGATCCCAACAGTGCAGCCGCGCGAGGTTTGATCCCGCCGATTCGGCGACACATTGGTGATTCGTCGATCGAGAAGGTTGCGTACGCGCTGAAACCGGGTGAGATCTCGCCGATCGTTGAGGTCGCGAATCAGTACTTGATCTTGATGTGCGAAAAGCACCTGCCAGCGGCTCATATCTCGCCGCAGTATCGACAGGTGGCGAATGAACGGATCAAGGAACGGATCATGGATCGCCAATTGCGCGAGGCTTCGACCGAGCTGTTCGATCAGCTGCAGACAAACGCGCAGGTCGTCAATGTCTATAACGACCCGCAACTCCGTGATGCTCAGCCGGGTGTCGCGGCGACAATTAACGGTCAGCAGATCACTGTTCGGCAGTTGGCCGAGGAGTGCATTGCCCGCCACGGCGTCGATGTACTCGATTCCGAGATCAATCTGAAGCTTCTGCAGCAGGCGTTAAAGAAGAGTAACAAGTCGGTGTCGCGCGACGAAGTGAATGATGAAATCGGACGAGCTGCCGAAGCGTACGGCTATCTGACGGCTGACAAGAAGCCGGACGTACAGCGGTGGCTCCAGGAAATCACCGAGCAAGAAGGGATCAGCACCGATATTTACATTCGGGACGCGGTCTGGCCTTCTGTCGCATTGAAAAAGCTTGTCGCCGACGAGGTCCAAGTCAGCCAGGATGACTTGAAAAAGGGTTTTGAAGCAAATTATGGCGAGCGGGTCGAGGTCCTGGCGATCGTGTTGGGAAACCAGCGGGTCGCCCAGGAAGTCTGGGATATGGCTCGTTCGAACATGAACCCAACCTTCTTCGGCGAACTCGCTGCCCAGTATTCGATCGAGCCGGTCTCACGCGCGAACCTCGGTGAAGTTCCCCCGATCCGTCGCTTCAGCGGTCAGCCAAAGATCGAAGAGGAAGCGTTTACACTCACCAAGGAAGATCCCCTTTCCGCGATTGTGGCTGTCGCCGACAAGTACGTTCTGATGTACTTTCTGGGGCGGACCGAGCCCGTCGTGCGCGATCTGGAGCCGGTCCGCGAAGAGCTGCAGAACGACCTGCGCGAGAAGAAGATGCGACTTGCCATGGCGCAGCAGTTCGACCAGATCCGAGAAACCGCGCAGATCGACAACTTCCTGGCCGGTACCGTCCAGAATGGAGTTTCGGCGTCGCCCTCCAGTGGAAGCGTCGGACAAGCGGGTCAACCGGCGCGGACCAGCCCCAAGTTGGTGCGACCCGTCTCCGCTCAGGGACAGCGCCCGCCCGTACGGTGACGGGGCAGGATGATCATCCGGCTCAAAGTTGGAGCGTCGCTTCACGCCTCACCGAAGGTCGCGTGAAGCGAGGGCCTTTCGCATGACGGTTGCGCACGCGGACGAGGCTGTCCCTCGCAGGTAATCCACCAACGCGATTCTTGCCAGCGCCTTAACCCGAGGTGTTCTCTCGGAACCACGGAAACCCGAAGCGCCAACGAAGGGGTTCGCTGTGCGGCGGAGACGTATTTTTACTGCCGATCATTCTGCCGAGGGTGCGATTTAGGGCAGATCTTCCGCGAATTGCCGTACCGCCCTGACCCCTTCGCTAGCGCTTCGGGTTTCCATATTCGGCCACTCTGGTCGCGCGTTCCGTATTGCTTCCGTCTCTCAGCGTCTATAATGACGGCTCCTCCCGAGAAGATCTCGCCTGCCGCTTCCTGCCTGCCGCAATGTGACCAAGATCATGATTCCTGCCAGGTCAATCGTTGGTCGGACCTCGAGTTTCATTCTTGTGGCCGTGCTACTCTTGGTTGCATCCGCATTCCCTCGATCGGTGCGGGCAGCGGAGCCATCCACCGGCTGGGGTTCAATTTCGGTGGAACTGGACGGCGCCGTGTCGGATTTGTGTGAGGGCGAACACGTGCGTGCGCAGCGCGTCTTCCACCAACTCGCGGAAGATGGCACGCAACCGCCGTTGGTGCGGGGCCTGGCCCGGATCGGTCTGGGCGAATCGCAGTTGGCGTCCGGCGATCCGACGGCGGCGATGGAGTCGTGGCAGCGTTTGGCCAGCGACACGGAGCAGCCGCGAGGTCTGCGGGACGCCGCCGCCCGGCGAATTGCCGCATGGCAGCGGTTGCATCGCGGTCTTCCTGCCTATGACCCCGCCAGGCATCGGGTCGAGCTGTCCGACCTGCCGCCGACAGTATTCGAGCTGCACGTCGCGCCGCACGGCGATGACACAGCGAAAGGTTCCGCGGCGCAACCACTCCGGTCGTTAAAGGCAGCCCGCGACGCGGTCCGCGCTTGGCGGAAGTCACAAGCTGCATCCGTTCCAACCGGCTCCGTCCAAGTTCTCGTTCACGGCGGACGATATCCGGTCGATTCGACGTTCCAATTGACCCGTGAGGATTCCGGCACAGACGAATTGCCAATCGTGTTTCGCGCCGCGCCGGGCGAACACCCGGTCTTCGATGGCGGGCAGCAGATTGTCGGATGGCGAACGATCCGTGATCCACAGCGGCGCGAGCTGCTTGATCCCGCGATCCGTGACCGCGTGTTGGAAGCCGACTTGAACGAACTCGGGATTCGCGACTGGGGAGACGCAACCGATTTGCGTCGGCGACCCGAATTGTTTTGCAACGGACAGCCGCAAACGCTTGCACGCTGGCCGAACGAAGGCTTTGTGCAGACCGGCGAGGTCTTGGGCAGTGAAAAATTCACCGTCTGGAATACGATCGAAGGCTGTCGAGATGGGAAGTTTCGGTTTCTCGAGGATCGGCCGACCCGCTGGTCCGAGGAACCCGATGTCCGCCTATATGGTTACTGGTTTTGGGATTGGTTCGAAGAATACCAGCGGGTTGCGACAATCGACAGCCAGTCGCGAGCCTTCGTCCTCGCACCACCTTTCTCCAACTACGGCTATCGTGCGGGGCAGCGTTACTTTGCGGTCAACGTGTTCCGGGAACTCGATCGGCCCGGAGAGTGGTATTTGGACCGGCGAAATGGACACGTGTATTGGCTTCCTCCGAACGACCTGGAACTCGCTTCTGCGACGATCGTCCTGAGCGTGTGGGATCAACCGTTCGTCGAACTGGAGGATGTGGAACATGTGCGTGTGTTCGGTTTGACATTCCAGAACGCTCGGGGCGATGGGATTCATCTGCGCGGCGGGGCGGAGAATTTGATCGCGGGATGTACACTGCGCCGACTCGGCGGTGACGCGATCGTCGTTCAGGGAGGAAACCACCACGGGATCTTTGGATGTCAGATGCACACACTCGGCTGTGGAGGCATGCGCGTTGCCGGCGGCGACAGGTCAACTCTCACGCCGGGAAATCACTTCGTGGAAAACTGTACGGTGCAGCACATCTCTCGCTTGAAACGCACCTATGCACCAGCGGTTCATCTGGACGGTTGCGGTAATCGCGTCACGCATAACCGGTTCGAGCATATTCCCTCGTCGGCGATGCGGATTGAAGGCAATGACCACGTGATCGAGTTGAATCTGATTCGTCACGTGGTGGAAGAATCGGATGATCAGGGGGGACTGGATATGTTCGGTAATCCCCTCTATCGCGGAGTGGTCATTCGCTGGAATCGTTGGAGTGACATCGTCGGTGGGACGCACTGTGGTGCCGCCGGTGTCCGACTTGACGACATGATCTCGGGCGTCACGGTCCAAGGAAATGTGTTTGAGCGTTGTGGCGCTGTCTTGTTCGGCGGTGTACAGATTCACGGCGGCAAGGAGAATCTGATCGACGGCAATGTGTTCCTCGACTGTTTCGCCGGGATCAGTTGCTCACGATGGCCTGACGAACGTTGGCGGGAATCGATCGATCGTTTTCTACCGCAGGCGAAGGAGACGCCGTATGCAACGCGGTACCCTGAGCTTCGGATGCTGGAGCAGGATCCGAACGTGAACGATGTGTGCCGTAATGTCTTTGCCGGCCGTCAATCCGAATTGCTTCGAGATGGCGGCATTCAGCGAACTGCCGCGAACGTGACAACGACGAAACCGATTGATCTCGGGCGACTGTCCGATCCGGCGGAAGTGCGAGAGGATCCTGACCTGCGGCGCGCCCTGCTCGATCCCATTCCAGTCGATGACATAGGACCCTACGACCATCCTTGGCGGAGCTCAAACGAAGAGGAGGTGCTTGGCAAGACACCATAGCGCACTTGGAAACCTGTTCTTCTCGTGGGGTGGCTGGTGGCAGAGCGCAGCGATGCCCCAGATCGCCGATCCGCTGGGGCATCGTTGCGCTCTGCCACTAGCCACCCTGTGTCGAAAGCAGGTTTTGATATGCGACTTCGAGTGATCGTTTCGGCGCGGTAACGCTTGCGTTCAACGTCAGCGCAACGCGGACTGCGTCTTCGGCGGTGAAGTTTGAATTCCTTCCATCTATCCATCGGAGGATAAGGCGATGTGTGAGCACTGCACACGACGAGAGTTCTTGGGAACGGGTATGTTGAGCAGCTTGGCGATGGCCGGCACCACCTGGGCGGTGGCGCAGGCGTCGCAGGCAGGCCCGCCGGCACCGAGGAGGAAAGCTCGCATCTGTGTGCTGTTCACCGGTTCGCCGGGGCCGGCGGACCGAGGCTGGAATGCGGATCCTTCGCAATTGGCCCAGGCGAAGGAGGTTCTGGCGCAGGTCGAGAAGAAACTGGGGAACGTCGAGCTGGTCCAGTCTCAGGTGCGGAGTCCCGAAGAAACCCAGGCCGCTTTGGAACAGGCCGGCGAAGGAACTCCCGTTCTGGCGATGAACCTGAACTGCTTTGCGATGACTCAGGTGATTCAACCGGTCCTGGCTAGCGACCGTCCGATGGTGGTCTTCTCACTGCCGGCCAGCGGACATGATTGGATGTATGCTCCGCGCTGGCGACGCGCCGGCCATCCCGTGACGCTGGTCGCCAGCAGCGATTTCAGCGAATTGGAGCGGGCGATTCGTCTGCTGCGCGTCATTCCCATGATGCAGCAGACGCGAATTCTGCTCTTTCCTCCCGCCCAGGGAACCGGACCCGCCTGTGATCCTCAGCAAGTGAAAGCCAAGTTGGGAGCTGAGGTGCTGTCGGTGGCCCAGACAGAATTTGATGAAATGCTGGGACAAGTGAACGAGGAAGCGGTCAAAGAAGAGTCGCATCGCTGGAGCCAGGGAGCACTCGAGATCGTCGAACCGAACACCGAGGACATCTACAAAGCGGCGCGCGTCAGCATCGCGCTGCAACGGTTGATGGAGCAGCACCAGGCGCAAGGGTTGGCCGTGGGGACCTGCATGGGCTGGCTGTCTCGCGGCTTTCCCTGTCTCGGATTCACGCGACTTCGCGATTGTGGAGTGCCTGCGGCCTGCGAGGGCGACATGGACTCGCTGCTGACGATGATGTTGTTCCAGTACCTGATCGACAAGCCAGGCTTCCAAGGGAATGCGACCTTTGACACCTCGCGCAATGCGGTCTGGACAGCGCATTGTACCGCTCCCCTGAAACTCGATGGTGCCGAGGGAACGGAAGCTCCGTACCTGTTGCGAGGTCACTCGGAAGTGTCGGGCAGCGGTTGTGTACCGGAGGTTCGATATCGGGTCGGAGAGACGATTACGCGCACCAAGCTGGTCAATCTTGAGACCCTGTTGATCTCCACCGGAAAGATCATCGAAGTCCCGGAAAAGTCCATTCGTGCCTGCCGCACGCAGATCGTGACCGAAGTCCGAGATGCGGCCAAGATGGCGGCCAATTGGAGCAGTGTCCTGGAAACGGAAGATGCGATGACGTTGCTGCACCGTGTCGTTTATTACGGGGACCATCTGCAGAGCGCCCGACATCTGGCCGATCTGCTTCAGATGAAGATTGCCGAAGAGGTGTGACGGCCAAAACGGAGGCACACGGATGGATCAGTCTCCATCCGTGTGTTCCGTAGAATCCGTGGTTCGTCTTCAATCCGCGGCTTCGCGCGACCTGTGCAGAAGAAATAGCGAGGCTTTCGCCCCGTTCACCCGCCGGTTACGCATCTTCTTTTGGTTGCGGCCGCAAGTACCGCTGCGGTAGAATCCCGATGTAGGCTTTGTCTCAGCACTGGCAGAGCCAGTGGCACCCGCTGATCTAGTGTGCCACTGGCTCTGCCA
>CAZFWV010000257.1:0-9859 GCA_964522605.1 uncultured Pirellulaceae bacterium
ATTGGATGCGTGTTGCTCGTTCACGAAAGACCCTCCCCGGCCGCTACGCGTCCGACGCTCCCGCGTGCGGGAGGGTGTATAAGTTCCGCTGAACCAACAACTTAAAAGTTGCGCGATCTCCGCGCGGGAGGGTGATGTGACTTTCTCGAATCCCACAACTTAAGAACTGCATGACCTCCCCGGCCGGAAGGGGCTCGCTGTGGACCTGTTTGACTCGCAGTTTCTCCAGAAGCTTGAATACCTGTCGCTCGTCTCGCGCCGAGCGTTTCAGGGCCAACTCTTGGCGCACCGGCGGACAAAACAACTGGGCAGTGGAATCGAGTTTGCCGATCACCGAGAGTACGTGGCGGGGGACGACTATCGATATCTCGATTGGAACGTCTTTGCGCGTCACGGACAGTTGCTGTTGAAACGCTTTCAGGAAGAGGCCGACTTGCACGTCTATCTGCTGCTGGATTGTTCGCGCAGTATGGAAACCGGCAATCCTTCCAAGTTCGACTACGCGCGTCAGATCACTGCTGCCTTGGCCTACATCGCGCTGGCGGATTTGGATCGCGTGTCCGTGATTGCCTTCGCTCACGAACCGCTCGATACGTTTCCGTTGACGCGGGGTAAGCAGCGCATCGTGTCGCTCCTGCGGTTTCTGGAAAACCTGCATCCCGTCGGTCACGATACCGACCTGCGGCGCGTTTCCGATACGTTTGTGCACCACACATCGAGAACCGGACTGGCGATTGTTGTGAGTGACTTCTTCGATCCCCGAGGATTTCAGGACGGACTGGATCGGCTTCGCTACTGTCGTCACGAACCGCATCTAATTCAGGTTTACGATGCGTCGGAAGCCGAACCCGCACTGCGTGGCGAGATGGACTTGGTCGACGTCGAAACCGGTCTGCAGCGAACGGTTACGATCAGTTCGCGAAATCTGAGAGAATACCGGCGTCTGTTTGGCGAGTTTCTCGAGAGTGTGCGGAGCTACGCCCGCCAGCAGGGTTTGGCGTGTGTTCAGACTCGGACGGATGTTCCCTTTGATGATTTGATCTTGCGCATGATGCGTCTAGCGGGCAATGTGGAGTAGGGGACTGACGTGCAGTTGACTCATCCCAGTGCACTTTTGTGGCTGCTGTTGGCCGTGCCGCTAATTGCGCTGTACATGCTCCGCGTTCGTCGACGACAGGTGCCCGTCTCGACAATTCTCTTCTGGGAACAGGTCTTCAGCGATCGCCGCCCGCGCGTCGTCTGGCAACGTTTGCGACACCCGCTTTCCCTGTTGCTCCAATTGATCTTGTTGGGCCTGTTGGTCCTTGCGCTCGCCGAACCGGAGTGGACGGGACGCGCGGCACGGGGGCGACCAATTGTGCTCGTGCTCGATAACTCCGCCAGCATGCAGGCAACGGATGTTGCGCCCGACCGTTGGACATGGGCTCAACGTGAGGCGCGTCGTTTGATTCAGTCCTTACGGCCGGCCGATCAGGTGGCCCTCCTCGTTGCCGGCAGCCCGCCTCGCGTCGAAGTGGGACTGACGGACCATAAACGCACCTTACTAAAGACTCTGCGTAGATTGTCGGTAACCGATAGCCCGACCGCGGTTGCTGATGCGGTATCGCTGGCCCAGAAACTGCTCCTCGGCAAGCCGCAATCGCAGATCGTCGTGATTGGTGATGGACAGGGAAGGGCACAGTTGTTGTCGGAAGGTGAGGCACCTGTGGCCTGGATTCCTTGCGGGTCTGCGGTGGGGAATGTGGCGATTACGCGTTGGCAGGTTCGCCGCAGTCCGCTGGACCCACGAGGAGTGTATGCCTTAGTCGAGGTCGCGAATCTGTCCGAGGGGAATGTGTCGTGCCGGTTGCAGGTGTTCCTTGATGATGAGTTGATCGACGTGGTTCCGCTTCGATTGAAACCGGATGAAGTCTGGCAACAAGTTCAGGAGTACGCGGTGGATCGTGGGGGACAGATCCGGGCTCAACTCGATCTGCCGGACGCGTTAGCATGCGATAACCAGGCACTGGCCCTGCTTCCGGATCGCGAAAACCAAGCGGTGACGTTGGTGACGTCGGGAAATCGGTTTCTGGAAAATGCCTTGCGTGCCTTGCCCGATGTCGAATTGACGGTCACCGATACGATTCCGCCTGAGGTCGCCGCGGAGACGATCCTCATTTGCCACAAGCAGAATCCACCCGCCACCGGATCCGCGCAGCGACTGTTCTTGATTGACCCACCGGGTGGTGAGGCGTTGACAGGGGCCGTCTTCGGTGAACCGCTCGGCGAAACACTCGTGGTGGAACAGGCTTCCGATTCTGCGCTGATGTCGCATGTCCAACTTCTGCACGTCACCGTATCCGGCGTGCGGCAGCTGCAAGTGCCCGATGATTTTCAGGTCTTGGCTCAAGCTCCCGGCGGTGTGCCGGTGGTTGCCGCGCGGATCGGACCGTCCGGTAGGACGTTGATCTGGAACCTGGGGCTGGATCAAGGTGAGTTGCCACTGCGAACGGCGTTTCCCATCTTGTTGAGCAATGCAACGCGGTGGTTTCAGGGTAATGCGGCACCTTGGCAGGAAGCCTACTCGACAGGATCGTTCGTCACGATCGGGCGCGAAGAACTCGATTCTGTTCAGCAGGAATCTGCGGAAGCGTTGCCATCGATGCTCGACGGTCAACTGATCGGCCCCGATGGTCAGTCCCGAACGCTCTCTTCCGCCGCGACTGAATGGACGCTCGGTCCGTTGGATCGCGTTGGCCTCTGGCGGATTGTGGATGCGCCGTCGAAACGTGAAACCGCGGGATCGTCGGATGTCTCGCCGCAGACGCTGAAAGAAATCGCCTGCAATCTGGTCAATCGGCAGGAGAGCGACCTGCGCGTTGCCGCTGGGGAAAGTGACTCGATGCAGAACAAAACATCCGGGGGTGCGCCGTTATGGTGGTACCTGACGCTCGTCGGTTTGTGTTGGACAGCCGCCGAGTGGTTCCTCTATCAGCGGCGGTGGATTGCGTGATGTTGGCGGCCATGCCCTTCAATCTGGATCTTTCCCGACCGCTGCTGTTGATCGGCCTGCTGGCGATTCCCTGGCTGGTGTACTGGTGGCGTCAGAGTCTGGTGGACCTCACTCATTGGCAGCGGATGTTCTCGCTGGGGATGCGCAGCCTGCTCGTTTTGTGCCTGGTGTTCTCTCTGGCGGGACTGAATCTAGTTCGGCCGACTTGGCGACAGTGTGTGATTGTTGCACTGGACCGTAGCGCGAGTATCGGGCAGCAGGCACGCGAGGTAACCGACACCTATCTCCAACAACTCGGCAAAGCAGCGCGGGGACAGCCCGTAATGTGGATGGAGTTTGCGCGCCAGCCGGAGACGATCCAGCCACTGGAGAGCTTTTCAAGTACCTCCAACACGACACGGTCGGAAGGTGGGGATGCGGATTCCAGCGAGCGATTGGCGACCAATTTGGAGTCTGCTCTAGAGGTTGCCGCGGCGGCAATTCCTCCAACCTACGCACCCCACGTGCTGCTGTTGAGCGATGGTCATGCGACCGAGGGAGACGTCATGCGTGCCGTATTGGCCAGTGAGGTTCCCATTTCCACGGTGCCTCTGCCGGCCCCCGACGATCCCGAGGTCCAAATGGCTCAGGTCCAGGTCCCCGCGACCGTTCGCGAAGGGGAACCATTTTTTCTGGAACTGGTCATCAATTCCAATCGGGCGGGAGCGGCGCGGATTGAAATCTTTCGAGATGGAGTGCGGGTGAATACGGAAGCGACGGAAGTCGTGGAATTGACGCCCGGCGAAAACCGGTTTCGCATTCCTCAGCAAGTCGTCGACTTAAGACAAGCTCTCTTCACCGCCCAGGTTTCCTCCGCCGCCGATACGCGCCTGGATAACAATCGGGCGAACGCCGTCGTTGTCACTTCGGGCCGTCCGCGCATCCTGCTGTCGGACAGCGATTTGTCGCAGACGGATGCCCTCCGCTGGGCGCTCGAAGAACAGTCCATTCAGGTCGATCTGCGTCCGGTCGAGGGCATTCCTGCTTCTCTGGCCGAACTTCAGCAGTTCGATGCGGTGGTTCTGTCGAATGTTCCTGCAACCGATTTCACGCCGCAGCAAATGGATTCGTTGCGCAGTTACGTACAGGATCTCGGTGGCGGTCTAGTGATGCTGGGCGGAGACCAGTCATTCGGTCTCGGCGGCTACTATGGCTCACCGCTTGAGGAGATCCTGCCGGTCCGCACCGATTTCGAAAAGGAAGAGGAAAAACCCAGTTTGGCGCTTCTGTTGTTGATTGACCGTTCCGGGTCGATGGGCGGTCAGAAGATCGAACTGGCAAAAGACGCGGCCCGCGCCGCTGTCGAGCTGTTGGGACCGCAAGATCAAATTGGTGTGATTGCCTTTGATGACGAATCCTACTGGGTCAGCCCGCTCCATCCCGCGGCGGATAAACAATTTGTCTTGCAGCGAATCGGCACGATGGTGGCGGGGGGCGGAACCAACATTTATCCGGCGATGAGCGATGCGTTCGATGCGCTGCAGAAAGCCGTTGCCCGACTGAAACACTTGATTGTTCTGACCGATGGAATCTCGGCGCCCGGTGACTTTGGCGGAATCACCGCCGACATGGCGGCTGCGCAGATTACCGTCTCGACGGTTGGCGTCGGGGAAGGTGCCGATCAGCAACTGCTGCAGCAGATGGCCCGTCAGGGACGTGGTCGCTATTACTTCTGCGATGATCCCCAGTCGATCCCTCAGGTCTTTGTTAAGGAGACGGTGACGGCCAGCAAGTCGGCCCTGAACGAAACTCCCTTCGTTCCGCTGCAGATCCAGTCCACTCCGGTCTTGAGTTCCATTGATCTGCAAGCCGCCCCGGTTCTGCTTGGGTTCGTCGCGACACGTCCGAAACCGACCAGTGAAGTCATCCTGGTCACGGAGAGCGGTGAACCCCTCCTGGCGTGGTGGCGCTATGGATTGGGCGTTTCTTTGGCGTTCACCTCGGATGCGTCCAGCCGATGGGCCGCCGAATGGCTCACCTGGAGCGACTTTCCGCTGTTTTGGGCGCAGTGCGTGCGTCATGTCCTGCGCAACAGCGCCGCGTTGGGTGCCGATGTGCAAATCCAACCGATGGGGGAAGAAACAAACGTGCAAGTGGATCTGCTGGACGAGCAAGGTGAGCTTCGTTCGGCTGCAGACGTGCAGTTGACCGTCATGCGACCTTCGGCCCAGGAAGAACGTCAAGAGCTCGATTTGTCCCAAACAGCACCGGGACGCTATACGGCACAAATCGCTACGCAAAATCCGGGAGCCTACTTTCTGGAATTGGCCGTTCGGGGCACGACCGGTCCACCGCTTCGTCAGTCCCGGGCCCTGTTCGTTGGGTACCCGGATGAACTGCAGCTGAAGCCCACCGACGAAACCCTGTTGCGACGGATTGCCACCGAATCGGGAGGCCGGTTCAACCCGACACCAGAGCAAGTCTTTCAGCCGCTGCGTCCGGCCGAGATGGTGGAACCTCTATGGCCGTATCTACTTGCGACGGCTTTGGTGCTTCTCGTGCTGGATGTTGCCCTGCGACGTATCGACTTGAGCGGTGGACGGTAAAGGTAACACGCCCTCCGGTTCCGAGGGCGAGAACCGATGACAGAACCGACCATTCTGGTATTCTAATGGCAGCGGCGCAGCCGATGGATCCAGGACGACGCACGGATGTCCGGCCTCTGTCGGTTCCGCCTGAGTTGGAAACGCGATCAAGAAGTTGGAGTTACTCTCCCTCCGGAGATCGTAACGTTTACTAGTTGTTGGTTCATCCGAAGTTACAACACCCTTCCGCACTCAGCTCGCTGTGACGCACAAGTCGAGCGACACCGAAGATCGGGAAGAGGAACCACGGATCGAACGGACAAAACGGATCTTCGCGGATCTGTCCGTGCCGATCCGTACCCTCCGTCCAATCCGTGGCTACCTCTCCTTCTTCGGTCGAAACAGAACGCGATATCCTCTGGAGGTAGAGTGAATCTTGTTCGCAGACTCAGGAAAAACCAACGCTTCTCAACTGCACGGCCTCTCTGAGAGAGTCAGGCTGGCAGGCCTGGAGAGGGTGGAGCGTGCGACGCGATCGGCGCGTTTCAAGCGAGAGAGAACGGGGGCACACCGATTGTGACTCATGATGCACCAATGCACGAAGCCTTCAGAGCTTGCCTTTTGCCACTGCGGCGACGGCAGCATGGTTGGGCAGTTGCGCGGGGATCGATCCACGGTTTGTTTGTCGGGGCGCTCGTCAGTGTGGGGTGGGCAGTTGCCTGCCGCTTCGGTTGGTCCGACCGGGCGGTATGGGTGCTGATCCTCCCCGTCGTCGGACTTGCTCTAGGTGCGCTGGGCAGCCTTTTTCATCCACCCTTGTGGGAATCGGTTGCACGCTCGATCGACACGATTCACGCGCTTCAGGATCGGACGTTGACGGCTTGGTGCTTTGCGCAGCGAGAGCATCCGTCCGATTTGCAGCGTCTTCAAATGGACGATGCTTTGCAGCAACTGCAACGGATTGATGTCCGCACCGGCGCGTCGGCATCTTTGCCTCGGTCGTTTCCCTGGGCAATGCTCTTGTGCGCCGTCGCGGCCGTCGTCGTCTGGTTCCCATCCGAACTGCGTTCGGATCGAGTGTTGATCGATCGCGACGACCAGGTGGTTCAGCTCGCGGACCAGTTGAGGGAAACCCTGCTGGAAGAGTTGCGAGAGTTCCAGGAATTGACGCTTCAGGTTGCGCCAGATTCGCCAGAACAGCAGCAGCTCCAGGAGCTTGTTGCGGAGCTGAACCGTCAGATTGAAGCCCTGCAGCAGCCAGGGGTTGACCGAGCGGAAGCATTGGCTCAGCTGTCCGAGATGCAGGCTTCTCTCGCGGAATTGAAAGCTCAGATTCAACCCGATGAGCTGGAAGAGCGATTGCGACAACTTGGGGAAGCTTTCGGATCGGTCCCTGGAATGGAGATGAAGGGGCGCATGCTACAGCAACGACGGTACGAGGAAGCCGCGGAAGAGCTCACCGCGTCGCCCGCCGATGTCTCGATGGAAGAAGCCACGACCCTGGCGGAACAATTGAAACCGCTGGCTCAGAAGATGCGCGAAGAGGGGCAGACAGAACTCGCTTCGACCGCCGAGCAGTTGGAGCAGGCGATCGAAGATGCCGATCAAGCGTCAGCCCAGCAGGCCGCCGATCAACTCGCTTCTCTCGCACAAGAAATGGCCCTCCGGATGGCACTCGCAAGTCAGCTTACGAGTCAGACGAATCGGATTTCGGAAGCGAAAGCGTTCAGTTTGAGTGGGGGCAAGAACGCAAGTCGCTCGGATCAACCACGGCAGACGTGGGGTCGGGGGACCGCCGGCGATCCGCTGGTTGGTGAGTCGACCTCAATCGATGGTCAGCGCCGACTCGAGGAAGTCACCGGTACCATGGGGGAAGGACCCAGTCAGCGGGAACGAGTTCGGGCGACGGAAGGACAGACCGAACAGGCAGAACGTCCCTTCCGTGAGGTGTACTCGGAGTATCGTCGGCAGGCGGAAGATGTTTTGTTGCATGAGCCCCTGCCTCTGGGACATCGCCAGATGATTCGGCAATACTTCGAATCCATTCGGCCAGATGGCTAAGCCGTTCCTCAACCCTCGGAT
Source organism: uncultured Pirellulaceae bacterium (assembly GCA_964522605.1). Classification (GTDB taxonomy): domain Bacteria; phylum Planctomycetota; class Planctomycetia; order Pirellulales; family Pirellulaceae; genus CAVZLD01. The sequence goes on from CAZFWV010000257.1 coordinate 7,639, forward strand.
CCCACCAGGACCGGGTCGAGGTCGTCAAATATCCGTCCCACTTGTTGATCGAAAACGCGGCCGATCAACAGATCCGTCAGGTTTCCCTGGTGCTCTGGGAACTGCTTCATGAAGGACCCAAAGCTGAAGCTGTCGGTATAGAACGCATGCACCAGCTTTCGAATCCAGTGAATACCCTGCTGGAATCCATCGGTCCAGCGGCCGAGTTGTTCGGCGCTAAGGTCATTTCGCTTCAGCCCGTCGACGATGGAATCAGCCGCCAATTCACCGGACTTTAGCGCCAAGAAGACGCCGGAGGAATAGATCGGATCGATAAACCCGAACGCATCCCCGATCAAGACCCATCCATCGCCGGCTTGCTGTCGAGTCGTGTAGGAGAATTCTTTCGCGACGTGAAACCGCCCGATTCGTTCGCCCCTAGCAACGCGCTGTTCCACCGCCGGGCACTTGGACAGTTCCTCCGCAAATGTTGCCTCCGGCGTGCCCCGATCTTTCAGCAAGTAGTCGTTATCGGAAACGACACCGACGCTGACGATATCATCGGACAGGGGGATGTACCAAAACCAGGAACACCGATCCGTTGTATGCAGGATGATCGTTGTATTTTGCGTCGGGTCTTCGCTACGCTCCGCGCCGCGATAGTAACTCCAGATTGCCGCTTTCCGCAGATGCGGGTTGACCTGTTTCAACCCTAGACGGTTGGCCAGCAGTGCACTCTGCCCGGTTGCGTCGACAACCACCCGGGCTTCAACGGCATGTGGAGCGCCTTCCGCCGTCTGGAATCGCACACAGTGAGGGCTTGATGGCTGCAGATCGACCGACAGAACACGCGTCTCGTCCAGACATTGTGCCCCCTTTTCGCGGGCGTTTTCGAACAGCATCTGGTCGAATCGCTCTCGCTCGACGTGCCAGGTTGTCGAACAATCTCGCGGATCGTGCTCTCGAAAAAAGAACGGTTGGGACTCGCGTCCGGACTGATTGACAAATTGCACACCGACCTTCGGAACGAAGCCCCATTCTTGCATCTTCGTCAGAACACCCAGGCGTTCCAGCGTCCAATACGTTTCTGGCATCAGCGATTCGCCCACATGGAATCGCGGAAACTTTTCGCGTTCGAGCAACAGCGTGCGATAACCGGCGTCGGCCACCAGGGCAGCCGTCGAGCAGCCGGCAGGTCCGGCACCCATCACCACACAGTCATACGATGCTTCGAGGGTTGTCGTCATCTTGCGTTTTCAGATCCATTCAGCTGCGGCGGGGAAAGGAACGGTTCCGTTCAATTCGGTTCCGGAAGGTCTGTAGTATGGGCTAGGATCGGTGAAATTCTCAATCCGTTGTCGCCAAAAGTGATCTCAGAGCTCCCTCCAGATCGGGATGGTCAAAGGTGAAGTTCGCATGGTCCAGTTTTCTTGGTTCCACGCGCGTGCTCGACAAGAACAACTCCTCCGCCATCTCACCGAGCGCGATCTTGGCGAGGAAAGCAGGCATCGGCAACAGTGTTGGTCGATGCAGAACCTTGCCGAGCGTTTGCGTGTATTCCCGATTGGTGACCGGATTTGGTGCCACCGCATTAACGGCACCGAACAGAGAATCGTTGTGGATGACGTGCTCGATCGCACGTGCCAGATCGGGCAACGCGATCCAGCTCATGTACTGGTCGCCCGAACCAACGACGCCGCCGGCGCCCATCCGGAAGGGTAGGAGCATCTTCGCCAAGGCGCCGCCTTGAGGGCTGAGGACGACGCCAATCCGCAGTTGAGCAACGCGAATACCGGCCTTCCACGCGGGCTCCGTCGCTGCTTCCCACGCCTGACAAACCTCGGCCAGGAAGCCGGTGCCGGGGGGCGACTGCTCGTCGAGTATCACATCGCCACGGTCCCCGTAGTATCCAATCGCGGAAGCACAGACGAGAACCTTCGGCTTCGCCTCGAGCTCCGCGAGCGTGCGACTCAGCAGTTCTGTGCCCTGGACCCGGCTCTCGCGAATTCGCCGCTTCTTGTCGGCCGTCCAACGCCCAGTGGCGATGTTCTCTCCGGCCAAGTGCACGACCGCGTCAAAGCCTTCAAGTTGGCTGCTGTCGAGTCGCTGATCGCGGGGGGACCAGCTGATTGCTTCTGGGCTCGATCCGCTCCGCGTGAGCGACGTAACTGTGTCTCCAGCGGCGCGCAGGCGGCGGCTGAGTTCCGAGCCGACGAGACCGGAGGAACCGCTTACGAGAACC
>CAZFWV010000258.1:0-1741 GCA_964522605.1 uncultured Pirellulaceae bacterium
GATTGATTTGTCGAAAAGCCGGGGGTCTGATATCCTGGGAGCGGTGGAATCGCTCACAGGAGCAGTCCCGCGACACCCCGCAGGGCTTTTTTCCTGTTCCTGTTTCTGATCGTTTTCGTTTTTGTTTCTCTCTCACTGCGCAGGGCGCTAGGAGAAGTACCATGCGACACTCGACCCACTGCACGATCGCCGCCCCCATCGTTGGCTGCACGAATGATCGCATCAGTGTCGTCTTTCGTGTCGGAACATGGCGCCGACTCCTAGGAACCTGCCTCTACCTCCTAGGGGTCAAGTGCTGGGATCCAAGGATGGCCATTCAGATGGTCCATTCCTTTGGCCGGCGCGAACTGCTGTCGGTGAATCAACCGACGCAGGGACGACCCACGTCGTGGTCCCGACGGATCACGGCGTCTTAATGATTTGCGACAGCAGAAGCGTGCTAGCAGAACATCCGCAGTGCTGCGGCATGGGCTTCGAATGACTCCCGATCTTCGTCGACGGGTACCTGTCGCGGACGGTCTTGCGATCAAGCCTCGGTGGCTCGATGTGGCCGTCAGTCGCGAAATCAATTTGCAGGTTGAGAGAGAAGATGAGTACTTGCTGTATTGAGGAACCGGTTGTTGGTTCCGCTTCCGTGGCCGACCTGGTGTTGGCCGCACAATCCGGTGATCGGGCGGCGCAAGGCGAGCTGTTTCAGCGCTTTCAGCGGCGCATCCTGTCGATTGTTGCGCGACGATTGAGCGACGAGCAAGAAGCACAGGAAGTCTGCCAGGAAGTGTTCCTGCAGATGCTGCAGAAGATCGGACAGTTGCGTGAGCCCGCCTGCTTTTCGGGTTGGATTCGCAGTATTGCCGAGCGAATGGCGATCAATCGTCGCCTGCGTCGTAGGCCGGTCGTGACAACCGAGCCCCAGACGTTGGAGGCCACCTGTGTGGACCCGTGGACGCCGAATGCCCTGAGTGAACAACGAGAACGAGCCCAGCAGCTGCAAGATGGATTGCAGCGGCTGCGGCGACTCGATCGCGATACACTCGTCGCGTTCTACTTCCAAGGGCAGTCGCTCTTGGAAATGAGCTCGCAATTCAACGCGCCGGTCGGCACGATTAAGCGCCGACTCCATGTGGCCCGAAAACGGTTGGCCCGACAGATGGAACCGCGCGTCAGCGTGTGACGCGTTGCACGTCCTACGATTCCGATCGGGCAAAAAGTCGCGCAACCAGTCGGTGCCAGGGGCTTCGGGGACGACCGGCCGAAGCCTCGACGCCGTCCACGACGACCCGATCGACGCGTTGGACGGTCGCTTCGCCGTGCTGGGTGGGCGGGTCATGATGCGTCTCGCCGCACCCGGCGCGGCATGGAGCAGCTTTCTCCTGCCGCAGCTGTTCCTGCTGGTGCTTCCACTGGGAACCGTGATGCTGCTCCCAATCCCGCTCCGCATACTCCCAGCCGACGTCGTGGCCGCGCTTTTCACTCAGAAAATATTTGTGCCGTTCGATTTCTCGGATCTCTTCCTCAGTCCTTTTCATCCCGGTCTCCAATATCTCCTCCTCGAATCATCGATCTCGCGGACCTCGGGCATGACACGCCGTCGGCCGGAGCCTCATCGCATTGCCGCCGCAAAGGGGCGCTTTAAGACGTGGGAGTATAGTCCACGCGGGCCTTTCCTGTAAGCGGTTGGGATTCCGTTCTCAAGCCGCCCGAGTAAGCGAGAATTGCCGTTTTGTTTCATTTGGCGCGGCGG
>CAZFWV010000258.1:1841-9807 GCA_964522605.1 uncultured Pirellulaceae bacterium
TCTCAAGCCGCCCGAGTAAGCGAGAATTGCCGTTTTGTTTCATTTGGCGCGGCGGCCGTTCCCCTCTGTTCGGCGACCGTTGATCCTTGTCCTCAGCATCGCGGCTTTCGTACTCCTGCTTCGTGCTCGTATCTCCTACTCCTACTCCTCTCCTACTCCTCCTATTCGTACTCGTACTCAGGGCGCAGCCCGGTACTCGTACTCGTACTCGATCGATCGCGGCTCCGCATTCGGATGAGCACGACACGATTGCGAATGAATCGAGTCCAAGGTATGGGCCATGGGATGACGCTCGTTTCGAGTACGAGTACGAGTACCGGGCTGCGCCCTGAGTACGAGTACGAGTACGAATAGGAATAGGAGGTAGGAGGTAGGAGGTAGGAGTACGAATAGGAGTACGAGCAGGAGCAGAAGCAGGCGAAGGAGCACCGCGGCACGGAGCGTACGTCGGAGTCCGTTTTCGCCGCCGCAGGGTGCGTGACCCGAATCAGACGACGGTTTCGATCTGAAACAATTGATTGAATGCCACCATCCTGTCCCGGTAGTCGCCATACCACATGCAAAGGTGGTGACCTTGGAGTTCGCAGATGTCTTCCAATTCGTTGATGGTAGTGAACATTTTCGTGCGGCATCCACCGATCCGGTTGTCGCGCGGACTCTGCACAATCTCGCCGCTGTAGAGAATCATCTGTGGCTGATCGGCGTTGACCAGGTATTTCGCGATCGTGATTTTCTGTCCTGGTTCGAGCAGGACTTCCGGCACACAACCCCAGCCTGCTTCGGCATGGCTGCGCAGGACATAGGGCGCTTGTTCGCGGTCGCAGCCGTTCATGCGAGATGCGCACGTGCAATGGGCGCCGAAATAGAGCTTCTTTTCCGTATCGACGGACGGATTATGCTGAAACGCGGGCCGATCGAACAACTGTTGGACCAGCATCATGGTCAGTGTTGCGTCGAGATCCGCCTCGCAACCGGCCGGAATTCCTTCGTCTCGCAGATCCATGAAGCCCATGCAGGGAGGTACGTGAACATGCGGAATCTTCAGGCCCGGCAAACACTCCATCATCATCGCATCGGCTTGCTCCTGTTCGACGAGTGTCTTGAGAACGAAATAGGTCTTTGCGGCGTCGAGGACATCCTGCCGACTGGGTTCGACGATTTCTCGGCATGCGCTCAGATACAGGTCGGCGCGCCGCTGCGCGTCCTTGCTGTGGAGCAGCTTGTCAAATTCATCGACGAACCTTGATCGGGGAATCGTCCGCACCTGCGTTCCCAAGTGGGGAACAACGAAATCCTCGCGCGCCGCATCCTGGATGTTCAAGATCCGGCCCTGCTGCAGATGTTTCCTGGTTCGCAGCATTTTCAGGCCGTAGGCAACCGCTTCGAGGTTGTCCAGGGAGTTAATCATATAGACGCCCGGCTTGCGATAGATTTCGCGGACGTGCGGCACCAGCAAAACACCCATCGTGGCCAAGACGATCGTGGGGACGCCTGTTTCGTCGATGATGCGTTTGACATGGGGCCAATGTCCTTTCTTGAAGGGGATCAGCAGCAAGCCGTCCGGCGCGTCTTCTTTGACTTTCCGGATGAACTGTTCGACTTGTTCGGCCCGGTCGAGCGGTTCGTCGGCGAACCAGAGCTGAACTCCCAATTCCGATTCCGATTTCTCCAGGTCGGAACGGTATGCCTTCACGCGTCCTTCGGCATTGAAACTGGAACCAGGCCAGCTGTAGTAGCCTTCCTCGTCCAACTGTTCCGTCGGGGGAAACACGAATCCGCCGTAGACGATGGCCGGTTGCTTCGTTTCGTTCCGCGTCCCGGCAGCCATCAGCGTTGAAAGTGCGGCGGGACCACCCGTCAGAACAGCTCCCGTGGCGCCCAGCACGGTGAGGAAGTCACGACGATGCAGCGGAATGGAGCGGCGAGCCGTTTCGGAACTCATGTTTGGTTCTCCTTGATGCGAGCGTCCATGATCGAAGCGGTAGGATCGGGCGAGGAATCGGCAGGATCGTGATGCGGGACCGTGGGACGAACCGAACCGCATGTCGGGAGGTCGTCCGGCGGCGGTTTCCCGCGTCTGCCCGCCCATTATATCGCCAGCAGCGGATCGCGGGCCGACCGACCGGACTTGGTGTTCGGCGAGATGTTTTGAAGTTGCAGGTAGCCGAATTCGTGAGAATTCGGGGGGCGATGCGAATGGGCTCCCCCTCGAACGCCCCTCCGAATTCTCATGCATTCGTTCACCCGCCTTCGCACCGTCGCGAATCGGCTTTTCGCCGTCCGGCGCCTTGGCGGATTCCGGGGGTCGCGTGATACTACGGTGTGCCACCCAACTCGAGCCGGCCGAGCTGTGCGACTTGGTCCGCCGACGCGACCGCCGTCGACTCCCGTTCGGCCCGGGAGTCTGTTCCGAATGCCGTAACCTCCAGGCGAGCTCTGCTGATGGATCCCACGTCCGACAATTCCTCTGCACCGCGAACGGGGGAACGGTTGTCCTCTCGGCAAGAAATCGAGCGCCCCCTCCCGCCTCCCGCCTCCCGCCTTCAGGCTACAGCCTCCAGCCTGCCAATTGCCTCCCTTCCGGTGCTGCCAGCGGTTGCCCAACGCGATGATCAACTGATCGAGTGGTTGCGTCCAGAAGAGTGGTCCGATCCGCGTCCCCTACCCATGACGCGACACGAGATGGAGCAGCGCGGCTGGGATGAGGTGGACGTCGTCGTCGTCACGGGCGATGCGTACGTGGACCACCCGAGCTTTGCCATGGCGATTATTGGTCGCGTGTTGGAGGCGGCTGGATTTCGCGTCGCGATTCTCAGTCAACCAAACTGGCGCTGCGTCGACGATTGGCGACGCTTTGGGCGGCCGCGACTGATGTTCGGAATCAGTGCAGGCAATATGGATTCGATGATCAACCACTACACGGCCAATCGCAAAGTCCGCAACGACGATGCCTATTCGCCCGGAGGTCGAATTGGGTTGCGGCCCGATCGGGCGACGCTCGCCTACTGCCAACGGGCCCGAGAAGCGTACAAGGGCGTGCCGGTCATCGCGGGAGGTGTTGAGGCGTCGCTGCGGCGCTTGGCGCACTACGACTACTGGAGCGACAAAGTCCGACGCTCCATTTTGTTGGATTCCAAAGCCGACTGCGTGGTCTATGGCATGGGCGAACGACCGATTGTGGAGATCGCCCGTCGATTGGCCGACGGAGCACCCCTGAGCGACTTGCGCGACCTGCGTGGAATTGCCTACGCACTGGGCGCCTCGGAAACGGCGCCTGCCGATGCACTGGTTTTGCCCAGCTTTGAACAGGTCGCGAGCGAAAAACCAGCGTTTGCCGAAGCAACGCGAATGATCCACAACGAAACGAATCCATACAACGCGAGACGGTTGGTTCAGTGGCACGGTCGGCAAGCGGTTGTCGTGAATCCTCCCGCACTGCCCATCGGGCAAGCCTCGATGGATCGCGTGTACGATCTGCCCTACACGCGACAGCCCCATCCTGCGTATCGTGAGCCGATTCCCGCCTACACGATGATCAAAGACTCCGTCACAATCATGCGTGGTTGCTTTGGCGGATGCACGTTTTGCTCGATCACCGCGCACCAGGGCCGCGTCATTCAGTCCCGCAGCGAGGCGTCGATCATGGACGAGGTCCAGCGCATGGCCGCGCTACCCGATTTCAAGGGTACGGTCAGCGATATTGGAGGACCGACCGCCAACATGTACCAGATGCAGTGCACGCGGCCCGAGATCGAGGCGATCTGTCGGCGACAGTCCTGTGTGCACCCGACCATCTGCAAACTCCTGGGGACCGACCACGGTCCGCTGATTCAGCTGATGCGCCAGGCGCGGAAAACGCCCGGAGTGAAGAAAGTGCGCGTCTCCAGCGGGATTCGCATGGATCTGGCCAGCCGATCCCCCGAATACATCCGGGAACTCGTCCGGCATCACGTCGGAGGGTTTCTCAAGGTGGCACCCGAACACACCGATCCGGGGGTCCTGGATAAAATGCGGAAGCCAAACCCGGATGACTTCCAGCGTTTCGCGAACACGTTTGCCCAAGAGTCGCGCAAAGCGGGAAAAAAACAATATTTGATTCCCTATTTCATCGCCAGTCATCCGGCCAGCGATCTGGACGCGATGATCGATCTGGCGGTTTTTCTGAAGCGGCATGGTTATCGTCCCGATCAGGTGCAGGATTTCATTCCGGCGCCGATGGACGTCGCGACCGCGATGTACTACACGGGGATCGATCCGTTCACGCGGAAGCCGGTCTACGTGGCACGCCATTTGCGCGATCGGAAGCTGCAACGGGCACTCATGCAGTTTTTCAAGCCGGAAAACTACTTCGAGGTGCGCCAGGCATTACGTCAGGCGGGGCGGCAGGACTTGATCGGCGGCGGCTGCGACTGCCTGATCCCATCGCGCCCGCCGGCGGAAGCGATTCAGCGCCGCCGCCAAGATGCTCGCAGCCGGTTTCAGGGCGAATACGTCCATACGATTGGTCAGCCGGCCGAGTCGAAGCCGGGTGCGCCCCGGCAGCGGAGCCCCCAGAGGGTGAAGGGCACGACTGGCTATCGTCCCGGGCGGAAGGGAAAAAAGAAACCATCCCAGAATGCTTCCCGGCGCAGTCGTTCGCGGCCCGACCGCTCGGCGGAATGATTGGCCACAATTGGGCGTCCCCGGTTGTCCAGGCCTGTTTGCTGCTCCACAATGCAACACGTCAGATGCACTCGACGCACGGACTCGACGTGAATCGCACTGGGTGATCGTTGCGATCTGCACTGCTAATGGTGAGTTTCTTCTCGGGGCGAGCGAATTCGATCATGCGGCAGGGTTGAGTTGTGTTTCTGGCTGGTTTGACTGTTGGCATTTTGAAACGCGGCGCAGCCTTTGGCGGCGACGGGACTGGGTGCCACTGGCTTTGCCAGTGCCTTTCCTCGCCTCAAGAGGACACTGGCAAAGCCAGTGGCACACCCATTGCGACGCGCGCGGCAGCACCCCCTTTGGTTGCGGCCGAAGGCCGCGCTGCGTTTTGCTGCGGAACACGAATCCGAAATCTGCGGTCGAATTTACCTTTGCTGAACAGGAGTTGATTCATGTCTCGTTCCCGTGCCTCACTTTTTCTGGCCCTGATGCTGATTTTGGGGGTCGGTGGATTTGTCGGATGTAAGCCATCCAGTCCGTCGGGCGATTCGACGACGACGTCTTCGCCGGAGGACACAACAACCGCAGAACCTGCGGACGAGGCGGTCGAATCGGCGACGGAGGATTCGACCACCGCGGTGGAAGAACCGTTGCCGGTCGAACCGGAAACCGAGGTCGCTCAGACGTTGATGATTGGCGATCCAGCTCCTTCTTTGTCCCTTGCTCAGTGGATCAAGGGCGATCCGGTTGCTGCCTTTGCGGATGGGCAAGTCTATGTGGTGGAATTCTGGGCGACGTGGTGCCCTCCGTGTCGCGTGAGCATGCCGCACATCAGCAGTCTGCAGGAACAGTATCCCAATGAAGTGACGTTCATCGGGGTCAGCGACGAGGATGAAGCCACGGTCCGCGAGTTCATGGCGAGTCAGCAGAGCGAGGAAACCGGCAAGACGTGGGATGACGTCGTCACCTACGCGATCGCCCTCGATGCCAATGACCAGACGGGGCAGGCCTATATGCGGGCCGCCGGACAGAATGGAATTCCGACCGCGTTCATCGTGGGCAAGGACGGCCACATCGAGTGGATTGGCCATCCGATGAGTATGGATCAGACGCTTGAGCAAGTTGTCAGTGGCGAGTGGGATCGAGAGGCTGCGCGGAAGGTGTTTCTGGCGCGGCAGGAACTGCAGGATGCGTATCGTGCAGCACAACAGACCGGTGACTGGACGAGACCACTGCAGATCGTTGACGAGTTGCTCGCCGCGCAACCGGAACAGCCCCAGATGATGCGCACGAAGCTTAGCTTCCTAATCGCAGCCAAACAGTACGCCGAGGCGAACGTGTTGGCGGATGAGCTTTTCCAGTTGGTGCAAGACAATCCGATGGCGTTGAACGATTTGGCCTGGAACCTCGTGACGGCCGTCCCGCCGGGACAACAGAATCTCGAACTCGCGATGCAGATCGCCAAGCAGGCCAGTTCGCTGCGTCAGGATCAGGATCCATCGATTCTCGATACGGTGGCTCGGGTCTATTACCTGCAGGATGACCTGGAGGAAGCCATCGCCTGGCAGACGAAGGCGGTCGAAGTTGCAGCGGCCGGCGGCATGAAGCAGCAACTGCAAAAGACACTCGATACGTACAAGGCCGAGTTGCCGTCGTCCGCGGAAGAGGAAGCACCCGAGGTCGATGACGCGGAATTCGACGTCGACGAAGAAGCGGAGGCGATGGAGGCCGAAGAAGCCGTCGAAGAACCTGCGGTGGACGAAGTCGAGGACGTCGACGTCGAGGACTCCGGACAGGAGGATGCGGGCGCGGACGGGGAGCCGAGTGAGGAAGATGAAGGACCGCCGGCGCAGTAGGCGACTGGACTTCGCCGACCGCCGTCGTTTCGAGGATTCAAACGGACTGGGCCGCGGATGACCGCCGATTCGCGCGGAGCCGATCGGCTCGTCGCGGCTCCGCGTTCCTCCGCGGCCTTTTTCTCGTGAAAGAGGCTCGGCGGCTGGCTGCTCCCGTCGGCCGACTCGCGACACGGTTCGCTCGACGGTCGGCTAATAGCTGCCCGATCCGGGAGAAGCAGGCGGTGGCGGCAGCGAAATGCTGTTCGATTCCTGCTGGGCGGCTTGGGCGTAGTGCCGGAGCAGCCCGTAGGTGGATTGAAATTTCGGCTGTTCGGCCAGCGTGCGAAACCGGGGATCGCTGCTTACCGTGGCAAACCGGCTGAGTGACGCTTGCAATGCCTCCGGAGACGGCGCGGTGCCGCCACTAAAAATCTCGCGTGGCAATCCCAGATAAGCCTGCCACTCGGGCGGCAAAATCTCATACAGCTCCGGTGCCGTCTGCGCCAGTTGCCTGCGGATCATCTCCACTTCATTCACGCTGGCCGCCGTGTGCGGGTTGAGCGGAGCGGTCTGCGCGGTCGGAGCCGGGCCGGATGCTGCTTGCGGTTGGCTGTAGGCGACGATCTTGTCGACCACGACCCGCGCGGAGGGCGGGACGGTTCCGGCGCCCGCTTGTTGGTAGTACGCGGCATTCGCAAACTGGTTTATCGTGAGAGCTGAGCCATCGAACGATACGCCCGCGAAGATCCCTCGACTACGCGAATAAGAATAAATCTCGGACTTCAGTCCCGCGTCGGTTGCCGCCGAAGCCTGGCGGCCTACCGGCCCCGCGGCTGCCGCGGCGTCGACACCCAGTGTGAAGGTTCCGGAGAGGATGCCTTGGATACTCTTCTGCGTCTTGAAAACCAGCACAATATCGGTTGCCTGCACGCCGGCTTGCCAACCTACGTTACCCCCCGTCAACGTGATGAATACCGGGGCGCGCCAGAACCCGTTTTCCTTGATCACCAGCACGCCATTTCCGTACCGCGCGCCCACGATGAAACCACCCTTGATCACATTCGGGATGATCGCCACCCCTTCTGCTTCCGCCAATAGTGCGGAAGGGATCCCCTTGGCCGGGATCGCCATGATCTCGTCCAGGACCGATGCCGCGGCCTGCATCGTCTGTTCTTCGCTCGTCTGCGCCTGCGTCGGGCCGACTAGTCCGGCACTACCGCACAGCAGCCCGACGAACGTCAGCAGCCGAATGTTGGAAAACGAACAGATCTGCATGAAACGGCTCCTTCCCCGCCCGAGGGCGAGTGCATGGTTGTAGCTTGTCGTCGCGTGGACCGTCGAGTGTCTTCCCGTGTTGCCGTGGAGGCCAAACCGCCCGATCATAGGAGACGGCTGGATTTACGGTCAATTGCAGTCTGGGGGAGAGCAGGCTGGAGGCTGGAGGCTGGAGGCTGGAGGCTGGAGGCTGGAGGCTGGAGGCT
>CAZFWV010000259.1:0-4305 GCA_964522605.1 uncultured Pirellulaceae bacterium
GGGCGTCGCCCTGTGCTCGACGATCTTCCAGCGGACAAAGCCAAAGACCGCGTTCACTGCCTTGCAGCTGGCGCACGGCCGCCACGGCGCCCTGCCAGGCCGCCTGTAAATCGGGCAGCCGCCCCTGCCGCGCGCACCAGGCCAGTCGCGTGCGCAGCGAGGTGTACAGCGCCTCTTCCGGCAGCCGGACCATGCCGGCGGCGAGCGGATTCAGATCGATGTACGCACAGGTCGCCAGCACGGCTTCCTCGCCGAGAACCGCGATCGACTTGTACCGCCCGGCCCAGAACGGCCCGCGGACGCCATCCTCTTCGTTTGCCTTCCGGGCCAAGGGTTCCTTGAGCTCCTTCATGAACCAGCCCAGGTCCGACAGGCGCTTGCGGAGCTCGCGGACCAGCTTCCGGTTGCGGACATTTTCTCGGACCCACTGGTCGATCGACTTGAGCGGTTTGCGATCCGGCCCGCGCGGCGGATGCAGCCGGGCCCAGCGGCGCAGGACCTCGGCCTTGCTCCAGCGTTTGGCGCGTCTCGGATCCAGATAGACGAGGTTGTGCAGATGGTTATCCAGCACGGCGTATCCGGCGACTTCGATGCTGAAGATCTCGCTGAGCAGTTCCAGGCGTGCTTCCAGGTCCTGCTTCCGCGTGCCATCGCCCCCTTCGAGCAGAAACTCGCCGCGGACGGTGCGGGAGATGATGTGATACCAGGGAGTCAGATCGGGATCGACAATCTTGCTGCGCGGCATGGTCATGACACGGTCTCCTTGCGGCCAGCGGTTGCGCGAACGGGCGCGCCGCCTCCTTGGCTGCGCGCGGCGGCGATCCTAACAAACCGCCCCGCCCGCGATCAAAGTTGCCGTGCAACTTTGAAACCGTGCCTGTCCTGGGGTTGGTGTGCGAGCGCGTAACTGGTGTCGAACGGTGCCTGTCCCCGCGTTGGGGGCTGAGCCCAACGCAGTGCCTGTCCTGGGGTTGGTGCACTGGGTGATTTTTTCGCGGAGTGTGTTGTCAAGATTTGGCTTGCGGCAATAGTAGATGGCAGCTTGGGGATTTCGGTCCGCAGTAAGATGAGCGTTGTTACGCTTAGGGCTGAAAGGTCCCCTAGACCCTAAACCAGTAAGATGTGTTCAGTTAGGAGAATTAGAAAATGTTAAAGTATGGTTTGAGTGTAATTTTCGCGTTTTCAATGATGCTAGTCGTTAGCTCGCAAGCCTACGCAGATTGTGGTACGTGCGACAAAACAATCGTCGAAAACGCTGTTGCTTCGAAGGACTTCAGTACGCTCGTAGCAGCGGTTAAAGCTGCGGGGCTCGTTGAGACCCTGTCCGGCAAGGGCCCTTTTACCGTGTTTGCGCCAACCAATAAAGCCTTCGAAAAATTGCCGGAGGGCACCGTTGCAGAACTCTTGAAACCTGAGAACAAGGAGAAGCTCACCGCAGTTCTTACTTACCATGTTGTTCCTGGCAAGGTTCTCGCCGCCGACGTTCTCAAGTTATCTAAGGCGAAAACGGTTCAGGGATCCGAGGTTGAGATTAAGGTCAACGATGGCAAAGTGAAAGTGGATGAGGCGAATGTTGTGAAGACAGATATCGTCAGCAAGAACGGTGTCATTCACGTGATTGATTCCGTCATACTTCCCGAGTAGGTGGATTCAAAGCAAGGTTTGACCGTTACGAGGGGGGGAGACTCCCCCCTTTTTTGTTCCTGGATTAATGCGAAATCAGACCAGGAAGTGTTCCTGCCGCGGAAACCGAAAGCCGATTCAGTATTTTGGTCAATCCATTGAGGGTGGCGCAGCCAGCACGCCAAGACGACCATCGGACGTCCTGCATCGTGAGATTTCGCGTAGCTTCTTGAGGATCTTTGACCGCGTCGCAGAGAATGAGATCTCGCCGTTGACCTTCGAATTCATGGGAGCGCATTCCGAAACTAGCTTTCGTGGTTAGATGGCCCTGTTACAGCCATCCTCAAGACAGTCAGGCTCGAAAACGCGCTTCAATGCACTTCGACGGAACACGTCCCAAGTCCGCCACGATAGTAATTGAACTGCACGTTCGGGTGGTCGGCCAGCAGTGACATCGGGACGGATGTGTCTTGCAGATGCTTCGAAATCATGTAGGCCGTTAATCGCTGACCGAACGGATTGTCGTGAGTTCCTGCCTGCCAGATCGAGACTTTTTCCGCCTTCCACGTTTCGACCGGTCCGACTGTGATTGCCATAGTTGGCACCATCGAGATGTTGCCGCCGCCGCTGGTTCGCGCGTTTTGGGCCACGGTAAGCGGATGGAGCTTGACGACGCGTGTCGCTAACTTGCGATACTCCGCCGGTGGGGGTGGATGATCGCGCCACTTGCCGCTTCGCTTCGGTGGATCGTTGAATGCCCAGTGTTTGACATCACCTTGTCCCCCTTGCATGACAGCGCACCGTATGCCAGCGTCCCAGCTGTTCCGATACGGGGTCGTATCCGCTTTGGGAAAATGCAAGTGTGTATCTGGCATGCGGAGCTTCTTGTCGATGCGATGGAAACATAAATCGCGATCGGCCTTTTCGAAGGAAAGCGGGTGAGCAACCGGGGCTTCTTTTCCGTCGAGGTACCACTCGTCCATTCCCCAGAAGTGGGCGGAGCGCACGTCCAAACGTAGAGAATTCACAATTCGCGCGACCAGCGGAAGCTGTTCGGTTGGACCGATCGGTCCGCAGATTCCCACCGGATTATCGTCTGTGCTCTGTCGCCAAGCATCGATGTACTCGAGTGCTTCCGCGACGTAGAACTCCTCGAGTGTGTCGTACATTACGACTCGAAAACCTGGTCGCGACAATCGCTCCAGATCGCGCGGAGTAAGCCGGGCAACGGCTTCAATGATCTCTGAATCAAGCGTGGTGTAATCCCACCAGTCGGGGGCGATAACGCTGATTTTACGGGACATGATCCTGCGTGGGTTGGAGGCTGCGGAAACTGCCGAACGACGGCCTGCGCGGCAAGGAACTCAAAATCTCATCCAGCCACGTCAGGACAGATCGACCTTCGACTGGCGCTGAATATACCGCAGCGACCGGCGCTACTCAAGAATTCAAAAATTCCGACATTCACTTGCCAGGTGCCAAAACACCGGGCATGTTACCAAGTCGGACCATGGACTATGGGACAGAGCAAGGGAGCTGGTTATGACGGTCAGGAAGTCTGAGCCATTCAGGAGTGGGCTCTTTTTGATATTGATCGCTTCATTCGTCTTCACGACGGGCTGCGGCACATTTCGTCGCATCGAACAATGGAAATGCGATCACCTGGGAATCTGCCAATTCGGTACGAGACCGAGCTACCCCACATTCGCGCCTCCGGGGTCCCCGTACTCGGTTCCTTATGACGAGCCGTGTGAGTCGTGCCAGCAGTGAGCGTGATCCGCGCCCGTCTGGCAAATGCCCCAACGCGTGCTTTGCGGGTGCTGGTTGGATGGCAGGAAGTCGTGCGCCCGGACGTTTCAAGCCGCGCTATAAGGCTTCCAATGCGCGGAACCGCGGGAATCGATTGACGGCGGCGCCGCCCATGATCCAGGTCAACTCGCGAGAGTTCGGCCTTCGTTCGTTTCGCGACGCTTCTCTTGGATCTTTGATCGCGCCGCGGTGAACAATTCGACCAGAGCAGTCTAGTTACCGAACAGGGAAAGCCCTGTCTGAGTCCACGTGCTGGAGGCGGGCTGAAGCGTCATCTTCGAGGACCACACGCAACGTCCGCGGGTGAAAAAGCAGAGTGTGGATGTGGGATCCCGCGTCGGACTTAGAGGCCGTCACGGAGTCGATTGCGAAGGCCGCGTTGTGCGGTCATTCGATGTATAACCCGCGATGTTGGGCCCGCGCCCGATGGTGCGCACCGCTCGCCGCATCGTGAATCAAGTCAAAAAATCGCGAATCTGCCAATCTCGCCATCTTGCGGGTGGGTCACTACCCCCTCCATACTCTTGATCGCGAAACGAAAGTCGATGGCCTCAAGAAGGGATGGATCTTGTTCGATCGCTTCAACTTCTGCGAATGCCCTGGACAGCAAGCAAATCATCGAATACCGGGAGACCAGGAGAATACCACGGAGAATACCAGGACAGGCGTGGTTTAGTCCGTTGGGTAATTCGTCCGCTCGCGCCTGAACGAAATTGCGCTGCGCTCCACATTTCTCATTTCTCGCATTAATCCCAGCATCTCTTTGTTTTCAGTTCTCTCAGTTCGCATCTACACTCTCCACTTTGCTCGCTCGTCCTGGTCGAACACGAGGACAGGCGCTGTATCGCGACGGGCATAGAGCAGGGACAGGCG
>CAZFWV010000259.1:4405-9676 GCA_964522605.1 uncultured Pirellulaceae bacterium
GGTCGAACACGAGGACAGGCGCTGTATCGCGACGGGCATAGAGCAGGGACAGGCGCTGTCTCGGGGGTGGACAGGGGGCGACCCATCGTGGCAACGCAGGGACAGGCAAGGCGGGGACGGCGGGCGCTACCCCCCGTGAGGGAATCGGCTCGTGGCGCGGACCCGAGGACAGGCGATGTGCGGCGGGCGAGGACACGGACCCGAGGACAGGCGATGTGCGGCGGGCTTGGGATGGAGGTTAAGGCGGGCAGGGAGCGAAGTGTGTATGATCGTGGCTGAATGCGTGGTGAGAGTTGATCGTCGTGATTTTTCTGCGCTGTCCGGCGGACGATCCGATCCGCTGCGGGGCATTTCGATGAGGAATCAAGGAGCGACCATGATGGACGACACGGCATCGAGACGCGCGTTTTTGCACTCGTGTGGTCTGGGGGCTGCCGCGTGGGGATTGACCGCCAGCGGCATCGCACAGCAGCCCGCGATTCCTGGATTTGAGCAGGCGCCGCCCGATCCGGACGCGTCTGCGGCTTGGCAGCCTGTTTCCGATCGGCGAATCCGCGTTGGCATCGTCGGATACGGCGTCTGTCAGTTCGGAGCCGCGTTTAGTTTTCAGGACCACCCCAACGTGGAGGTCGTGGCGGTCAGTGACCTAATCCCCGAGCGGTGCGCCGGTCTGGCCCGGGCATGTCGCTGCGAGAAGACGTATCCGTCACTCGAAGAACTTGTGAAGGATGACACGCTCGAAGCCGTTTTCGTCGCGACCGACGCGCCGAGTCACGCTCGTCATTGCATTACCGTGCTGGAACATGGCAAGCACGTCGCGTCCGCCGTACCGGCGGTGTATGGATCACTCGAGGACGCCGAGCGATTGTTTGAAGCGGTGAAGAAAAGCGGTTTGAAGTACATGATGTTCGAGACTTCCTGCTTCCACGCAGACTGCTACGCCATGCGACAAATCTATCGCGCCGGAGGTTTTGGTCGACTGATCTACTCGGAAGGCGAATACTACCATTATCACTCCACGCCGATCGACTCGTATAAGGGCTGGCGGATTGGCAGTGTTCCTTTGTGGTATCCCACGCATTCGACCGCTTACTATGTCGGTGTGACGGAAAAACCTTTCACCTCGGTCTCTTGCACCGGGTTTAACGCCGGGTTTGATGCGTATCGACCGGGTGCGAATCGGTACAACAATCCGTTCTCGGATGAAGTGGCCCTCTTTGAGACGGCCGAAGGAGGATCATCGCGCATGCTGATGTGTTCGGGAATCTACTCGAAAATCGAGGAGACCGGACGCGTATTCGGAGAAAAAGGTTGGATGGAGGGTATGCAATACCACGGAGCAATGACCGAGCTCCCGAATCTTGCCAGGCCGCCTCTTCCGCCCGATGTAAAACCTGGTGGCCACGGAGGATCCCACGGCCCGCTGATGAACGAGTTCGTCCTGTCGATTCTCCAGGATCGCAAACCGCTTGTCGATATTGTTCAGGCGCTCAATATGACCGTCTGTGGCATTGTGGCGCACGAATCCGCACTGCGGGATGGCGAACGAATGAAAGTACCTCAGTACGAAATGAGTTGATCCGTGGCACAGTGCCAATCTGGCCAGGCACTTCTTCCTTCTCCTTGTGTGAGGCGAAGGCAAGCTGGTCACCCAAGCGGCGCGGATGTCTGCCGCCGCGGCTACTCATGCGAATTCAACTCCTTCAGCACAACTTCAACGACCCGCTCGGCTAACCGTTGCGACCCTTCGGCCGTAAAATGAACATTCGCAGGCTGCTGGAGTTGTGCCATTTTATCGGCAACGAATTCGTACAAGTCGTTCACCGGATAACCCTCCCCAAGACAGCGACACATTACTCGGTCAGCTACGGCGTTATACTTAGCGGCATCACCAGGAATCCGCCCAGTGGCGCCGGGAGGTACCGGCGTCGTCGTGCACCAAATCAGTTTGGCTCCCGTCTTCTGCAAACGCCGCACAATTCGCTCCAGATTCGCCTCGTACTCTGGTAGCGGCACTTGAATCGCACCTTGATTCGGCGAAACCAACTGTCCTTTTTCGTCAATATGCTTTAGATCGTGCAGACCGAAATTGAAATGGATCACATCCCAGGATTCTTCACCCAGCCAAGCGTCGAGCCGTTGAAGTCCCCGCGTCGTGGGGCCACAGTTGTCCGCGGGACGATAGACGTCCACCTTGCCGCGGAGTAATTCGCGGACCCGCGGTGTGTAACCGATTGAAATCGAATCCCCGAGGATTAACAGCCGAGGCAGTGGGCCGGTTGCGTTATTCGCGAGCGGTTCGTCTTGTGCGGAAACTCGCAGGCAGCCCAGCAGGAACACGAAGCTGATCAAGATCCAACGGTTGTGCCCGAACATGATAAATGCTTCCTTCTAACGATACGGTCAGTGAGCGGCGGAAGCTCAGCTCATCCAGCTGACTCGCCAGCGCCCGCTTTTTACCGCGCGACGTGCTCTTCAGCGAGCCCATTCGCCGTTGTTCCGCAGAAAGGCCTCCAGGAAATACGCTGATCACGCCGAGTGCCTGGTTACTGCCCTTCTTCAGCGCATCCGCCACGCAATCGTGCCGGAAGAATAGGAAGCGATCACTTTCGCTAACGAGTACGCCAGATGTACAATTGACGGATCGCGTGTGGGGCGATTGCTTGAGGCGATTTCCTGTGGGGAGGAATTGGCCATGGTTCGTCAGACGTTACCGAAATTTGATATGGAGGCGTGTGAGACGGGCTGTTGTCCCCCGTTCGATCCCGCGGCGTGGGATGGAGAGGAATTCGAATTCCCCGATCGGTTGTTCTTGCGCGCGACGACCAGGAGCTTTCTGCACATACCACTCAACATTGGCTCCGTCTTTCGACGAACGATGGCCAAGATTCAGCAGGCGGATGCGGCGGCCAGCGATGAGTTCCTTGTTCTGTCGACCGATCCTTCACCGTGGCGCGGCGAACATTATTTCTTGGTGACGAAGCCGATACCCGGCGCGGAAATCACAACCGTTCCTGGACACTTTCTCGCGAAGGTCTACGAAGGCCCGTACCGGCAGGCTGGTCAATGGGTCCGAGACATGCAGCGACATGTCGAATCACGCGGACAGCAGATGCGAAAGTTGTACTTCTTCTACACGACCTGTCCGAAATGCGCGAAGCACTATGGGAAAAACTACGTCGTCGCGTTTGCCGAGGTGTGAATTTCCAGGACGTACGGAGCGAAATAGTAGCAGCGGTCAAGGCGATTCGTGCTCCGGCTGCCTTTGACCGCTCGAGTTGCGCCGGTGGATCGTGCCCCCAAAACCTCACGTGCACTCGGAGCTCAGTATCCCGCGTGTTTGCTGACGGTTTGTCAGCGGTGTGTTATCGAGGAGTCGATTTCCGCGTGAGGACGATCGCACGCACGTCCATTACCTGCGCGCCGGGTACGGCAAGCGCGCGAAGTGTGAGCGGCGCACGCCCCTGGGGCAGGGCGATTTCGCCTGCCGGGAGCGCGCGAAAATCTTTGACGTAGGACTCGCCCCTTCGTTCCACTCGATCGGCTTCCATACCATAAAGTGGCGGATCGTGGGCCTCCGTCACCTCGGTCACGATGTGCTGATCGCCGAAACGGAGCTCGACTGTCGAACCGACATCCTTGTCGGGGCACGTATAGTAGATCTCAACCTGATACACGCCGGCCTCGTCGACTTCGACTTCCCACGTGATTCGATCCTCGGTGCTTGTCCAGTTCGTGAAGAAGGAACAATTCGGCGCTCCCGCGCTCCGTTTCACATTCCCAAACCCTCGCCCATCCCGCGCGGGCAGAAAGGTGACGGGAAACTCCGATCCGCCAATGGGGAAGGGTCGATCGTCTTCTTCCGGCGGCAGCACTTCGGCTTTCCAAGCAGCGACCGCGCGGCGCAACTCGGCGGCGATCTCTGGCCGCTCGGTTGAAATGTCGCGAGTTTGTCCTGGATCAGTTTTCAGGTCGTAGAGGCGGCCGCCTGCATCCAGTCGATGCTGTTGGGTCCTCACGCTAACTTGACCATTCTGGTGCGAAAACAGCATTCGTTCGGGCCATTCGACATGCGTTTGCTCCAGCAACGGGCGGAGGCTGAGTCCATCCAGAGGCTTCTCCCCGATACGCGGAACCTCGGTTAGGTCAACTAACGTGGGCAGCAGATCAATGGCTCCCGTGATCTGCGAAACGACAGTGCCCGAAGAAATTCGGCCCGGCCAGCGGATCAAAAGCGGCGATCGCAGTCCCCCCTCGTCCGTCGAGCCTTTACGGCCTTTCATGCCGGCGTTCCAACGCCAACTGTTCGGTCCGTTGTCGCTGAAATAGATGACGATTGTGTTCTGAGTCAGCCGCAATTCGTCGAGTTTCTGCAGCACGCGTCCCACGTTCCAATCGATGTTCTCGCACATCGCGAGTGCGCACCGTGTCGTGTCCAGGTCTTCCTTGTCGGGATCTCGGTGCCGTAACGCGAGTGACTTCGCCTGAAAGCGATTCCAATACTCATCCGGTACCTGGAACGGGGAATGCGGGGTGTTGTACGGCAGGTAGCAAAAGAACGGGCGATCCTTGTGTTGCTGAATAAAGTCGATCGCGTGATTCGTCAGGTCGTCGATGATGAAACCTTCGCCACGGACAATCTTGCCGTTATGCTCGAGGATCGGATCAAAATAATGCCCCCAGTGCCCGGAGGTGAAGCCATAATACTCATCGAATCCGCGCGCTCGAGGATGATACGCTCCCTGTGTTCCGTTATGCCATTTGCCAAACGCGCCCGTGGCGTAACCCGCCTGTTGAAACGCCTCCGCGACCGTCCGTTCGTCAATATTCAACCGTTCCCGACCGGTGCTGACGCCGCGCACGCCACCGCGCGGATGATAGCGTCCGGTGAGAAACTCCGCGCGCGTCGGTGCGCACACCGAGCAGACAAAGAAATGTTCGAAGCGAGCGCCGTCGCGCGCCAGCGAGTCAATATGAGGCGTACTTAGATTCGTATTCCCGTGAACACTTAGGTCGCCCCAGCCCTGATCGTCAGCCAGGAAGATGACCACATTCGGTCGCGACGGTGCGGCTGCCGAGCACGGGTGTGTGAGCGGTCGACCGCCAAGGATCAATGTACACGCAATGATTGAGACCGTAGTTCGCCAAGACATGGTTGCTTCCCAAATCTGAAATCGCCGAAAGATTACAAGTGGTTTCATAACCGTTCTCGTGACAGGGTGGCTGGTGGCAGAGCGCAGCGATGCCCCAGTTTGCCGATCTGCTGGGGCA
>CAZFWV010000260.1:0-9602 GCA_964522605.1 uncultured Pirellulaceae bacterium
GGTGCGAGTTTGCAGGATCACTCATCGGGAAACCTCCACGGCTGGGCTGAAGGAACGAGAAACACCTTGGACGACCAGCACTCCATCACTCAAACGAACTCCGACGGGGTCACGAGAACCGCCCCGCCTGGCGATTCTTCATCCTCTGCGCTCCTCTACACTGCTAACGGTGAGCTTCTTGCCGGGCGGAGCGAATTCTATCATGCTGCAGCGTTGAGTTGTGTTTCTCCCTGGTTTGACTGTTGGCATTTGAAACGCAGCGCAGCCTTCGTCCCCAACTGGACTGGGTGCCACTGGCTCTGCCAGTGCTCTTCCTCGACCCAAGAGGACACTGGCAAAGCCAGTGGCACACCCATTGCGCCGAGCGCGGCAGCACCCCGTTTGGTCACGGCCGAAGTCCGCGCTGCCCTCCTATTCATACCCGAATGCCTGGAGGAAAGGCACCAGGGGCTCCAAGGCTGGCTCCAAATGTTTCTCGTAATTCACCCATCGACCGACGGCTCTGCCAAAAATTGGCTTGGTGATATCGTCATAGGTCGGAGTGCGCACGGCCCGGCGTTCGCTTCGATGGCGTCGATCGAGCATCGAGTCGTCCCAGGGCAACGCAAGAAACTCGGCAGCGTGCTTCAGCGTCTCCTCGGGATTCACCACCAGCTCTTCATACCGCAACTCGCAACTTGACCACGGTAATCGGTCCCGTAGCGCAATCCAGTGTCGCATGCAGTCGAAGTAGAATTTAGCGGATTCCACAATACTAATTGCGGGCGCGCTATTCCAGTTGAGTGGAACCATGGTGAAGTAATAGCTGATCACCACATCGCGTGGATCACGCAGCGGCATAAGCACTGAGGCATCGGGAAACAACCGCAGTGGAACCGCCAGATCCGGCGTCATCAACGGTTCTTTCTCGATCAGTAATCGCCCATTCAGCGGCTCTTGCAGGAACGACTCCGTGAGTCGCTGATACGTTTCGCGGCCCGCGCGGATTTGTTCGGTATCGAGCGAGCGAATCTCGATGATTGCATCCGGTGCCGATTTCGCCTGCCACACAATTGGCGCTGTGAACTGCGTGGCGAGGATTCCGGTTTCATCCGTCCCAATGCAAGCCGGATGGGCGGCAATCATCTGCTCGAGCAGGGTTGTTCCGGACCGAGGAAAACCCGCCAGCAGGGCCACTCGGAGCGGAGAATCCTCGAGCCGGTCGGCCTCTCGAAACCACCGCGACAGATCCGAATTCGTGATCTCCTGGACCAACTCCCATTGCCGCTGACGGATGATGTACGAATCTCGCAGGTGCGACTTGGTTTGGGCCAGAAGCTGTGACTTGGCGAGTTCCAGTTGCGTCCACGCCTCCTCATATCGTCCCAATCGATCGAGCGAACCGGCTAACTCGTACCGCAAACCCCAATCCCATTCGCCGGGATACTTCTCGAGAAACGTCTGCAGGCGTTGCACGGCGGACTCGTACTGGTCTGCTCGTTTGTCCAGATGCGCCAGCAGTCGAGTTGCTCGACCCGAGTCGGGATACAGAGATAGCACGCGTTCGGCCTGCTCACGCGCCGAGTCGATCTGGCTATCCCGCTCCAACGCTCCGGCATAGAGCTCCATGGCCTCGCGATCGGAAGTTCCTGCACGATCGACGACGACGCGCATCGCATCGGCGGAAGCGCCGAACCGGCCGATCATAAAGAACTGTTTCGCGATGGCCTTCAGGATCGGTGGAGTTGTTCGACGATCTGCCAACAACCGCGCAAAGACCTCACGTCCGCGATCGAATTCATACGTGCGCCAGAGCAGGAAACCATAATCGGCCAGCAGAACGAAGTCCTCGCGATCCTGCTTGATCGCTCGTTCGTAAGCCGAATAGGCCGCATCGAAGTCGCCGCGTTCTAGCGCCCGACTCGCTTCCAGTTGCACGTCGCTTCGTGGTGCGGATGCCTGGGAATAATCTTCCATCGATAAATCAAACGGCCCCAAAACAAAAAATGAAAAACGCAGAGCCCCCTTCGGCCGCAACCAAAAGGGGGTGCTGCTGTACTCGGTGCAATGGGTGTGCCACTGGCCTTGCCAGTGTCCTCTTGGATCGAGGAAAAGCACTGGCAGAGCCAGTGGCACCCAGTCCAGTCACAGACGAAGGCTACGCTGCGTTTCAAAATGCCAAAAATCAGACCAGGCAGAAACACAACTCAATCCTGCCGCATGATCGAATTCGCTTGCCCCGACAAGAAACTCGCCGTTAGCAGCGCACAACTCAAAACGCAAAACGCCCTCTCATCCCGAACAGGACAAGAGGGCGCTGTCGACATGGAACAATCGAATTCTCACTTGTTGCGTCGGCGACGAATTGCCAGTGCCCCCAGACCGCCAAGGCCCGCGAGCGCCAGCCCGAAACCGGTCGGCTCCGGCACCTGGACCTGATCGAATGCCAAGTTGTCCATCGCCAGATAGGAACCAATTCCCGTCATCTGCGAAAGCGTCAGCGTTAGTGTTTCCGCTCCCGTCCCGGTCAGACCGAGCGCGTTGCTCGACACCGTCCCGTCGGCGGTCGAAAACGTACCGCTGCCCAGATTGCCGCTCACGGAACCGTCAACCGACCAGTCGACATCCGTCGCACCACCACCGGCCCAAACATTCAAATCAAGCGAGTTGAGTTTCACATTCCAGCCGGCATTCGGTGCAAACTGAATCGTATGCGACAGCTCGCCGTTGGACGCTCCATCAATTTGATAAACGCCTTCGCCCGGATCGTTGGGCCAACCATCGTATTGGTCCCAATTCTCACCCCAGGTCAGCGCAATGTCCGGTGTTCCCGGCGCCAGGGAACCGTGATCCGTGGGCACGGCTTCATTCGTTGCCGTCAGCCCCGTCAAAACCGTCTCGGCATGGGCCGCAGGGACTCCGAGGCAGGCCATTCCCACAGCAGCGGCAACTACCTTTCGCTTACGACGTGTCGTACTTCTTCGCTTGTAGCTCTTCATGGATCAGTTTTTCCTAACGGCCCAATAAACTCGAAGTTAAACTCGACGTGCCGACTCCTACGCCTACATCTCCTCGGCAAACTCCCACTAATTTACCAAGGTGCCCCGCGATTGGAACCACCCTCCTCAAAAACTCCCGAAATCTTCTTGAACATCCCGCGGGCTCCCTGCATGAGGAAGGCGGTATTAACAGAGTTGAACCGAGGTTGTTCCGACGGACCCTTTCTGTGTTTTGTTTCTGAAGCGATGCGTTCCCGGCAGGAGGCCGCGTTGTTTAGAAGTGTTGGTTTTTCCGGAGTATACGAACAGGATTCACTCCACCTCCCGAGGATCTTGCGTTCTGTTTGGACCGAAGAAGGAGAGGTAACCACGGATGGGACGGAGGGTACGGATCGGCACGGACAGATCCGTGGACATCCGTTTTGTCCGTTGGATCCGCGGTTCCTCTTCTCGATCTTCGGTGTCGATCGACTTGTGTGTCACAGCGAGTTCGGTGTGGAAGCGGTAGACATTCGTTTAACACGTAGCCGCAGGTGAGCTTCGTTTAACCGCGTGGGCAACGCCCCGCGTGCGGTAATGCGCATTTCACTTGTTTAAGGCGAAATGGAAGCGTAGCCACGGGAAGACCTCGCCAACGGCTACGGGTTAAACGAATCGTCACGACACGACCTCGAGGCCCGCACCGAGAGGCATCTTGGGAGCCGAGTTCGTGAGAATTCGGTCGCACGCAGAGATCCCGGAAGTCTCACAACTTCGGCTACGTTTCGACCCCGGCACTGGCTTCAGGCGACTGCCCCTGACCGAACCGCTGCCGACGACACGCTCGGAAGATCGTCATCGCGGCAAGTAGAAGCGCCATGCCGGAATTCGCGGGTTCGGGAACGGGCAAGGCTGCATCGCGCGGTCCGATTTCGTAACCGCCTCCTTCCAAGGCCTTCACCAGATCGGTCGTGGTGAAGTCTCCGTCCCCATCCCAATCGCCTTCTGACCAGCCCGAATTGCCCGCGAGATCATCTTCGTACTGGCCGAATTCTAAGACCTGGACCAAATCGCCCGTGTTGAACTCGCCATCGAGGTTGGAGTCGCCCCAATAGGTTTTGCTGAGCGTTTCGACCCACAACGTGCGATCCATTTGATCGAGAAGCGCATCGCCATTGAGATCATACTTCAGGTCTCCACCGGCTGACCGTATTTCCAGACTCAGCGTATCGATATCCGCCGCATCCAGGATTCGATTCCGGTTGAAATCACCGAGCAGGCCCTGGTCGAACGCGATGTTATCAATGGCAAGTTTGTTATCGAAACCAGCCAGGTGTTTCAACCGGAGCGTCATCGCACCGGAAATCGGCTCGGTCATCCCGGTCGAAACGGTCAGCGATCCGTCGTCGGGAACTTCGGCCACTCCCTCCAAAAGAATTCCGACTCCATCGACGATTTGCCATTCCACCGTATGTCCAACGGTGTCGCTGTCCTGCCAGTCAAGCAAATCGAACTCGGTGAACAAACCTTGGTAGTACTCATCGGGCTGCAGAAGGACCTCGAATTGAGCCTGTCCGGTCGCCGGATCACCGGCACCGGAATCGAGGAATGCTGCACCACCGGCATCCCAATTCTCGCCTTCCCAGAATTTCCACTGGCCGATATTCGACAAGTAATCGATCTGCAGACGGGGCGTGGAAACCAGACGATCGCCGTAGCTGTTATCGATGACCGAGCCGTTGGGTCCGAGTTGGGAAAAGGTGAGCGAACTACCATACAAACCAAGAACGTCATACTCCACGACAACAGCACGATGATCGGCGTTATAGCGAGGCACCTGCAGATCGGTCATCCAAGGCTCCGCGTCTAGATCCGCCGTAGGTCCCAGATTCAACGCTTCGGTGGGAATCACGGGCTTTTCGGTTCCGTCGCGATGGTAGACGATATCGATGCGATCATGGACTTCATTGGCGGGCACCTGCGGAGGCGGATAACCGGGAGTCCACGTGTACGCAAAATCAAACACACCGGGCACGGGTTCCACCGGACGAACCTCGCGAAACGAATCGATCATCCCCACTTCGGTGATCCTGACAGACGTGGGATAGTCGACCTTCAGGTCATAGGGACGATCGGTCGCTTCCGCAGCGGCCTGAGTCCAGTCGAGATGCGAAGGCTCGTTAAAATCGCCGGTCAGAAACACGGGATCACCGGAAGCAAGGGCACCGGATTCCTCCATATCCCGCAGCATACTGGTGACTTGGCTACCGCGAGCCGAATTCGCCGCCGCGATCACCGCCGCCTCGTTCTGGGCCAGCCGTCGATCACGTAAGTCATAGGGTTGGTAGGGATACGCAGCAAGGTGTGCATTGAACAGCCAGATATCGTGTCCCGGCGAGATCTCAATCCGAGCACCCCATGCCCTGCGCGTCCGCTCGAGAATGGGATAGCGACTCAGGATCTGCGTATCACTTCCGGACTGCTGCTGGTAATGGTAGCCGAGTGCTTCGGCAATCTGAATTCCTTGCGCATTTCCCATCTCCTGCAATCCGACGATGTCGGCACCGCTCGCTCGAATCACGTCAGTGAGGATCTCGCGCCCAGTGCTCGTACCCTCTGCCGACCACACATTAAAGGTCATGATCCGCAGGTCGGATAACTCGCCTGCCTGGATCGTATGCACAAGGCTACTCGAGGCGAACAAGAATAGAACACATTTCAACACCGTCATTCGGGAGGGCGAGGCTGCTGCCCAGCCGATGACGCGACGAATCGAGGCTCGGCGGAAGCCTCGCCCTCCCAGTGTTGAAATCGCCTCGACACGGATGCGCGCAGACAACGGCATTTCAATCTCCCACGAATGTCAACGTCGCGGACAACGAAGGTCACCAAGCGGGCGCGGGTATCCATTTTGTGAACGCCGGATCGCCCGTTCCGGTACACCGCCTGGTTCATCCCGCCTCAACCTCTCGTCTACCCTCGTACTCGTACTAGTACTCGTACTCGTACTCAGTGAAACGGTACTCGTACTCGTACTCGATTGCATGCGCAACGACGCAACTGTTCGCTGAATCAACCGCGCCAGCATCGACATGGTGTTCTCCAATCTCGATTTGCCGCGGAAACGATTAACAGTCGGTGATTATCGAGTCGTTCGTGATTGAAAAATCGGTCCTTCTGCCACGGTTCTTCCGAGTACGAGTACGAGTACCGTTTCACTGAGTACGAGTACGATTTGGCGGAGTACGAGTACGACTTGGCTGACGAACAGGGGTTTATGAAGCCGATTTTCTGGCGGTCCGCCTGCGCCGCGCGCCCCATCCCAGAGCG
Organism: uncultured Pirellulaceae bacterium; assembly: GCA_964522605.1. Lineage (GTDB taxonomy): Bacteria > Planctomycetota > Planctomycetia > Pirellulales > Pirellulaceae > CAVZLD01. Next base: position 6,288 of record CAZFWV010000260.1, read on the forward strand.
ATCGGCCCGACGGCCGCTAAGCCAAGTCCGATGGCGGAAGGTTCAGGAACGGCGCTGACCGCGCCTTGAGGCCGGGGGCCCGTTTCGTAGCCGCCGTCACTCAACGCGGCGACCAGATCTCCGGTGCCAAATCGCTGATCCCCGTTCCAATCCCCTTCTGCCCAGAGGGCGACTGCCTGGGTCTCGTATTTGCCAGCACCCAGGACCAGTACAAAGTCCCCCGTATTGAACTGACCGTCGAGATTCGCATCGCCGATGTAGACGTTCTTCAAATCGTGGGTCCACACCAGACGGTCGCCATAATTGACCAGATTGTCGTCGTTCAGGTCAAACGCCAGATTGTTGGTTCCGCCCGCAATCTCAACGGCCTGCAAGTCCAGATCGCCCGAGTCGAGCGATCCGTTGCCGTTGTAGTCGCCAACCAATCCGGTATCGACCGTCGTCACAACTCCATAGAGCAGCAAGCCGTTGCTCAACCCATAACGAAACACGAGATCCTGGGAGCCGCCCGGTTGGAACAACTGTCCCAACTGCCAGGCGCTGCCGATATCGAGTCGTGACTGGCCAGACAGAAATGACTCTGCCAGAACCTCGTCACTGATGCCCCCAGCCTCTTCCCAGCCATCGCCGGTACCGCTCGTTCCGCCGCTGCCTTCCAGATCCTGATCCTGCAGGCTCTGCCAACCACTCGCATCCAAGGCGCCGCTCGGGCTGAGGATTTCGTAGTAGTTCAAATCAACGGCCGTGTCGGTCAGATTCTGGACCTTTGCCATCCCGGTCCTCGTGTTGACCTCCAGGTTCAGACCTACATCGGGCGGCATTCCGCCGATGCGGAAATCCAGCAGGTCGAGGTAACCGTCCAGGTACTGGGCATTGCCATCCGGCACGATCTCAATTTCCACGTCGGTTGTCGTCGCCGGAACCGTACCCCAAGTTGCATCCTGGCCCCAAAATTGGCGCCCACCAAGAAACGGCAAGCTCCGCAAGTACGCCAACCCGCCAATCTCGTCCGACGCGACGACCGTGTTCCCGGCGAGAAAGCGGACGCGGACTCGATTGGCGTCGTTTTGTGCCAGATAGCTGCCAAAAAACGCCTGCAGATCGTATCGTGCCGACCCCGAGGCAATCAGCGCACCGCTCGGGCCGCTGTCCACGGGAATCTGCTGGATGAGTGTCGGAACGTCGAATTCGGTGTTGTATCCGCCCCAGAAATGATAATCACCGGCGCCCGGGGGATTCGGGAGTCCGCTGTAATCCTGTGAGTACGCGTAGGCAAAGTTGTCGTCGTCGTCGCCATCGGCATCCTCCCAATCGAGCAGCGGTTTCTCACCGTAATCGCCAAACTCATAATCCTCGTCAACCACTTCAAAACTGGGATCCACGATCAGATTTGTTTGCAGCTCGGCTGACCAAAGCCAACTCGCGGGAATCAGGCCAATCGACGCCAGCAGGATGGCAATCCGACGCTTCAGGTTCAAAATCTTCATTGCTGCACAACTCCCTCAAGATGACCGGCGTCGCGAATAGACCGAAAGCAGACCCCACCCGACGAGCAACAAAAACCCTGTCGACCCTTCAGGCACCGAATTGACCATAACCTCAAACGCACCGGGCCCATTGGCCTGATCGTAGAGACTCTTGAAAAGAACAAAGTCCGTGTGGTTGTTGATCAGGTCGCCGTTTAGATCCCCGAGTCCGTAGGCTTCAGCGGGCGAACCACTTTCCGCCAACACCTGCTGACCGGCGCGGAACCGCGCCCAGTCGTCGGCATTGATGCTGCCGTCAAAACTCAGGTCACCGAAGGCAAACTTCTGGCCGTTGTTACCGACATACGTCACCAGCCCGGTCACCGTTTCGCCCTGCGATTCATATTGAAACGCTAAGTCTTCCACATCACTGGGCAGCCAGACGTCCACTCCCAGATCGACGGTTTGCCCCACTGCCAGACTCGCCGGAAGACCTGCCGACTGCTGTGCCTCCTCAAGCACTCCACCGATCTCCCGTGGAGACAGTTCGGTCCACACTCGATTGGGATCTACTTCCCCACCACTGTCCGCATCGTAATTGCCGGCAATCGAAAGCCACTGGTTACCATTAAGTGCCTCGAATTCGGATTGGATTGAATAGCCGGTCAGCGGCACCGACTGTCCCGTGCGATTGGACAAGGTGATGCGGCGCGTGTCCCGATTGACCTCGATGTTGAGCGCCGGCAGACTAATCTGGTCGGTCACCTGGAAATCCACCAAGTCGACGTACCCATCGTGATTCACGATACCGATGTCAGAGATGATTTGGATTTCGACGGTCGCTGTCCCAATCGGAATCGATCCCGCGGTGGAACTTTGGCCCCAATCTCTCTGCTCTCCAGTTACCGGCAGTGAACTCACAAACCCGGCACCACCCACATCCGCTGAACCAAGTGCTTGCTCACTCGCGTTCAGGAAAATCGCGCGAACACGCGACGCGTCAGGACCGGTACGATAAGAGCTGAAGAAGGCGTTCAAAGCGTAGGACGCATTGCCCGCCGCAATCAGATCCTTCGAAGGACCATCGGACACATCGATGAATTGAAAGATCTGCGGCTGACCGGGCGAAGTATTGAACCCACCCGTGTAGTGGTAGTACCCAGCGTCATCCGGTTCGGGAAAGCCACTGTAACCGTAAATGTAATCGTAGGCGTAGTCGTCGTCTCCATCGCCGTTGTAGTCTTCCCAATCCAGGATCTTCCACGAGTCAAACGGTCCCAATGGCTCGTCTTCATTGAGTTCTTCGAAGCTGGGATTCAACACCAGGTTCGTATTCAGCGGGGCTGCCAGCAGCGGCGAAGCGATCAACAGGCCGCAGGCAGCCAGCTTGCGCGCCAATCGATATTTCCAGAAAACAATCTTCATCGAAGTGGGGCTCCCTCAAGACGATCAACTACCGGCCGACGATACGATCGGTTACAGCGTAGTCGGCCGACGAAAGAAATACAATTGGCTGGCCCAAGCGGCCGCGTGGTCGCCTGAGCCGTGAACGTGTGAATCGCAAAGACTCCTGATCTTCTCTTCCTCCGTCGCAGTTGGGTGGCTGGCGGCAGAGCGCAGCGATGCCCCAGCAGACCGGCCACTTGCGTAGGATCTCAGTGCCGTGTTCCACCGTACAACGAAGAGACGAGAGAAAGTGCGGGAAAAACACCTCCAACACACCCACCCGCGGCGCGGTCGTGCAACTTTTAAGTTGCTGGCTCGAATGAAGTTACAACATCCTCCCAGTGGCTTTTCGTTTAACCCGCAGCCGTCAGGCGAGGATGATCTTCCGTTCTTTCTTCTGTCC
>CAZFWV010000261.1:0-9551 GCA_964522605.1 uncultured Pirellulaceae bacterium
CGTAATAGAATTCGCTTGCCCCGACAAGAAACTCACCGTTAGCAGTGCAGAGAGCACAGAGGCGCAGAGGGCCGCGGAGGGGGGAGTCGATCGGGGAGATCGACAGTTAGAACGACATTCAAATCTGACGAGGGAGTCTGACATGTCTCCAAGAAACTCCATGTCTCGACGAGAGTTTGTGGCGGGCACCTCCGGCATGATTCTAGCTGGTGCGGCTCAGGCGGCCGGGGAAGCGAAGGCGGGAAATGACACTCAATTGGCGATCCAAGGCGGTCCAAAATCGGTCACGACACCGGTTGCATCGGCCCGGCGATGGGGGGATCGCGAGCAGCAGCAGCTTGCCGCCATGCTGCAGCAGGATTCGCTGTTCTACTGGCAGGGACCGCAGACGAAGCTACTGACCGAACGGTTTCAGCAGGTCTGTCCCCTCGAATATGTGCAAACCTGCTCTTCGGGAACAGCAGCAATTCATATTGCCATCGGCGCGGCCGGAATCGGGTTGGGCGACGAAGTGATTACGTCGCCGATCACAGATATCGGCACGGTGATCGGCGTGATCTATCAGCAGGCAGTTCCGGTATTCGCCGATGTTGGTCCGGGGACGTGCAATCTGGATATCGCCGATGTTGCGCGACGGATCACACCCAAGACCAAGGCAATCATTGCGGTTCACCTGACGGGGAACCCTTGTGATCTCGATGCTTTGAAGTCGCTCGCCGATCGACACAAGCTGGTCCTAATCGAGGATTGTGCACAGGCCTGGGGTGCCCGGTACCGCGGTCGACCGATTGGCACCGTCGGCCACATCGCCTGCTTTTCCCTTCAGGACTCGAAGCACATTACCTGTGGTGACGGAGGTGTTGTGGCTTCGAGTGACGAGCGGTTTGGGAAGCTGCTTCAGCGTTTCGGCGACAAGGGGGGCGATCGGCAGAAATGGGGCGGCCATCCGGTGTTCGCCACGAACTATCGGATGAGTGAACCGCAAGCCGCCGTCGTTGCAGCACAATTGAGTCGACTCGAAGCAATTGCCGCCCAGCGCGCACAGCTCGGGAATCTACTGACCGAGAAGATTGCGAACGTGCCGGGGATCATTCCCCATGAGGTTCATCCGGAAGACCGCGCGGTTTATTGGTTCTACTTTTTCCGTCTGCGGCCCAATGCCTATCGCTGCAGTCGTTCGGATTTCGCGAGAGCCTTAATGGCGGAAGGAGCGGATGTGGCCGGCGGATATATTAAGGTGCCCCTGTATGGCGAGCCGGTATTTCAGCAGCACAGTTTCTTCGCCGGCCGGTGGCCGGTTAAGGAAATGGGGCTGACGGATATGGATTTCACGCAGCATCAATGTCCCGAAGCAGAAGCCCTTCTCGCGGACAGTATCCGTGTGCGGATCAACGAAAACATGACCGAAGACTATATCCTCGACGTTGCCTCCGCTATCCACAAAGTCGCTCGTCATTACGCGCGCTGAACGACCCTCAGAAGAGAACGGCACTTCGATGCCTCCGCCCGGTTGAATGGTGACCGGACGTTGTCTCGGATGGAAAGTGGGCGTTCCGGCGCGTTCATTCTCTTGGAACGGCAAACTGCTGTTGAAGCTCGGTGAGTTGGCGCTGTAAGTGGGGAATGAGATCTTGCACTTCAGGGCGTTGGAACAGATTGATCATCTCAAACGGATCGGTCCGCAGGTCAAAAAGCTCCCATTCGTCGACATGTCGCAGCCGATCCTGAGAACCCAGTTGCGTGCCGTCATCTTCACCAACTGCTCCCTGATAGCGGATCAATTTCCAACGATCAGTGCGAATGCCGTACTGCGGCGGGATCGCGTATTCGTTCACGTAACAGCGATAGTACATCGATTTTCGCCAGTCGGACGGTCGGTTGCCGGATAGAAGGGGGCGGAGACTTCGGCCTTGCATGTCTACAGGAATCGGGATCTCCGCCAGATCCAGAACGGTTGGCGCGAAGTCCAGGTTCAGAACCATTGCTTCGCATGTTGATCCCGCGTTGATCATTCGCGGATATCGCATGAGCAGCGGCATGCGAATTGATTCCTCCATCATCCATCGCTTGTCGAACCAGCCGTGCTCGCCGAGGAAAAATCCCTGATCCGAGGCGTAGATCACCACGGTATCCTGCGTCAATCCATGTTGGTCCAGCCAGTCGAGAACGCGGCCGATGTTCTCATCGAGACCGGCGACGCAGCGAAGGTAACTCTTCATATAGTGCTGATAGATCCAGGAACGCCGATCGCTTGCCGCCAGATTGGGCGGTGGAACGCCCCAGTCATTCCGTTGCCAGCGCAACAGTTCGTCGATACGCAGCCAACTCATTGCCGCGACGGGAGATCGTCCTGCGTGGTTCGTATGCAAGGATGCGGGTTCGGGAATGTCTTCCTGCGCATATAGCGATTGAAAGCGTTCGGCTGGCCGCCAGGGCATGTGCGTGGCTTTGTCGTGAACGCAGATTGCGAAAGGTCGATTCGGATCGCGTTGATTCAACCACGAAAGTGCGAGATCGACGATTACATCACTCACATGTCCCCGCTCGACCCGCTTGCCCTTTCGGGAAAGCAGTTCTGGATCATGGTAGCGGCCCTGCCCGGGTAGGATGTCATAGTAGTCAAATCCCGGCGGGTCAGTTCCGAGGTGGTACTTCCCGACGATCGCCGTCTGGTAGCCGACTGCTTGGAGATACTCCGGAAACGTTCGGTGCTGGCGGTCGTAAGGTTGCCAGCCCATTGCGCCGGTGATGTGGCCGTACTTGCCTGTCATGATTGTCGCGCGACTTGGCCCACAGATCGACTCGATACAAAAGCAATACTCGAATCGCATTCCCTCGTTGGCGATGCGGTCAATGTTCGGCGTAGGGATGAGTTTGCTGCCGTAGCATCGAATGGCCTGAGTGGCATGATCGTCGGAAAGGAAGAAGATGATGTTGGGGCGTCGCACAGTCGGCGCTTGATCGCTGGTCTCCCGTAGTAGTTCGGCCGCAGTCTTCGTGTTTGATTCCCAGGGCAGGTCTTCCGTACTCGGATTCGTATCGTTGGCTTGTGGAGGCTGTTGGGCCACTTGGTCGACCGTGGCAAAGTCCGACGGACAAATAGTCAGAACACTCGCGACGAAGATCCACCATCTCATTGTGAGAGTCCTCCAGCATTACAGCGTTACGGGACGGCTTGCCTGTTTCACCGTACCGAGAAATGGAAGGGAGTCGCGGGGGTATGGCATGCCACGGCCTGCGGTCAACCATCATCCGCATGCAAAGGTTCTGTTGTAGCGGACTTTCCGGCCGAAAGCACGCATCGATTTCGGCCACCAGTGAAGCCGGGCGTCTGGCCGCCCTGGTTTTACTTAGAATAGATGCAGGCAAGAGCGAAGTGGGTTCTGCCGAGTTGTCCGCAGTTTGAAGTCACGGAGCCGGATTTGTGAGCAGGCGACCGCGATGGGTTTATTGGTTCTCCGATCCATCGCCAGAGGGCGACGAGCTGACGCTGCGTTTGCTAGGCGGCAAGGGGGCGAGTTTAAAGCGAATGTCGCAGGCGGGATTCACAGTCCCGGCAGGGTTTACGATCACCACGGAGGCTTGCCGACGTTTCTTTGAGCTGGAGGGTGGTTGGCCAGATGGGCTTGAACAGGAGGTGCGCGAAAACTTGGCGCGACTCGAACAGGAAACGGGCCGCCGCTTCGGTCAGGGGCAGCAGCCATTGCTGGTTTCGGTGCGCAGCGGTGCTGCTGTCTCAATGCCCGGGATGATGGATACATTGTTCAATGTTGGACTCCATCTTCGACTTGCGGACAAATTGAATGATGCACAGGGTTTCTGGCAAGGACTGATCGAGTTTGTAGAAGCATTTGCCCATACGGTGCATGGAGTCTCACGCGGTGCCTTGCGCGACGCGAACAAGCAGATTGCGCCATTCGATCGAGCGACAGCAGAGGAGTGTCTTCGGCGGTACGAGGCCGTCGTCGGCGAATCGATGCCGCAGGAACCTTGGCGCGTTTTGGTCGCGGCGATCGAAGGCGTCTTCCGATCGTGGAACAGTCCACGCGCCGCGGCCTATCGTCGACGCGTTGCAATTGGCGATGCTGACGGCACGGCGGTTAATGTACAGGTCATGTTCCCATCGGTCGTCGCCGGCGTGCTGTTCACGCGGGATCCCAATGCACCGAAGTCGAATCGGCTGGTTATTGAATCGTCTTATGGTCTTGGACAAAGCGTAGTCTCTGGCGATGCAGATCCAGACCGGTTTGTTGTGTCCCGTGATGATCTGAGTTTGATCGATACGTACATCGGTCACAAAGAGCATGTGCGGATACCGCTCGGGACGCGGATCGATCGTAAGTCCAGCGAACTGAGTCTCACACCGCAAGAGGTCACGGAGTTGTGTCAGTTGGGTCTGCGGGTTGAGTCGTATTTCGATCAGCCGGTTGATGTCGAATGGGGATGGTCGCAAGGTCGGTTTGCTTTGCTCCAGGCGCGGCCCATTCGGGGCATCGAACAAGCTCGCCTCGTTGAAGATGTGCGTTGTAATGAAGTCAATCGAATCAAGTCGCTGGCCGATGGGACCCGTCACGTATGGGTAATGCATGACTTGGCTGAGACCCTTCCCGCACCGACACCGTTAACGTGGGACCTGATCCGCCGCTTCATGAGTGGATCGGGTGGGTTCGGACGCATGTATCGCCAATTGGGCTACCAGCCCTCTTCTCGAGTCTGTCGCGATGGATTTCTGGAACTGATCGGCGGGCGAATTTATGCCGATCCCGCGCGACTTGCCGAGATGTTCTGGGCGGACATGCCGCTGCGGTACGACCTCGAAGCATTGACTACCGATCGCAGTTTGCTGGAGCGCGGTCCGACGCGATTTGACCCGGATGCGGCAAACGGTCGATTCTTGCTGATGTTGCCTGCGACGCTTTATTCGATGTTCCAGAGCGCACGCAGGATTCGGCGCCTCCGTCGATCTGGTGACATTCGTTTTCAAGAGCAGACGGTTCCCGAGTATCTGAAGTGGGTGAGGCACAGGCGTTCCGTGGCGCTTCCATCGCTGGCCGATGACATGTTAGTGGCCGAGTTGACCGAGCGATGTCGGCGTGTGCTGGATGAGTTTGGTCCGGAGTCACTGAAGCTGGGGTTCGCCGGATCAATGGCGTATCAGTCGCTGAAGGATCTGTTGATTCAAATCGCTGGGCCAGACGAGGGCGCCACGCTGGCAAATGTGCTGGCCTCGGCCCTTGAGCATGACATCACCTTCGAACAGGGTGCGATGCTCTACGATGTGGCACACGGGCAGGTTTCGCTCGATGCGTTTCTCGATCGATTTGGCCATCGTGCTCCAAGCGAAATGGAGTTGTCGCAGCCCCGCTGGCGAGAGGATCTGAATTATCTTGAGCAGCTGATTGCGCGAATTCGAGATACGCGCACGACGTCGCCCCAGGAGATGCACCGAGCGAATTTGGCTCGCCGCGAGGCCGCGGAAGCCGAGTTGCCGGCGAAGTTGAGTCGCTGGGGTGCGAGTTCTCTGCGAGAGCGGGTGGAGTGTGATCTGGAGCAAACGCGTCGGTTGCTTCCCTATCGCGAGCTGGGTAAGCACTATTGGATGATGGGTTACGAATTGATCCGCAATGTCATCGAAGAGATGGCTCGTCGGTGGGAGTTGGGACGTGATGTTTACTTTCTGAAGCTTGATGAATTGCAGCCGGAGTTCTCGCCGATACACTCGTTGCGTGATCAGCTCGAGCATCGGCGAAATCGCTGGTTGGCTCTTCAACAACTCGACCTTCCCCCCGTGATCGATACGAATCAACTCGCAGAGTTCGGAGTTGCGACGGCGCCGAAAACAGGAGATCAGCTTGTCGGCACGAGCTTGGCGGTCGGTTCCGGAACCGGTCGAGCGTGCGTGGTATTCCAACCGGATGAACTTGTTGACGTTCCATCCGGCTGCATCCTGGTTTGCCCGAGTACGGATCCGGGCTGGACGCCCCTCTTTCTTTCGACGCGCGGTCTAGTTGTCGAGCGAGGCGGTTTACTCTCGCACGGTGCCATCGTGGCTCGAGATTTCGGCATTCCCGCGGTTGTCTGTGCGAACGCCACACGGGCGATCCAGACCGGAGATCAGATCTGTGTTGACGGAGATCGTGGGCGGGTCTTCATTCTTAAGAAGGCGCGCCCACAATGACGCAGTGGAACAAATTCTGCCAGGTGGTTGGCGATTCTCTGCTGGGCTGGTCGCTGCGACTTCCCACCGATCTCACATTGCTCGTCCTCGCGGGCATCACTGCGATCTTGCTGACTCTGATCCGATGGGCTACTTCTGACCAGGATTGTTTGCGACGTGCGCATGCAGATAAGAGGCAGCTGAGGCGATTGATTCGCGAGGCGAAGAGCCGCGCCGATTCAGACGCGGTCGCGCGATATCGAGCGACCTTGGGGCTGATCAGACGAAGGCTGCTGATCTCCGAGATTGTTCCCTTGCTGGTTGCAATTGGACCGATTGCCGGACTGGTAACATGGTGCGGACAGCGACTTGAGTTTCAACCGCCTCGGCCCGGTCAAACGATCCAGTTTGAGCTGACAACGCCAGCCGCGGATGCCGGTAAGCTCGTGCACTTGGTCCCCGACCGCGGTATCACAAGCGATGGATGGGTCAAAGAGATCGAACCGATTGCCGATCCGCGGGGACGCTGCGGCCGTGCAGCGTGGGAGATTGCGGCAGCACCGCGCGAAATCGCTTATCCGCTGACGGTTCGCTACGGTGGCAAAACCCTGCACCATGACTTGCGCGTCGGCGCGCAAACATACTCGCCGGCGGTCGTGATCCATGAACACGAGGTCACAAGTCGCTTGCGGTACGAGCCAATTCGGCTCTTCGGTTGGTTGCCGGGCCTGACAGCGATCGGCTTACCGCCCTGGATGACAGCGTACCTGCTTCTCACGCTGCCGCTCGTCTTCTTGCTTCGGCGCTTCTTGCGGATGAACTGAGTACAATGTGAGAACGATCGCTCGAGGAGAACACAGTTTGAAGTGTGTCCTCGTGCTCTCGTCCCTTACAGGATGCAACCGCCATGACGATGCAGCCAATCAGCGTCTTTGACGTGCTGAAAATTGGCGTGGGTCCTTCCAGTTCCCACACCACGGGGCCTTGGCTTGCTGCACACCGGTTTCTACAGGAATTGCCTGCCGAGGTACGGAGTTCCGTGGTACGAGTCGAAGTTGACCTGTTTGGTTCGCTGGCAAAGACCGGCAAGGGGCATGGTACGGACATTGGTGTTCAACTGGGACTGTCGGGCAAGATGCCGGAAACGATCGATGTCGCGACGATTGACGAGTGCATCGGCCAGATCGCGAACAGCAAGAAAATTTGTCTGTTGGGAGCTTTCGAAATCCCGTTTGAGCCGGACTCCGATATCCGATTCCTCGCGGATCAGCAGCTTCCGTTTCATCCGAATGCCATTCGCTTTGTTGCCACAATGATGGATGGAACAGAACAAGAGGCAGTGTTTTACTCGATTGGGGGTGGGTTCATCGTCAAAGAACACGAATCCGTCGGTTCGGCATTCACGGAGCTTCCGTATCCGATCGAAACCGCCCACGACCTTCTCGACCATTGCACATTGCACGATTGCCGCATTGCGGAAATCGTCATGCAGAATGAACTCTGTTGGCGCGGTGAAATCGAAGTCCGTGATCAACTCATGCGGATTCGTGAGGCGATGTTCGACAGCATCTGGCGAGGTTGCCACATAACGGGCGTACTGCCGGGAGGACTTCGGGTTCAGCGTCGAGCTTCGGGGATGGCACGTAAGCTGCTCAAGGGGCCGTGGCCGACGGACCGGAAGGAATGGATCCAGAAAATTCGACGCCAGCCGCATGACTTTTCGCGCGTTCTGGATTGGGTGAGCTGTTTTGCACTCGCGGTGAATGAGGAGAACGCGGCTTTTGGGCGTGTCGTGACGGCGCCGACCAACGGAGCTGCAGGGGTAATTCCCGCCGTCCTGTTGTATTGCGAATCGTTCTGTGACGTGCCGGAAGCTAGAGACGATTTCGAAACTGGGAAGGCGAGTCTCCTGCCGAGCCGAAGGCGCGATCAACCCCGGCTCGGCAGGAGTCTCGCCCTCCCGAATCTCGGCCTTGAAACCGCTTCCACTCACGTGAGTTTTCTGCTGACGGCTGGTGTGATCGGTTGCATTTTCAAGCAGTGCGCGACGATTTCCGCAGCACTCGGTGGATGTCAGGCAGAGATTGGTGTTGCTTCCGCGATGGCTGCGGCGGCTCTCACGGAGTCGCTCGGCGGGACACCGGCGCAATCTTTGGTGGCTGCTGAAATCGCCATGGAGCACCATCTGGGCTTGACCTGTGACCCGATCGGCGGATTGGTCCAGATTCCCTGTATCGAACGCAACGCGATGGGGGCTGTGAAAGCCATCACTGCGGCACAGATGGCTTTGCAGCGAGATCCCCACGAGGCTCGTGTGTCACTCGATACCGTCATCCGAACAATGTGGGAGACGGCCCAGGACATGAACGCGAAATACAAAGAGACTTCCGAGGGCGGACTGGCCGTGCAGATCGCGGTGAACGTCAGTGAGTGCTGATTCGGTCCTGCCGAGCCACCGTAGTGCTTCTTCCAGCCGGTCAGCTGGCATGTGTTTTCCGGAAGAATCTCTTGTAATCGTGCGGCAGACTGCTAAGTTGGTGCGACCTGTGATCACAGCAAGCGAGGCCAACGATGAGAACGGATCTTCGAACACGGACAATTGGCGTTTGTAGCTGGATTGTCGTCCTGATGGCGTGGCCCGGCGCAGGGTTTGCCGATTCTGTCGAGTTCAGAAGGGGAGATGTTTCCCCGCCGCTTGCCATCAGCCCCGCGTCACCAACGATTTTCGATGTGGTTCACTTCACCACACCGCTCGACGGGAATGTCCACGGCAATGTGTGTGCGGCGGCGGCAGCGTTGGGCGGGTACCCGGTGCTTTCACGTGACGATGCGCGCTTCACCATCGATCTGGTCTACGATGGAAATGTTCCCTCCATCTGTCCGCTGATCTACGATCCTGTCGTGGGTGCGGAAGGGAATTTTGGCCTCTTGCCAGTGGGTGACTGGACCTTCCGCGACCCGCATAACAACTCGATCCAATTCGCCGTCGTGCCCGAACCGTCAGGCGCGATGCTGCTGTCTGGCTGGTTCCTGTTCCTGTTGCCCTGGCTTCGCCTCCGCCGTTCGTCGTCCGCTGAGGGATGACTCACAATTAACTCCGGCATCTCGGTCCTCTCGTTTAACCGCGTGCCCAGCGGGCCGCGGGAGGTTCCTCGCTACACGCGGGGCGATGCCCGCGCGGTTAAACGAGGAAGTTGTCTTCGGCATCTCGGACCTCTCGTTTAATCGCGTGCCCGGCGGGCCGCGGGAGGTTCCTCGCTACACGCGGGGCGATGCCCGCGCGGTTAAACGAGGAAGTTGTCTTCGGCATCTCGGACCTCTCGTTTAATCGCGTGCCCGGCGGGCCGCGGGAGGTTCCTCGCTACACGCGGGGCGATGCCCGCGCGGTTAAACG
>CAZFWV010000262.1:0-6656 GCA_964522605.1 uncultured Pirellulaceae bacterium
CCCAGCCACCCTCGTTGGAAAACAACGAAGTTATTCTTGAGTCATCCCTAAGGATGTCTCGAGCAAAAAACGGGAATCGGTCAACAGAAAGTGGGGAGCCGTTATGCCGGGAAAGCGGAACACAAAATTGCACTTCATGGGTGCCAATCAGCAAGTGACGGGATCACGATATTGCCTCGACACGGGGCATTCCCGAGTCATGATCGACTGCGGCCTGTTTCAGGAACGCCAGTACACGAGCCGGAACTGGCGGCAGTGTCCGTTGCCGGCGGAGAGCTTGCACGCCCTGGTGCTCACCCACGCCCATATCGACCACTGCGGCCTGATTCCTCGACTCGTCCGCGAAGGCTTCCGATCTCCCATTTACGCGACCGCCGCCACAGCCGACTTACTGGAAGTTATGCTCCGCGATGCGGCGCACATCCAGGCGGAAGATTTGGAATACAAGCGCAAGCGTCACAAGAAGGAAGGCCGCACGACCCAGTATGCGTTGGAGCCCCTGTTTGACGAACGAGATGTCGACAAAACGCTGCCTCTGGTTCAACCGGTGGATTATCAACGCGAAGTCCAAATCACCGATGACGTGGCGGTGACTTTCCAGGAAGCCGGTCACATCCTCGGATCCGCGATGCTTGACGTTCATGTGGGTCGTGGAGAACAGCAACGGCGAGTGATTTTCTCTGGCGACATTGGACAACATGACAAACCGCTGATTCACGACCCGTCCTATTTTGATACCGCGGATTACGTGGTGATGGAATCGACATATGGGGATCGAGACCACGAAGATGGCGGCGACATTGGCCAACAAATTGAACGGGTCATTCGCAAAACGATCTCGGCGAAAGGAAATGTCGTGATCCCGACATTCGCTGTGGAGCGTGCCCAGGAGCTAATGTTTTACCTGAGCCAACTGGTGCACGAAAAGCGAATCCCGGATGTCCCGATCTTCCTGGACAGCCCCATGGCAATCGATGTGACCGAGATCTTCCAACGTCATCGAGACCGCTTCGATGCGGAAACCTGGAATCTGATCACGAAAGGAAGCCAGCCGCTTCGTTTTCCCGGCCTGACCATGTCGCGCAGCCGCGAACAGTCGATGGCGATCAATGAATTCAAGCAACCGTGCATCATCATGTCGACCTCCGGAATGTGCACCGCCGGGCGAATCAAGCACCACCTGAAGCGAAACATCGGTCGCTCAGAGAGTACGATCCTGTTTGTCGGTTACCAGGCAGAAGGGACTCTGGGACGTCAGATCCTGAATCGCAAGCCGGAGGTGCGAATCCACGGTCGAATGTGGCCGGTACGCGCGAATGTAGCACAAGTCTTCGGCTTCTCGGGCCACGCCGACCGTAATGGGCTTCTGAAATGGGTCGCCCATTACAAGCAGCCCCCGCGACGGCTGTTCCTGACTCACGGAGACAAAGAGGCTGCCAACGCGTTGGCAGAACAGGTCCGCCAGCAGCACCAATGGTCGGTCCTGATTCCCGACTACGATTCAACCTCGGACCTCTGAGTTAGTCCTGATTCGCTGCCAGTTCTTCCGGGGTTGGCGTCTCACCTCCAATCCCATCGGCGGGGATCTCGGCCCCTGCTGTCCAGGCGATCCCATTGAGAACGACCGTGCGAAAGTTATCGTCACCCCAGTTGCGGTGCCAATGGCCGCCCGTGAAGCCAAAGCCTCGGCCACCGTCGGCCCGTTCACAAACCCAAGCAACATGCTGTGGTTCACCGCGTTCGATCGCCTGACGAACCGCTGCGTTGCCGCTTCGCGGGCCGTCGGGCCAGTTTCGATCCGCAGGTACGACTGCCGACAGAATAGGCGTCACGCCGGCCAACTCCGGTCGGAACCGCATGTGAAAATACCATTCATCTTCGATCGAGAACGGCTGCACACCTCGGGTGATCGGATGATCCGGCAACTGATTGAACTCCGGCCGCCACATCGGATTGACGGACCAGTTCAATTCAAAGTATCCCCCCAACCATCGCAGAAACGCATCGCCCGCTTTGCCCTGCGGGACTTCAACGGCAAAGTGTAAACAGGCCAACCCCACGCCTTCCTGAAGCAAGGTTTCCATCTCCTCAAGATGGCGGTTGAGCAGATTCCCTTCGGCCCCGTCGCAGTAGACCACCACGGAATCCGCTCCCCGCAGCGCCGCGAGTCCCTCCGGGGGCCAACCTTCACGATAGACGACCGTCTCGACGTTCGGCAGGTTCTGCTGGAGATAACGGGCGAGCAACTGACAGCCGGCGAAATGTTCGTGCAAACCAGGACCGTGACTCGGACCACCGGCGAGAAAGACAATTTTCTTTCTCTCAACAGAAGTGGAATCGGCGGCATCCTGCGCTGCCGCCAGTTGCTTGAGTTGGATTTCCTTGAACTGCACCTTCATCGGCGGTCCGGCGTGTAACTGCAGAGCCAACAACCCCGACATGCTACGCTTGGAGCTCTCGTTATCGACCACCTCAACCGTCACATGACCATTGATCTCGTGGACTAATCGATTTCCTTGTGCAACGACGCGATACTCATTCCAGTCTTCCTTCTTCAAATCGCGTACGATGATCGCCTCGTCGGTCGTCTTGCCAACATTCTCTCGATTTCCATCTTCGTGAATGACGACCTGATTCCCGCGCATCGCCAGGATCCCTCGCCCCCGCTCCTCATACAGGATTCCGGCATACTTGGCATCGGCATCAAAGTCGGCCTGGTAACCCGACATGACCCACTGTTCCACTTCCTTGCTGCGATACTGAATACCGGAGTTTCCACCAATGATTCGGTATTTCAGTCGCAACTCGAAATTATCGACGGGCCCTTTGCGCCAGATCAAAAACGTATTGCCACGCGTGGGATTGTCGGGCGTCGTCTGTCCTGTGATCGCACCGTCCTCCACCCGCCAAAACTTGGGGTTTCCATCCCAGCCTTCGAGCGTCTTGCCGTCAAAGAGTGATTGAAACCCGTCACTCTCGGCCGCAACGATTGTTGTGGGGAGAATCCCGAACAGGAGCAAGCTGCACAGAACACGACATCGAGACGTTGGATTCATGGAGGTACTCCCAGATCAAAACAGGATGGAATGCCGAAGGCAGGTCGAGTTTCGAGGCCTGCGGTCTTCGCCGAGCGAAACTCGCATCGTTATCCTAAAGGACCTGCACAGCGAAAACAACTCAGCACGCAGGCAGCCATTGAAAGAGCCTCACCGTCGTGCCTTTCCCACGTGGCCGCGGTGAGGCGTACCCGTTCCACCACCGGAGACGAGGCATATGCGGATCGTTCCGCGTATGGCCGCAGGAGATGAAGGGAGCAAGGCCGCGGAGAATCGCGGAAAGACGCGGAGTAGCAGGGCCGTAAGCCAATGGGCTGCTTCCACACTCGTCGCAATTGGTGTGCCACTGGCTTTGCCAGTGTCCTCTTGAGTCGAGGAAAAGCAATCAATCGCGTTGTGGCGCGCCCTGCCGCAAGCGCCGGGCATTGACTTCCTTGAGCAGGCGTTGATAGGCGACGCGATCGGGTTGGGCGCGAATCAGGAACGTCGCCTGTTCATAGGCTGCATCGTACCGCTGCTGCTCAAATAGCAACTGTGCATATTCATAGCGCCACGCCAGCTTCTGCTGATTTCGCGAAATCGCATCGCTGTATTGGTCGAGAGCTTCTTGCGGACGGCCCAACATGCGGTAGATTGTCGCCGCGACATAGGCCCCTTCGTCGGCCGGTAGTTCGGACTGGCCGAGCGTCTCCGCGGCACGCTCTAAGAAGGCCGTGCGCACCCCGACGCTATCCTCATCGGTGAAATACTGCTGCGCGACTCGCAGCAGCAGATCGCTGCGTGCCGGAATGACGTCTCGCAGAAGTTGACCGTTGGTTAACCGTCCCCTGGCACTCGACATCACGTCCGCCAGATGCAGCGGTGCGAGTGTCAGGCTTTGCCTCCAGTGCTGGCAGGCCGATTCGCGGCGACCGGACTGCAGATCAATCAAGCCCACCCAGTACAACAACGTTGCATCGCCGGGAGCGAGCAGGGCCGCTCGGCGCAGGTGAACCGTTTCGTCCCCATCGGTCGGCAGTAGCGGCGACAACTCCGCGAGCAGCAGGTGCACTTGGGGAATCGTCGGAGCCGATTGTCGGGCCGTCTGTAAGGCACGTGCGGCAGGCACCAGAGTATCCTGTACGACCGGATCCGCGATCAGCTGCGCTGCTCCCGTCGAATCTCCTTCGCGTTGACGCTGTCGCACTGTCTGGTGCCAATGCCAGACCGACGCGCGGTTCCACAACTCTTCGTCCCGCTCATTCGACGATTCAGCAGACGCAGACTCCGATTCGGTAGATTCGGGCGTTGCCTGGAGTTCCTGCAGTCGGGCATAGGTCTCCGCCTGATAGAGCTGCATGCGCAGTTCGGCCAGGCGTTGCTGAGCGAGTGCGTCATCCCACCGTTGCGGCAGAGCGGTTTGCAGCGGGATCATTGCCGAGGCGACCATGGCGGGGTCGTCCATCTCCCGTACTTCATCCAACGGTGCCGCGCGAAGTGCCGCTTCGATGCGCCCCGCCCGATTCATTTCCAGCGAACTGAACAAAGTACCCAGCAGAAGAAATCCGACGAGGAATGTCACCAGCGACGTGGGC
This sequence comes from uncultured Pirellulaceae bacterium, assembly GCA_964522605.1. GTDB lineage: Bacteria > Planctomycetota > Planctomycetia > Pirellulales > Pirellulaceae > CAVZLD01. The sequence continues at coordinate 4,631 of CAZFWV010000262.1, forward strand.
GCTGGCAAACCGAACAGCAACCATCTCGAGGGCGGATTATCACTTCGCGGAGATGGCGACACGCGACGAGAACGAGTGGTTCCCTGCACCAATTGTCGCTCGTCGGAAATTCGGCGATGACCTCCGGATGACCGACGGCCGACAACGTAACCGCTCGCCGGCTTCGGCTCCGGATGGTCCAGAGCAATCAAGACATCAGGTGGCCACACCGAAAGCAGCGCAGCTCGGCCAACAACCGCACCACAGATCGTTGCCATAAGCATCATGTTGGCGGGAATGTAGAGGCCGAAATCGAATGACCCGCCGACGATCTGGCTAACCAGAGCGAAGGTACCAACGACCGCCAGTACTGTATTGATCGATCCTCCCGCGCGGAAAAGATGAACGATCGCCAGGGCGGTCAAGAGAATCGCCAGGAGTAGCAAACCGAGCGCAAGCACGCCGCCTTCCACAAGAGATTGAATGTATTGGTTCTCGGCGTGAAAGTGCGCGATATCGCGAAGAAAACGTTGCTGAAACCGTTCGTAGACAAACCGGTACGTACCCAATCCCGTTCCCGCGACCCAAAAGTCCGGTACCGTTTCGAGTGACTCGCGCCAGTTCGGAACGCGCCCACTTTCCAGCTGTGACTGGTCAAACAACAACGCCAGCCGCGCCCGAACAAAATCGGTTTGGCCCGCCCAGGCCATGAAACCGCTGCCGACCAATAACATCACGACCAGCGCCAGAGCATATCTCCGATTGCCACTGTTGAGTGCCAGAGCAGCGGCAGTCACCATGGCCGCGGCGAACATCGCAAGAATGGAACCGCGGGAGGCGGTGCACAGAACACCACCTGCCGTCAAGCCGACGAGAATGAGCGACCACATTCGACGGGCGCTGAGGTCGGCAACATAGTCAGAGAACGCATTGCGCCAAGTTGACCAACCCCGTGAGCTGCGCCGATACGACACGGGGTGAATCACCGAAGAAGCACCTTGATCTCGAACACGCGACCGAGGCGTTGGCGAACGAACCTCGGATTCATGCGCACTTCGCGACGGAATGCCGACCGACTCCTGGGATTCCGCGGCAGAATCCGGTCGCCCGCTCGATGGGGAATCCGATCCGGTCGCATGGTCGGCGATCTCACCACGAGGCTCCTCCACCAGACCATCTTTGGGACCCTTTGTCGGACCGACATCCCGGTCGCCCACCCGGCCCGGCGCGGCATGCGGGTCTCGATGATCGGGTCGCGAATGAGGAACATGCCGCCGAGAAAAACGCTTATGGGCCGAGTCCGAACGAGTTCGCGACCGATACCGTCGTCGGCGGTGACGGCCGCTGCGGACAGATTCCGCCCGTGTCTCGGCGGGATCCCAGTGCACCCAGATCAATAGGCCCAGGCCAGCGGCCAGGCACAGGTTAAGAAATCCGCCCGCGTTGTTGCGGTTTACAAACGGCCCGAACGACTCGTAACCTCCATACAGAGGCTCGAACACCCAATAGAACTTCCCGTTCCAGGACAATCGTTGGACCAAGCCGAAAAACGACAATAACGTGCCACAGATCGCCATCCCGGCGCAGAACCAGAGAATCGACTGTCGGTCCACCAGGTGCAACGACGCCAAAGCCAGGACGCCCGCCGCCAGAATCAGCAGCGAAAGGTATTCGCGCGTTGCCAAAGCGTAGAGGGAGCGGGGGATGCGCGTTGCGGATGGCTCGATCCGACTGCCTGGCGACGCCGCTACGTCAGTCTGCTCGACGCCGCCAACCGCCGCCGAGGTCAACTCCGATCGCCATCGAGCCGTCGCCGGTGCCAACCAATTGGCCATCCCCGGCGATAACGGAACCAATTGAAACAGGCCCAGCAGAACACCCGCCAGGAGAGGGATCCAGAGCGTGGGAATCACATTCGGCCGATCATGGTCACCGAACCGCTCCACCAAATCCATCGCCAGCAGCAGGCCGACAAGCAGAATCAAAACCCACTGCACACGCGCCCACACCCCCCCAAAGAACCAAGGCGTCACCACCAGGATCCCCA
>CAZFWV010000262.1:6756-9517 GCA_964522605.1 uncultured Pirellulaceae bacterium
CGCCCAACGCGGGGACAGGCCATGCGCGGGCTGGGGAGCACGCGGGCCTGGATTACGCTAGAATCCTCGTGATACGGACCCTGTTGACCGAGCCCCCCGGATGGCGAACGTTCGATCGATTTCACCGCGCTGTGTGGCCCGATTCCTCGTCAGGCTCGGGCTGTGGACGCTGCTGCTAGCTGGCGAGCTCGGCTGCCGGCCGTCGCAACCACCCCCCCGGCAGACCAGTTCGAGGACTACTGCTGCGGATCTGTTGACGGATGGCGGTGGGCAGTTAGTAGACGAGATTTGGGAAGCACACTTCCTGCGGGGAGCCAAGGTGGGGCACCGGCAGACGAGGATCTACGAGCTCGCGGACGCCGATCCGGCACTGCTGCGAATCGTAGCGACCGACCAGCTCGAAATGAGGCGGTTCGGGGACGTGACGCACCAGACACTGACGCTTGCCAGTCTGGAAACGGTCCCGGGCCAGGTTCGCCAGATGGCGTACCGGCTCGCAGGGGCGAGTAACTGGCAGGCCGCAACGGTCGGGCAACAAGTCGACGGTGTCGTCCGCGATGGTCGGCTGGTGATCACTCGGCGCGGCACCGCCAAATCCACAACCGAGGAATTCGCCTGGCCGTCGAATAACGAAGGCTTCTTCGCAGTGCAACGATCCCTGGCTCGACAGCCGATGGAGGCGGGCGAGGAACGAATGGTGCACTCGTTTTTGCCGCTGCTGGATCAGACGGCACAGATCAAGTTGCAGGCGATTCATCTGGAAGAAACGCCCTGCCTCGATCAAGATCGGAGGCTGTTGCGCATTGAAGCCTGGGATCCTGGTGCATCCGCCTGGGGCTGGAAGGTACCCCAGATCTACTGGACCGACGAAACCGGACAGATTTGGAAGACCCAAGAACCATTCCTCGATCGACAGACAATTCGCACGAGTCAGGCGGAGGCGAGTCGCCCCAATGATTTGGTCGCCTGGGACATCGGACTCGATTCGGGAGTTTCCCTCGACGAAGAGATCGTCGATCCGTACGCGACGACGCACGCGGTCTATCGCGTGCAATTGGAGGGCCTGCAGGCCGACAAGGTATTTCCCTCCTGCGTTTCCCAGCGGCTGATCCCCTCGGATTCTGCCGACGGCTCATTTGCCTTGCTGACCGTGCAACGGATTCAACCGGACGAACCAAAGACACCGGATGCTGCGGATCCCGGTCCGCAAGAGGCCGACCTGTTGCCGAATCCGCTGATCCAGAGCGATGACGCGCGAGTGGTTGCGATTGCGAACGCCGCGGCCGGTTCGTTGGAAGATCCTTGGCGTGCGGCGACTGCGTTGGAACAGTATCTGTTCCGCATGCTTGGCAAGGCCGATGTCAGTCAGGTATTCAGCGGTGCGGCAGAGGTCGCAGCGCGGCGCCAGGGTGATTGCAGCGAGCATGCCGTTTTGTTGGCCGCTACCTGTCGCGCACGTCAGATTCCCGCGCGCGTCGTCATCGGCCTGGTCTACTCACCCGCGTCGAAAGGCTTCCTCTACCACATGTGGACCGAAGTCTGGATCTCTGATCGCTGGATTCCACTCGATGCAACGCTGGGGCGAGGGGGAGTCAGTGCCACGCACCTGAAATTGCGATCCAGCAATCTGGCGCGCGAGTCACCCTACAACCTGGTCAGTCCGGTACTTTACCTGATGGGAAAGCTGAAGATCGAGGTCGAAGCGATTCGCCGGTGAGAGGTTTCGACGACGGATCGCGACGAGAACACTGATGGCGGTCAACCACAGCAAGATCGCAGACGGTTCGGGAACCGCTCGTGCGACAGCAGTTGCGTTCCCCTGCTCATAGGTTCCTGTCTGGAGGGCAACGACAAGATCATTGGTATCAAACAGCCCGTCATCATCCCAATCCCCTTCCGTCCAGCCCGCGAGCTGACCGGTTTCGTATTTTCCGACCGTCAACACCTGAACAATGTCTCTGGTATCGAAGAGGCGATCGAGATTTGCGTCACCGGGTGAAGCTTCTTCCCAGCCGATGTCCCGCAGCGCGGCGCGATCCAGCAGTGTGGGAAAGGCGCGGCGACCGGCGTAGATGCCCGGCGCCAATAAGGCTTCTTGCGTCTGACCATTCCACAGACTCTTGGTCCCACTCCTCCAGTGTGCATCCGCCTCGTCCAGCCGCAACGTGAGATTCGTCGTGCTGCCCTCGGCAACGGCTTCTGGTCCAATGAATTGGCCTTGCGCATTCACGTAAGTATCGAACGAGCGTGCGAGGCCGAACCCGAGCAGGTGAATCAGTTCGTGCGCGGCGACCGTGATGAAATCGAATTCTCCCGGCTCCAACCCGGCCACGGAGAGTCCGAAATGCCAGGGCACCTCGGTCAAGTTGTTATTGAAGCTGATCGTGCCCCCTGCAGGACCGACATCAGTAGGTGGACGATCGGCCGCTCCCGTCTGGCCGCGATAGTTGACCGTTGTTTTCCATGCGGCGTCGCCGGACCCGACCGGAGCCAGATCGGTGGATTGAGCCAGGATGCCCGGCATCGCATTGCCGCCGACGAAAATCAGCATGGTGTCCTGTGGAATGGGCAGGTCGGAGACCAGGAGCGAACCTCCGCCATCGGGACGTGTGACAAACGCATCCCAGCCGTTGTTACCCTCCGGGATCAGGGCTGACAGGTCATCCACATAACGAGTGACCACAAGGCCGGCCGCTTCCAGCGCCTCGCGTCGGGCGGGAGGATCGAAGAAACCGAAGCGGTCATACCGGTAGTCGAATTG
>CAZFWV010000263.1:0-2243 GCA_964522605.1 uncultured Pirellulaceae bacterium
AGGCTCTGTCTCAAGACTGTAGGCCGACTTGAGACAAGTCGGCCTACGTTGACCGTGGCTTTTGAGACAGAGCCTAGTATTCCTTGGTGAAGGCGAGGTGCAGCATGCTGCGTTTCTCGAGTGTAATGTGCGTTCCTTCCTTGATGCTGCTGATTGTTGTTGCGGTGCAAGCGCAGCCATACGGCGAACCTGATCTTAGCTCACCGGGAGATCCGATGATTCAGGCCGCTCTGGCAGCACAAAGTGATGCGGTCCACGCGAAGTTTGCGGATGATCTGCAATCGCTTGAGAGTTGGCAACAGCGGCGCGCACAGTATCGGGAAGAGTACTTCTACATGTTGGGCCTCTGGCCGCTGCCGGAAAAAACACCGCTCCATCCGACGATTACGGGAACGATGGACGAAGATGGCTTTGTTGTCGAGATGATTCACTACCAAAGTCGACCCGGACTCTACGTCACGGGGAATCTCTATCGACCAGCGAACTCCGACGGCAAAAAGCATCCCGCCGTGCTCTACGTGTGTGGTCACTCGTCCCGCGGGCGCAATGGCAACAAGACCGCATACCAGTCCCATGGGATCTGGTTTGCACGGCACGGTTATGTCTGCCTGCTTCTTGATACGCTGCAACTGGGAGAAATTGGAGCAACGCATCATGGAACATATCGCGAAGGACGATGGTGGTGGCACTCGCGCGGGTACACGCCTGCCGGCGTGGAATGCTGGAATGGAATTCGCGGCATCGATTATCTGGCGAGTCGACCGGACGTGGATCCCGAACGGATTGCGGTCACCGGGATCAGCGGCGGAGGGGCCGCGACCTTCTGGATTGCAGCGGCCGATGAACGAGTCCGAGCGGCGGCGCCGGTGAGCGGCATGGCCGATCTGCTGTCGTATGTTCCCAACCGCGTGATCAATGGACACTGCGACTGCATGTTCTTGTACAACACGTTCCAGTGGCCGTGGACGCGGATTGCCGCGATGATTGCCCCCCGACCCCTGCTGTTTGTCAACAGTGACCAGGATCCGATTTTTCCCATGGACGCAAATGAACGCGTGATCAATCGCTTGGAACGACTGTACAGTCTCCACGGGGCGAGCGATCAAGTGGATGCGGTGGTCAGCGTTGGTGGCCACGCCTATCGAGAAGATCTTCGCAAGGCGGTCTATCGGTTTGTCAATCTCCATCTGAAAAACGACCCGGCCCAAGTCACCGATAGTGAAGTGGATTTGGTCACTGATTCGACACAGGGCGACGGGCATCCAATCGATCCGGAAAAACTTCGCGTCTTCCCCACCGATCGTGATCTACCGCAAGATGAATTGAACACGACGATCGATCAGCATTTCGTTCCTGTCGCGCGGGTTGATCTGCCGGGCAAGGGAGAATTCGACGATTGGCGATTACGGCTCCTGAATGAACTGCGTCGCGTCTGTTTTCGTGGCTTTCCCGAACGCATCCCCGCCGCACGTGTGGTCGAGGAGAGCGACGATCTTATCGTGCTCGAGACGGAGCCGGGAATTCGTGTGCGACTCTTACTCCCGCAGTCGGAGCCACTGTCCCTGGAAGCCGAGGAGTCCATTCCTTTGTCCGTCGTTTCGTCGGAAGAGGCCGCGCAGGCTCCGGCTCGGGACCCGCACGTTTATCGTTGTGAGGTTCGTGGTCTTGGGGCGACGGCGTGGACGACGAAGAATCCACCCAATTACGTGGCGCGGTCCCACGTGCTGCTCGGGCGAACCGTCGATGCGGGGCGAATCTGGGATCTCGTTGCCACAGCGCGGTACTTGCAGCAACGCACCACGGCGCGCACGCAGGCCGCGCGCCCTGTTGCCCTTCTGGGCCGGAACGATGCGGCGGTTTGGGCCGCCTATGCGGCGCTGCTGGAGCCGGAGATTGCGGCCGTGGAACTGATCGACATCCCGGCGACGCATCAATCGGATGCGGTGCCACAGCTGTTGAATGTGTTGCGCGTCTGCGACCTTCCTGACGTCGTGGGAATGCTTGCTCCCAGGTCCGTCACTCTCCGCGCAGCACCCGCTCCGCTAAAGCAGCGAGCTACGGAGATCTTCGCCGCAGCAGGGGCTGCGGGACAGCTTAAGAACGTGTTTGGAAATGCAGAAAACGGGGCCCCCACGGGTGTCACTGACTCTCTCAAGGATGCCACTGGCTCTTCCAACGGTGCCACTGCCTCTGCCACGGGTGCCACTGGCTCTGCCAGTGCCATGGCTACATCGAAAACAGAC
>CAZFWV010000263.1:2343-9514 GCA_964522605.1 uncultured Pirellulaceae bacterium
CCACGGGTGCCACTGGCTCTGCCAGTGCCATGGCTACATCGAAAACAGACTCTGGGATAGCCCAGTGACACCCCATCTTCCAAAAGCTTCTAAGGTCGAGTGAGGGCACTCGACTACAATCTCCGAATGTGAAACCCTCCATCCACATTAATGCGTTCGCCCGTGCTGAACGCGAAGGCGCCGGAAACGACCGCTTCGACCGCTCGGGCGACATCTTCCGGTTGTCCCCAGCGCCGAATGGGCGTTAATCCCTCACGGATCAGTGAGTCGTATTTCTGACGCACTGGGGCCGTCATGTCGCTGGCGATCACGCCAGGACAAATTTCGTAAACCCCGATCCCATGTTCTGCCAATCGGTCGGCAAACAACCAGGTCATCATCTGCATCCCGGCTTTCGCGACGCAGTAGTCCGCGCGATTCGTCGAGACGGCGTAGGCGGAGATGGAGGAGATGTTCACCAGATAACCTTGGTCGATCTGCCCCGCCTGCTGCAACTGGACCATCGTTCTGGCCGCGTATTGTGCCAAAAAGAAAGGGCCCTTGAGATTCGTCGCCAGGACTTCGTCCCAGCTCTCTTCGGTCAGTTCCAACAGGTCTCGCCGCCCGGGAGATGTGATTCCCGCGTTATTGACGAGTACGTCGAGTCGCTGCCACGAATTCAAAGGCGCCTCGATCAGCCGCTGGCGATCCGTTGCGTCGGCAACACTTCCCTGCACCGCGAGTGCCTGTCCGCCGGCGCGAGTGATTTCTTGCACCACGTCCTCGGCCGCTTCGGCCCGCCGCACATAGTTCACGACCACGGCATATCCAGACGCGGCCAATTGCAGAGCGATCGAACGACCGATTCCCCGCGAGGAGCCGGTGACCAGGGCGACACGTTGAGCAGTCTTCATCGAGCTGTTCCTTCATGCAAATCGTGACGGGATTGGCATGAGTTTACCGCAAATGAAGAAGGCGGAGTGTGCTCCGATTGCAGCACACTCCGCCTTCGTGTTCCCTGGACCACCGGGGGCAGGAATCTGCACCCCGGTGGCCAGTCTGAAGCTTCACCGCGAAGCACCTATCGACACGGTTGACCCAGAAACCGTGGATTCGACAGGAAATTTGCTTCAACCCCAGGAGGGAGGGTTGTGTCGAGATCCCGCAATACTCGACACAGACGGTGAAGCCCCCGCGTTTTTTCGGTGTTTCAACTCCTCCTGCTTCTGACCTTTTGTTGCTTCGTTCTGTTTCGTGGCACACCGCCGCTTCCGCAAGATCGACTCTCGCGCGGGCCCCGAAGGCCTCGCAATCACCAATCGTCCTTGTGGCGGGTGTATAGCAATTTTCATGAAACGGGCCAACGCCAATCTGTTGCTACCGATCGAATTTTTCCGGATTGCGGGTGCGAGTTCTCCGAAGCGACACCAAAGTGTCACAGCACTGCTGCCAGAATCGAGCGGGAGCAAACAAGTTTCGCACGATTGACTGCTTTCCGATGGATGGGCGGCTTTTCGATGCATTGCCTTGGCTCAGGCCGGTGTCCAGGGGCAAGGCGCTTGTTGATCGACGTGTTGTAACCAATAGCGCGTGACATCTTCGTCGTTGAGTCGGACGTTGTCGGGGCCCAGGCTTTCCCGGCCACCTGCCAACAGCACGACATCACCCGGGGATGCTTGCGAAAGCGTCCAACAGACCGCTCGGGATCGGTTGGGCATCAGGTGAGCCTGTGCGGGACGATCGAATCCATCGAGTGCGTCATGTGCCGCAGGCAACGGAAGTTTGCGATTCAGACGGGTTCCGGTCAGGACGCTTCGGTCGGCCAGCCGCTCTAAGACGCGCCCCATCTGGGCACGACGGATCGGCGGTACGCGCAAGTCGACTCCCGCCAGGCAGTGCAGACGGCCCGAACAAACGGCACGCAGAGTTGCCAGATTGCGCGCCAGCGCCGAGGGATTCGTGGAACGATCAATGTAGACGGTAAATGGTTGACCGCACTCAATCCGTTGCAGTCGCCCCGGAACGGATTCGACGGCTTCCAGTCCTTGGACGATCTGATTGGGGGAGACGCCCATGACCAGACCGACGGCGGCCGCGGCGAGACAATATCGCAGATGATCGTCGCCAATCATCGCCGTGCGAACAACGTGGGATTCGTCGCCGGTTTCCAAAAGAAACGTCTGCTCACTCGGATGTCGCTCCAGCAGGGTCGCGGTCAAATCCGCTGGACGCTGCAAGCCGACCGTCAAGACCGGGACTTCCAGGTGATCGAGTAGCGCCTTGCTGCTCAGGTCGTCCGCGTTGAGCACAGCAAATCCGCCCGGTTTCAATTGTTCGATAAGCTGTCTTCCGGAAACGAAGGATCGACCGATGGGTCCACCTGAAGTCGTTGGTGCTCCCCCCAGATCTGTCACAACGGCCGCATCAAACTGGATTCCACTGAGGTGATGCCATGCGACGCTCTGCCGCGCCGCGTCGATCACGGCATGCGTGCCCCCGCGTCCGCGAAAATCGGCCAGCATGTGAGCGAGTCGTGCTGCACCGGCCGGCTGCCCGGAACGCGTACCGGAGGCGGTCCGTCGCGAACTCATGGCGCCGACGCGATGACCGGCTGCCTGGAGAACCGATGCGAGAAGCTGTCGCGTTACGGTCTTGCCAAACGTTCCGGTAACGGCCAGGGTGCGAAGTGACTGGGAGGGAGTGCCCAACAGGGCGTGGCAAAGCTGTCCATAGGCGGAACGACAGTCGTCGACCAGGAACTGTCGCACCGGACGCGGAAAAACACGTTCGCTGAGCACCGCACCCGCACCTCGTTGCAAGGCGCGATCGACCGCCTGTTGGGCTTCAATCGCAGATTCGGCGAGCACGACAAACAAATCACCTGGCTCGCATCGATCTGCCTCGAGACAGCAGGAAGAGAAACGGATTTCGTCACGCTCCCGTTCGCCACCGAACCAGCGGCCCTCCGGGAGAACGTGAGACAGCAGCAGACCGCGAGTATTCGTGGATAGATGCGCCATGCGGCTAAGGCCTCCTTGCCCTAGTGCGGCGAGAACCGCGGGAATGTCGGGCTGCCGGGAAAAACCCTCCTGGTGTCCCAGCAACTCGGAATGCAAATCGGGGAATCGAACAGTCGATTCGTGCGGCGGGATTGTCAAAATCCGGGGGCAACTGTCAAGGCGGGTTTTGTCGCCCGATGGTTGAGGGGTGGACGCCAGGGATTGCATGGACCTCCGGGATTCCAAGGTTCCACGCCGCCGCAGGCCGATCGGTCCTGATTTCGAGGGACAGATGAACAGTAGATTGACGAGCAAGGAGTTCCGATTGTTGAGGGGAAGACAGATATCGGATTGGCGAGTTGAGAACCGCGGAGGAGTGAGGGTCTTTAGAAAGGGACATCGGCGGATCTCCCCGGACGCCTGGCTGCCCTGGGCAATCGGAACTCCTTGTTCGTCAATCTGCGGCTCCTCCGCCCCCCTCAACAATCGGAACTCCTTGTTCGTCTATCTTCAATTCCTCCCCCCTTCCATCGAAATCCGTCGTCACCTCCGCTCCTCAGGTCGCGCCTGCTCGCGGAGAGACTTCGTGGTATCGCCGGCGTTGTCATGGTCCAAGTCAGGGCGTATATTGGGGGCAGTTATTTGCCGCAGCAAATTTTGTCCTGACACGTAGATTTCACCTGGCTTGATGGTCTTCTCCGATTCGGGGGGGCTGCATTGGTTGCTGGGTGGATCAGGATCCGCTGGCCGGCCGAGATTCGGAATCTTCCAAGGGAGTTCCGACGCCAATTTCCGGCTCCAGGACCGGTGCCGCCGCCAGACCGGAGGCTTCCATGAGCTCGACCACCTGTTCCAATGCATCCAGCAGCTCCTGTTGTCGCCGCGAATCGAGTGCTAGCAGCCGGCCGACAAATCGTTCCTGCAGAGGCGCGGGCAGGTTCAGCAACCGCTGTTGGCCGAGATCGGTCAGTGCGAGGCAGACTTTGCGACGGTCTTGTTGGCTGCGCTGTCGCTGGATCAGTCCGGCTGCCTCGATTCGATCCAGGATCCGAGAGACGGTTGCGGGAGCCAATTGGACCATCCGACTGACCTGGACGACCGTGGCTTCGTGTTCGGCTGTCGCCTCGCCAATCGCGCGCAGACACAGCGCCTGCGGGACCGTCAGGCCGGTTTCGCGAAACACTTGTCGCGAATGTTCGGACGTCTTCCGCAGAATGCGGCGCAGGGCGCGCAGTACGCGCTCGGTCAAGTCAGGGCAGGACATGGGCGCGGAACATTATCTCCCGTGGGTTCAGCGGCACGAGCCGGCGCGGTCGCAACGACAGCCCGGCCGCTAATACGTATACGAGCGGTTGGCATGGCTGTCCAGCCGGGACCGACCGCTTCCTTCTTTGCCCGACGGGGCTTCACAGGAAGGGCCATATGAGGAAGTCAACGAATCGGCGGTCGTGTCGACCCCAACCGAGCGGGTCGCCGAACGCTGGAACGAGCCGAAACTTGATTTCGCGCATCGGTTCCTCGTCGGTTGCACCGTCGCTGATCGTTCTCAGCTTTTGATGGAGGTACGATAGAATGAGTGACACAGACAACGCCCGAGTCGCCTCGATTGGTTCGTGGGTGAAGGTGCAGGAGCATGGCATGGATGAGGTTGAGGTTTTCCATCTCGCGCCGGTCACCAATGCGCGAGAAAACCGAATCTCACCCGACAACGCGATGGGGCAGGCTCTGATTGGCGTCCAGCCCGGGGACGAGGTAACCGTGCGCGGGCCCTCCGGACCGATCAAGTTCTCGATACTCGATGTCGGTCGAAATTCGAGGAAGTGACGAACGGCGGTTCCGACGTTACTCAACGGGACCAACTCGGGAGTTTCGATGGACACGCACCAGCATTTCAATCGGGGGTGACGCGGGAATCGTGAGATCCTTGGATTTTCCCCCGGAAAGGATGGCGTCCGATGTCAGAAGCAACAGAAGCAAAAAGTGGGGACACGGTCACGGTACATTACACCGGTCGTTTAACCGATGGGACGGTATTTGACACATCGAGTGGTGGCGAACCGCTCCGGTTTACGTTGGGGCAACAGCGTGTGATTTCGGGTTTTGAGCATGCGGTCCTGGGGATGACTCCCGGCGATAAGAAAACGACCGTTGTGCCTTCGGCGCAGGCGTATGGCGAACACCGTCCGGACCTGGTGGTCGAATTCCAGCGAGCGCAAATGCCGCAGGATATCACGCTGCAGGTTGGGCAGGCACTTCAACTGCGGGCGCAGGATGGCCAAAAACTAACCGCGCGCGTGATCGCGCTTTCGCCCGACACCGTGACGTTGGACGCGAACCATCCGTTGGCCGGCAAGGATCTGACATTCGACATTGAGCTTGTCGAGATCTCAGTCGCCGACTGAAGTGGGGATGGCATCCAGCCATCCGCCCCGAAAACCGGCTTGGCGCAGACCTCGCACCACGTGCGGCTCTCGTTTGGTGAGCTGCCACAGTGTCTGCCGCCGGTGATTGGCAATCTGCAGCACGATCGGTCCCTGATCGATTCCCAGGTAGTCGCGATTGAACCAACCTTCGGATTGTTGGGCATCGAAGCCGAGGGACAGGTTGAACGCATCGCGGAAACCGTATTCTCCGACCAGCGGTTCGAATCGGTTCCACAGGGTGCTCAGAGCGGGCATACACACCTCAGGAGCGAACGGCAGGGATCCACCAACGGCGGTCGGAGCGAGCGTGCCGTCGTCATGGACTTCGTGGGCGCAGGCGCCGCGTGCCCAGTACGTGTGCAGCGATACGGGCCCACTCTTCCAAGGGCGCGTGGCATTCTCGGGACCATCACAGGCGGTCAGGCCCCACACGTTTGGACCGTACCCGACGAAGGCACGTGGATTGTCGATGGCGTACGCGCGTTGGCTGAGTGTCGCGCGGCGTGAGTTCTCAAAATAATCGATCTCCTTATCACGCATGTAAGCGTCTTGAATTCCGCGAAAATCGATGAACATGTGGGAGTATTGGTGGCCAAAGAGCGGGCCGAAATTCACGTGGGGCTGGCCATAGAATGTCTCCCATCGATAGGACTCTGTCCAACGCAGCCAACTCGAGGGTGGGACCGGATGCGTCGGCGAACCGAGGGCGAGCAAGTAGAGGATCATGGCTTCGTTGTATCCCTGCCATTCGGCCGGCAAAAAACCGGATTCCGGTCGCCAGCCCATCGAAAGCCGGCCGCTCGGGCGTAACGCCCAATCCCACTCGACTCGATCGTAAAGGCGATCCGCCCATTGCCGAATCGCCCGTTCATCGGGCGTGTCTCCGTCAAAAAATGTCCGACACGTCAGAACGCCGGCCATCAAAAGTGCTGTGTCGATGGTGGAAAGTTCAACATCACGAAAGCGAAGTCCGTCCTCAAATCGCAGAAAGTGGTAGAAGAACCCGCGGTAGCCGGCGGTCTCGCGGGGCGCATCACCCTGCGGAAGCTTTGCGAAGAACTCGAGCGTTGTCCGCACACGCGCGGCTGCCTCTTCCCGCGCAATCCACCCTTCATCCACGCCGACCACGTAGGCCGCCAGACCGAATCCGGTAGCCGCGATGCTCGAAAAGGTTCGCGTGGGATAACGGTCGGGGACGAGGCCAGTGTCCGGTTCGGTCAACTCCCAGAAGTACAGAAACGTGCGGTGCTGCAGTTCCGTCAAGTCAAAAGCCGTAGGAGCTACGCCGTTTCCCGGCTCGGTCTCTGCCGCTACCGGCGCGATGGTGAGCAGAGGGATGAACAACGAAACGAACCCAATGCCAATCCAGGCGGCCCGCGCACAGGCAAAGCGCCGTTGATGGAAGGCAACTCCTTGTCGCAAGTGGGTCCAATGCATTGGTTTTCTTCATTTGGGTGAGTCGGGCCCAGATAGGAAACGGCAAAATGAGCCTCGCGTCAGCGACACCCGATCCTTGGCCTAGTGCTGTGTCTCGAGACTGTAGGCCGACTTGTTTCAAGTCGGCGGACATGCCGGAATCGCCGACTTGAGACCAGTCGGCCTACGTTGACCGTGGCTTTTGTGACAGCGCACTAGCCTATCGCGAAGCCGCGGTGGATTCAAATCCTGGTCCGTTGAATTCGTGCGGGGCAGTACGTGCTGCTCTTCCCGTCGTCGGAGTCGTACTCTATTGTCTACGAGAGGCGTTTTTGAGGACGCGGCAGGCGAGAC
>CAZFWV010000264.1:0-2271 GCA_964522605.1 uncultured Pirellulaceae bacterium
TCTCCATGAAGCATCGGACGAAGGGCGGATCGCCGGGTTCAATGCTGCGCGTTATCCGCAGTTGACCTCGAATGACCGTCGCACGCCGTTGACCATCGTTTTCACCGATCCGCAGATGGCCGTGGTTGGAAAGAGTTTCGACGAATTGGAAAGCAAATCAACAGAAATGGCTGAGGTTTCCTACGAGAATCAAGGCCGAGCCCTCATGATGGCCGTTAACGTTGGCAAGCTGCGTCTCTACGCCAGCTGCGGAGATTGCAGGCTGGTCGGTGCAGAAATGTTCGGGCCACGTGTCGAACACATGAGCCATTTGCTGGCGCTAGCGATTCAACAGCGGCTGTCGGTGCCGGAGATTCTGCAAATGCCCATCTATCACCCGGTGTTGGAAGAGGGTTTGCGTACGGCTTTACGTGAGTTAGCGCGAAATCTGGGCATTGAAGCGGAGTGTGGATGTCGAGAGCGAGGCGAATCCCCAGGGATGTGATCCAGGTATCGGAGCAATTGGGCTCCAACTTTGGGCCGCCTTGTCCTGAGGGATCCACTCGAAACGACCAGCCCCGCCGGCGACACGCGACTTCGGCAGGATTGCGAATCGCCTTATTGCTTCGTCTCTTCTTGACGCGCGAGTACCTTCGATCGAGATTCGTTCATGTTCAGCGCACGCGTGGCATCATCGTCGATATGGATGGTCGTCAGAATGCGCGCGTGCGCCTCTCGCATCGCGTGGTGGCAAGCATTAATCGCATTCATGACATGATGCCAATCGCCTTCGACTGTTGTGCTCATCGCGTTGACCTGATAGTTGACCCCCTTTTGATCAAGAATCTTTGTGATCTGGGCAACATCTTTGCTTAAATGGGGTTGGTCTAATGACCAAATGCTGAACTGAGCAAGCATGGTAGAACCTCCCTTAGGACGGGGGTCTCGTGATCATCTTATCGATAGCTACCAGGCGCGTCAGGCATCTACCTCGAAGGCCAGTTCCAACTGTATCGAGCGGGCCAAAGCCCCGGGAATCGCTGATGACCGAGCCGATGGTTTCGGACTGCGTGCCGACTCGACCATCCGTGTGCACGGGGCCTATGAGATGGACGTGCAACCGCCGAGCAGGTCGCTGGCTGGCAAGTCGCAACTGGCTTGTAGGTTATCACGGGTGCGCAAGAAGCTGGTTGACAGGTCGCGGCAGCACACGTGCGTGGATGCCGGAACCGGTGTAATATGCGACAACTCCTTCGCGTTCGTTCGGTACAACAAGGGTCGCAGACGGGCGGGCAACATGGAACAACCGCACTCGCCACGGGTGGAGCGGATGTAGTGATGGGCACCGGATCCGTCTCGGCCATTTCACTTTCACTGTCTAAGTTACTGTCGCCATTCCCGTCCGAAGATGCGCCGTCTGTCGTCGCCGCCTCTGCCGGTTCTTCCATGGGCTCCGCTTTGGGCGCCGGTTCAGGCGGCGACTCTTCGGACGCAGAAGCGGTTGCTGTTGCCGGTGGCTCGACACTCTCATTCTCAATAGGTGCCGATTCCTCGGACATGGTTGCTTCGGTCGTTGGTTCTGTAGGCTCGGGTGTCTCGGCTGACTCTGCGATGTCGTTCGAGGCAGTCGCTTCGGGGGTTGGCTCCGCTGTGTCAGCGTTCTCCGTTTCGACGGATTGATCGGGCGCCGGAACCTCCGGTTGGGTTTCTTGTTGTTGTGAACGTCCAAGACTCGCCGTACCGAGGCAGACGACTGCGGTAAGCGTGAGCCAAAAGGAAGAGGATCTTCTGACCATGCGTGACATTGTGAAAGCCTCCGATTCTATTCCTGAGAGGATTTGTAAGGTGACCGCCTGTTCTGTGGCGGCAACGGACTTGTCTTGTGCCGCTCCCGATGCGTTTGTCCAGATGAACCCATCGGACGTCGTCGTTCGGCCTCGCTTTGCAGGGGGGCCAGCCAGCATCGGCACGAACTCACCGGTCCGACCCAGCGGGTCCGTCATTCGAGGACATATGCATCCTATGGGAGCGGCATGGTGGTTTGGTCATCGTCTGCTCGTGGATGACTTGCACGAGTTTGTCAATCATCCATCGACTGCAAGTCGGACCCATCGCAAACCGCGTACCGTCCCATGTGCGGTGGACACACTGCACGCCGATACGCTTGGCGGGCGGAAAACTTGAGACCACCGCAGCATGACAACTGGTCGGGAAAACCGGTCATATTGTCGTACTGGTTCGGTGACGTCCGACACGGCACGTCACTCAGATCGATCCGATAGATATTTTCGC
>CAZFWV010000264.1:2371-5152 GCA_964522605.1 uncultured Pirellulaceae bacterium
CTTCCTTCGACGCAAGTCATCAGTTGTCCGATCGACAAATCGAACTGTTGTTGGCGGGCGGCCTGATCAACTGGGCACGACAGCGACTCGAGGATACGGCAACATGACCCGCGTCGAGCGACAGGTCCTTCGCCGAGGCGCAAATTCCGTACCCGTGTTTGCTGCTGCCACGATTTCCGAGAATGGAATTGACCGAAGAGGAGCTAAACATGCAGATAACGACGAAAATTGTGGTGCCATTGACCATCGTACTCGCGATGACGTTTGCCGGATTCAGGCACACAGCCACACAAGCCGCGGAGTCATCGAATGGCCGCGAAGATCTTGAAGAGTCGAAAACTCAAGTGACTCCTTCAAGATTCAATGAATCTGATCGAGCATCGGCTTTTCCCTATCTAGGAATCGCTGTTGAGCAACTGCCTGATGCGTTTGCGAGTCAACTCCCGGATCTAATCAAACGCGGACAGGGTTTGATCGTCGTCGCGGTCGCCGACGATTCGCCCGCGAAAACCGCTGGGATTCGCGAGCACGATATCCTGATTCGCTATGATGACCAGCGGCTGGTCTGTCCCGAACAATTGGGGCGGCTGTTAGCCGGTGATGAATTCGGCACCACAATTGAAATTGGTATCGTGCGCGAGGCGCGACTCGACCAGGTTGATGTGACCTTGGGAGAAAGGCCTTCGTCTGCTGCCTCTATGACAGGTGATGTCAGCAACAACACCGACGAAGCCATGGGAAGGGAGCCGACTTACTCCAGCGAGACATCGAGAACGAAAGATTTGCGTCAACGTCGGAATCGACGCGAGATTACTCGCAGTGATGACCAGTCGGATGATGAGATGCGTCGGAGGATCATCAGAACTTCGCCGCGACGTCCGTCGATCGGGCTGGCTACGGGTGACGATTCACGCGTGCAAGATCGCGGACGAGACCGCTTCGGCAACTATCGCGGCTTCTATGAAGAAGTCGAGCCGCAGGAATTGAGGGAGAACCGGTCACGGTATCCCTTCGATGCGACGCCACCCTATCGTTTGTATGGTTCGCCTTGGCCGGGCTATCCCGATTATCTTTACCCGTATGGAACTCCCTACCGTTTTGATCCGCGACGCCTGGATCTGCCGTCTTACATTCCGTACGAACCCTACCTGTTTTGACCGAGCCACCTGCAGAAATTAGTGCCATTAGAAGTAGTTTCAAAACCGAGATTCGGGAGGGCGAGGCTCCGGCCGAGCCTGGATTCGTCGCGTATTCGGCTCGGCCGGAGCCTCGCCCTCGCAGTTTTGAAACTGCTTCGAGATTAGCTGTCGTCGACTTCGGGCGAGTCAGCGCTGGTTGGCGCATGAAAGCGAATCTCTTCTGGGCTTAAATCCCGGAGAATACGCAATGCCTCTGCCAGTTCCTGCGGATCACCGCTGGCGACAACGAGAAGTTTGCCCTGTTTGACCCGTTCCTCATATTCCTTCACGTGGTCGTCATGAACACCCCAACCAGCCATCGCTCCTAGAAACCCACCGACGATCGCTCCGGTCAGGCCGGTTGCCAGCGGACCGGCAATCAGAACAGGACCGACGGCGGGAATTGTGAGCAATGGCGTGCCGACAAGGAGACCGAATAGTCCGCCCAAACCAGCACCTTTGGCCGCATCCGTCTCCGTTGCGTCGCCCGCCTGAAGCAACTCTTCCTGCGGTACTTCCTCGGAAACGTTGTGAGAGACCAATGACACTTGATCCGAAGGAAAATCGGACCGCTCCAGGGCGTGAACGGCCTCGCCCGCCTCACGAAGCGAATCAAAGATGGCAACGACACAGTGATTGGACATCATCAACACTCCATCAAGGCTCTGGGGGCCGTACCGGTCGCGGTTGACCCGGGTTGCTTTCCAGTCCAGCCGGCGGAGGCGTCGAAACTTCCGGCGCCGGCGGTTCACGGCCCATGTCGCCTCGACTACAGCTTGCCAGCGCAATGGCCATGCAGAACAAGAACCGTTGTGCGGCCCGCTGCTGCGGACGATAAACTTCCGTCCAATGCATGAAGGAAACCGTTGGAGTCGTGTGTGAATTATCTGGTGCACGCCTGAATAACATCGTGAATCGCGTCCTGTTCTTAATCCTCAAAGGCCGGCTGAATTCTATCGGCGAAAAGCCTGGAACTCGTCCAAGTCAAGCTGCTCTTCTTTGCTGCAGTCGCGAGCCAGATTCCGGTGCCGATGTTACTCCTCGTCAGACGCCGGCTCGTCGCGAGCGTGAACGCGCGCCGGAGGACTCGTTGCTTCAATGGCAGTTAAGTGACGCAAATGGTATACCAACCGTTCTGTGGTATCGAAGGGGCCATGACGACTACCGCAAACAAACAGAGAATGTGAAGCGCATCTGAAGAATGGTCAAGCATCGGCGTAATTGCATGATGTTGCGAACCCGCAGACCCTAGGAGTTCGGGCGTGTCCACTTTTTCCGAGTGAGGTTGCCTGTCGCGATTCGTCCAGGCGTTCGTTTCAGTGCTCGCAAGAAAGAAAAAGAAAAATGTCCTGAGCACGCTTGACGGTTCGGGGTTTCGCGGGCATTCATCGCGCGGCGCGAGCCCGCGGCATGCATTATGCACCATGGATCTGAGTGTTCTGCAAATCGATGCACGGACAAGCGGCTGGCCCACGTGCAGACATTCTGTCCTGCATTACGGCAGAATGTCGCATACGGTATCGAGCTTAACGCGCAATGACAGTTTCTTTTTTCGAAAGGACAGAATCAATGCATACGCTTACCGAACTGAACTACGACTATA
>CAZFWV010000264.1:5252-9447 GCA_964522605.1 uncultured Pirellulaceae bacterium
TATTACCTGAAGTACATGAACCGACGTGCAGACTATGTCGATGCATGGTGGAACGTCGTGGACTGGAATAAGGTCGCCAATCATTTCAATGCTGAGCTGGCGCGAGCCAATGTGAAATAGACGTAATGTCTGAGAGTCTGGCTGTGCCGCTGAGGCGCAAGTGTGTACGTGGTAGCCGACGCGGTTTCTGTTCCAAGAGCACCGTCCGGGCGGCAGTAGACCAACCGGCTCGATTGGGAACCATCTCGTGAGGGCTCATTATGCCGGTGCACAATTCTGACATCACCTCGACGCTCAATCTTCTTGCCGACTTGCTTGAGATCCAGGGAGCCAATGAGTTTCGCGTGCGCGCCTACCGCGAGGCGGCGCGCACCGTTGATGGGCTGCCCAGAGAACTCTCCGAGATGGTGTCTCAGGAGGAAGACTTGAGTCAATTACCTGGAATTGGCGAAAGCATGGCGGAAAAGATCGTCGAAATCGTGCACACGGGCGACCTGCAACAACTCGACAAGCTTACCAAGAAGCTACCGGGGGAACTAAGCGACCTGATGTCACTTTCCGGTTTGGGTCCGAAGCGTGTGAGAAGGCTCCATGATGAGCTGGGAATTGACACGCTGGATGACTTGAACGCTGCCGCCCAAGCTGGCAAGGTGCACGAGCTAAGTGGTTTTGGTCAAAAGACGGAAGACAATCTGCTCCAAGAATTAAAGAAGCGGCGCGATGGGGATCAACGGCACCGCCGTACGGACGTGGAGGAGATCGCGGACTCGCTTCTCGAGTACCTCAAAGGCATAGACGGGGTCAAGCAAGCCGTTATCGCAGGCAGTTATCGTCGTTGGCGTGAAACCGTGGGTGACTTGGATATTCTCGTGACGTGCAAGCGGGGAACGCCCGTAACGAAGAGCTTTACCGATTATGAAGATGTCGAAGAGGTCGTATCTCGGGGCAAGACGCGGTCCACCGTGCGGCTCCGATCCGGCCTCCAGGTCGATTTGCGCGTTGTGGCTGAGGTTTCGTATGGAGCGGCACTGCACTATTTCACGGGGTCAAAGGCACACAACATCGCCGTCCGAAAAATCGGTGTCGAGAAAGGGCTCAAGATCAACGAGTACGGTGCATTTCGTGGTGATGACCGGGTCGCCGGAAGAACTGAGAAGGAAGTGTACGAGGAAGTGGGACTGACGTACGTCGAGCCCGAATTGCGGGAAGGCCGTGGAGAGATTGAAGCTTCAAAAGATGGCAACCTGCCAACGCTAGTCTCTCGTGAAGACATTCGTGGCGACCTGCACTGTCATACAAAGGCGAGTGATGGAAAGTACTCGTTGAGAGAGATGGTGAAGGCGGCCAAGGAACTCGGTTACGACTACTTGGCAATCACCGACCACTCGCAGCATCTGACGGTCGCCCAAGGACTAGATGCCAAGCGACTGCGTGAGCAAATAAAACAAATCGATCAGCTCAACGAGGAGCTTACCGGAATCCGGCTATTGAAGGGAATCGAATGTGATATCCTCGAGGACGGTACTCTCGATTTAGAAGATGAAGTCCTGGCAGATTTGGATGTCGTCGTTTGTTCTGTCCATTCGAAGTTCGATTTGTCGGCGAAAAAGCAGACAGAACGGGTGATTCGTGCAATGGACAACCGGCATATGAACATCTTGGCTCACCCGACGGGCCGAATGATCGGCCGTCGCGAGCCTCACGAACTTGACATTGAGCGTGCGATCGAGGCGGCGCTGGAGCGCGGGTGCTTCCTGGAGTTGAACGCTCAACCAGACCGACTCGATCTCAACGATATTCATTGTAAGCTGGCCCGAGATCGGGGACTGAAGCTTGCCGTGTCAACAGATTCTCATACGACGACCGCGCTGGAGAACATTCGGTATGGGGTCGCTCAGGCACGGCGGGGTTGGCTGGAAACAAGCGACGTGCTCAATACGCGCAGTTGGGCCGACCTGAAAAAGTTGCTGAAGCGAAACTAAGGATCCATGTCCGAGAAAGATTTCCGACATCATCCCGACACGAATTTCGAAAACGTCAGCGACCTGTCGAAGGATGACGCAAGGGATGAAGTCGAGGCGCTACGCGATGGCATCCGGTACCATGACCATCTCTATTACGTTGAGAATGATCCGGAGCTGTCCGATGCCGTATATGACAAACTTTTTCGCCGATTGCAGGAGCTGGAAGAAGCGTTTCCCGAGTTCCGCTCCAAGAACTCGCCGACGCGACGCATCGGAGCCAAGCCGGTAGATGAACTTAAACGTGTAGATCACGCCGCTCCGTTGCTGAGTCTGCACGCTGTAATTGAAGCCGACGAGGTCGGCTCGTTTTGGGATACGGTTCAATCTGCAACGAAGAAGCAAAAGGTAGAGGTCGTCGTCGAGCCAAAGTTCGACGGTGTTTCCGTCGAGGTGATCTATCACGACGGCGAATATGTTCGCGGTGCCACGCGCGGTGATGGTCAAACTGGTGAAGAGATCACGGATCATCTGCGAACCATTCGCACGTTGCCGCTTCGACTGAAGGAGGATGGCGCGACGATACCGAAACAATTGGCCGTTCGAGGCGAAGTATTCCTGCCGAAGGCTGCGTTTCAGGAGTTGAATCGTGACCGCGTCGAGAAGGGGGATGAGCCTTTCGCGAATCCGCGGAATGCAGCCGCTGGCACTTTGAGACGGCTGGATCCGTCCAAAGTGGCGGAACGACCATTGGATATCGTCTTCTACGACATCCTGAGCGCACAAGGTATATCGTTCGAGACGCACTGGGAGGAACTCGAGAAGCTAGGACAATGGGGATTGAAAACCGACCAGCACAATCGGCAGGTGTCGTCGAAAAATAAGCTTTCCAAATACCATCAACGCATGGCGGAACAGCGAGAGGAGCTTCCCTATGAAATCGACGGAATTGTGATTAAGGCAGATCCATTGGAGATCCAGCGACGACTCGGCGAGAGAGATCGAAGTCCGCGCTGGGCGATTGCCTGGAAGTTCGAGCCCCGGCAGGAGCATACGCAATTGAGACAGATTGTGGTCCAGGTCGGAAGGACCGGAATTCTGACACCTGTTGCTCTCCTTGAACCGGTTGATGTTGGAGGAGTGACCATCAGCCGAGCAACTTTGCACAATGCCGACGAGGTCCAACGGAAAGATATTCGATCTGGGGATCGAGTTCGTATCGCGCGGGCTGGAGATGTCATTCCAGAAGTCGTTGAACGGATCAAGCAACCCGGACGCAAACGCTCCGCACCATTCTCCATGCCCAAGCATTGTCCGGTGTGCGGTACCAAAGTCGTGCACGAGGGAGCATATTACCGATGTCCCGCCGGATATTCCTGCCCACCCCAATTGATCGGGCATATCGAGCATTATGCCTCGCAACAAGCAATCGATATTGACGGGTTGGGACACGAGACTGCCAAGGAGCTGGTTGACAGCGAGCTGGTCAAGACACTGCCCGACATCTATGCGCTGTCCGTCGATGATTTGCGACAACTCTCACATTTCGCGGGGAAAAAATCAGAGAAGCTGCAGGAGGAGATTCAGGAGACAAAGCGTCCGAAACTTGATCGGTTTCTGTTTGGCCTGGGGATTCGTCACGTTGGGCGACGGATCGCAAGAGTGCTTGCGGACGAGTTTGGCTCGCTTGACAGTTTGCGGTCGGCGAGCCGGGCCGATTTGGAGGATGTGTCGGAAATTGGCCCGGAAATCGCTCGCAGCGTGAATAGCTTCTTTCAAGAGTCGGAAACAAAGTCAATTCTGGATCGGTTCCGCGAGTTAGGAGTGAAGGTCCGGACCGTGAAAAGCTCCTCCGGCAATCAGCCGTTGAGCGAAAAGACGTTCGTCTTTACAGGACGATTGGAGCATTTCACCAGAGAAGAGGCGCAGAGACACGTCGAAGAATTGGGAGGCCGGGCGACTTCCAGCGTGAGTGGCGAGACCGACTTCGTTGTTGTAGGCGAGGATCCCGGAAAGAAGCTGGACGAAGCAAAAGAAAATGATGTCGAGATCTTAGACGAGCGGCAGTTTCAGAAGATGATTGCCCGGAAATCGGGCTGACGAGGCGCCGTCATGCAGGCGGGTTAGAAGGGTTAGAAGGGATCGACTCGTCGCGAAAGCTCTCGCAAGTACCGTCGCGCGCGCTGAGCCCCGTCAAGAATCGCCTGATGATCATCCTGCCCGGCGGCTTCTTC
>CAZFWV010000265.1:0-9439 GCA_964522605.1 uncultured Pirellulaceae bacterium
ATGCCCCAGATTGCCGATCTGCTGGGGCATCGCTGCGCTCTGCCACCAGCCACCCATTGAGAAGAACCGGTTTTGAAATGCGCTCGAGTGAGGAGGCGTCATGCGATCGACGAGAGACTGGGTATTGTCACTGACGGCCGGCCTGCTGCTGGCGATCGGGGGCTCAGCCGCAGAACGTCAGCAGGCCGATCGCACGGATGCGGCTGCTTCTTCGGAAGCGGTTGCATCCGTGGATCAATTGAGTTCTGACCAAGAGCACACGGGCGACTCGGTGCGCGGCACGGATGAGGCATGGCCGCAGCTGAAATTCGACAGCCGACATTCGGGAGATGCGTCGGATCGTGTCGTACAGACTCCGCTGGGTCTGGTTGCGGCGATTCCACTGAGCGATTCCATGCACACCGCGCCGGTGATCGCGGATGATCACCTCTACGCAATCGACGCTTCCGGAGTGGCCTATGGAATCGACCTTCGCACCAAGGAAGTGACCTGGCGATACGAATCCAAAGGCGGGCGGGCAAACTGCAACAATGTTTCCTCGCCCGCCATCGCCGGGGATTATTTGCATTTCGGCACGATGTCGGGCTTTTACTATGTACTCGACCGACGTGACGGCAGCGTCGTGCGCGAGATTGCTTGCGAATCCCCGATTTTCGGCAGCCCGGTTGTTTCGAGTGGACGCGTCTATTTCGTGACACTCGGGTCGCACGTTCACGCACTGGAGCCGGATGGAACGATCTGCTGGGAGTGGGACTACGTGCGTGAGCAACTCGGCTTTGCCGGCCCTCGGTTTGACGGAGCTGAATGGCTCAAGCAGAAAGGCAATCGTGTCAACACGAACGACCAGTTCTGTTGTGCCTGGAATCCAGCAGCGATCGGCCGGGTCCTGGTGATTCCTGCGGGGGGAGCGGTGGTTTGGTTGGAGGATGCGGGCGATCGACCTCACGTACGAGCGGTCCATCTCGCGCGGACGCCAACGCTTGGGCTGAGCATTGGTGCGGACGGCACCGTGTACCGGCAGTGGCATCGCCTTGATAACGGCGGGCGCGTCGACACACTGCAGTTGGTCGACGGCGAAGTAAAGGTTGGTTTTGTTCCGGGCACGCAGACTAGTACTCGAGGAGGATTGTTGAGTTTCTGTTCGGTTAGCCTTCGCGGAGATGATGTGTATCGCTGTCGGCCGGAAGAAGGGTTTGGGCTTTGCCGGCACCGCGCCGATCTTCCCGATCCGCAATGCGTGTCGAAGCATCCGTCGATCGCAGCTCCCGTCCTCGTGAAGGATCACGCCATCTACGGGGCACTGGACGGAACTCTCCAAGTCGTACCGCTTGCCAACGGTTCGCCGGCCTGGTCGTTCTCGACTGCGTTCGGAAAAGCGATCTCCGCTCCCGTAGCGGTCAGTGCAGGTCGTGTCTGTTTCGGCTGCGACGATGGCTACCTCTATATTCTTGGACCCGATGGCACGGCGCCGTTGCCGAAAGAAGACCGAAAACTCTGGCAAGTCCGCTCGCCTCTGCCTGCCGAACGGCAAGATTCTGCCGAGGATTGGTTCACCAGTTTCGGGAACTGGGGCAACACAAATGTCACGCGTCAGTCGGTCCAGCCACCCTTTCGTTTGAAGTGGATTCGTCGCTTCGAGGGAACAACAAAGCATTCATCGACCTGCGGCGGTGGGAGGATGTATACGCACACCGCCGAAGGGCAGATCTTCGCCGTCGAGCAGGAAACAGGTCGACTGCTGTGGCGCCGCTATTTCCCCGGTGTCCACATCTGTTACACGTCTCCCTTGTATTACGAGGAGCGGATACTCGTACCGCAGGCCGGGCTGGAACGCTGTCGACTGCGCTGCCTCGATGCCGCGACGGGAGATTTGCTCTGGGAAGCACCATTTTCGGGTTCCCCCAGCTGGAATCGGCAGATTCCGCCGGTGATCCACGAGAACTTGGCGATCTATTCCTTCAGCACGGGCCAATACGAGGCCGACCGTTGGCTTGTTGGTCATGGCGATATTCCCAATTTTCCCGCCGACCAGAAACCGCTCGTCCGCGCGTTCGATCTCAAGACCGGAGCGGAGGTGTGGACCGCTGATTTTTCTCAGTACGGTACGGGAGGGGACGATGCGGGGTTGTGCCTCATGGACGGCACGATCTACTACTCGTGTTTTCTGGGGTTTAAGCGAGACAACGGAGCGCCAAGAGCGACCGGCGTGACGGCGGCAATTGAACCATCGACGGGAGACATCCTCTGGACAACGACGAAGCATGCCGTGCACAGCGGATGTACGATCTCGGCCGCCGATGGGCGACTTTATCTGGGTGGATATTCGCCCGTCGACGAGCAGGCCAATCGCGTCTGGTGTCTCGACGCGAAGGATGGATCGCTCATCTGGCAATCGGATCCGATCGATCGAGCAATCCACGTGATTTCGATTGGCGACCAATTCCTGTTTACACACGCCCAGTACGAGAATGGGTACTTGATCGATAAGCAGAGCGGCAATGTCCTACGCACATTGACCGAAGGATATAAGTGTACCCGGTTCACGTTTTGTGAGCCGTACCTTTTCGGGGCGAACCTGGATGTCTATGATCTTTCGGACCCGAAGAAGATCGTGCCGTTGTCCACCGGACCTGCGCTCGATCCGAGCCAGTGCGTAGGAGCCTTTGTCTCCAATGGCAGGCTCTACTACACGAGTCATGGTAGCGGCTTGCAGGTATCTGGCGTGTGTGGCTTGGAGGCTCAGTCGAATGCTGCCGCTTGGATCCTGCATTCGCGGGAGGACAAGCAGCAGGCTTTGCCGCGTTGATTCTAGATCGTGAACGGAGGAGTTGTGTTGTACAGATTCATCACATGCATGCTCGTTTTCTTGTCAGTGGGGACTCATGTACTGGCCGGAAATTGGGGCCATTGGCGTGGGGACTTGGGAAATGGTATTGCTGCCGACGCAAAACCACCAATTCGATGGTCCGATACGGAGAATGTGAAATGGAAAGTTGCGATTCCGGGCCGTAGTTCGGGATCGCCGGCCATTTGGGAGAACCGAGTTTTCGTCGTCACCGCGACGGATCAGCCCTTGAACCTGCAAGCAGGTGCGACCCAGTCACCGGCTGCGGAAGCCCGAACTGGTGATGCACAGCGCGGAGGTCGTACGAATCCGCTGCGTTTCGTCACGTTGTGCTTCGATCGAGCAACGGGTGAGTTGTTGTGGGACCAGACGGCCATCGAAGCCGTACCTCACGAGCCAACGCACTCGACGAATACCTTCGCTTCTGCCTCTCCCTGTACCGACGGCCAACACGTCTACGCTCACTTCGGTTCCCGAGGTCTCTACTGCTACACGATGCAGGGGGAACCGGTCTGGAAACGTGACTTCGGCAAAATGACGGTTCGCAACGGTTTTGGCGAAGGCAGCTCACCGACCCTTGTTGAGGACATGATTCTAGTGCCGTGGGATCACGAGGGGCAATCGTATCTGTACGCCTTGAATAAGCTGACCGGGGAGACGATTTGGCAGGTTGCCCGAGACGAACCTAGTTGCTGGGCGACTCCGCTGGTGATTGAGCACGATGGGCAGCAGCAGATCATCATGAATGGTCAAACTTGCGCTCGGGCGTACGACCTCAAATCGGGGAATGAGTTGTGGCGATGTGGGGGGCAGACGCAACGACCGGTCGCTTCTCCCGTCGCCGGCGATGGGCTTGTGTTCGTTGGGAGCGGATTTCGCGGCTCGTTCCTCGCTGCATTTCGGCCCGATGGTCGGGGTGACATTGAGGGGACGCCACATGTGGTCTGGTCGGTCTCGCGCGACACGCCCGATATTCCGTCCCTTCTGTTGTCCGAGGATCGATTGTACTTCTTCAAAGGGAAAACCGGCGTGCTCTCTTGCGTCGATGCAGCCACCGGTAAACCGCATTATTGGACCGAGCGACTCGAACTTGGCACGATCTACGCTTCACCGATCGCAGCAGCGGGTCACGTCTACTTGACGGACCGGGAGGGAACCACGGTTGTGATCGAAGATTCAGCACAACTGCGCGTGGTCGCAACGAACTCGGTGGGAGAGACGGTGGATGCGACGCCAGCTCCTGTCGACAACGAGCTGTTCATCCGCGGCGAAAAGCACTTGTTCTGCATCACCGAATAAGAGAAGAGTCGTGGAGCCACGTGTAGATTAGCTCGTGTCGAAGGAGCCTCTCTGCGGTCCTCGGCGTTTCAATGAATCCGCGTAGCCCCGAATAAAACGCACTGCGGCCTTCGGCCGCAACCGACAGGCGCACTCGGCGCAATAGGTGTGCCACTGGCTTTGCCAGTGTTCTCTTGAGTCGAGGAAAACCACTGGGCAAAGCCAGTGGCACACAGCACAGTTGCCGCCAAAGGCTGCGTTCCGTATCAAAATGCCAACAGTCACACCAGGCGGAAGCATAACTCAACCCTGCCGCGTGATAACATTCGCTCCGCCCGACAAGACACTCACCGTTCGCAGTGCAGAGGCCGCAGTGAAGCTGGGTGCCCCTGGCTTTGCCAGTGTCGTTGTGACACAATGCGTACTGTTTGGGAGAACAAGGCGATGCGATGGTGGTTGTGGCTTGTTACGCTGGTTGGCGCTCCGATTGTGACATCACCGCTTCTGGGTGCGGATTTCTTCGTCGATCCAATTCATGGTGATGCAGCCAATGATGGCAGTGCGGCGCGGCCTTGGGCGAGTTTGCAGCAAGTGGTCGATGCGGGAGTGATTCAGAGCCGACGTTGGGACCGTCTGCCCTATCAATCCGATGTCGGACTCGTCGATCGGAATCCTGAAGGGCGCGTGAAGGCGGGGGATACGATCTATCTGCGATCGGGTTTCTACGGTGAACTCGTAATCGAAGGCTACTACAACCAGGCGTTTATCCGTATCGAGGCAGCCGAAGGGCATACGCCCGAATTCAGTCGAATCCGTCTTCGGTCCTGTGCACGCTGGCATTTGCGCGGGTTGCACGTCCGCCCCAAACTGGGCAGCGAATTTACGCGAAGCCCGTTGATTGCACTCGAGTCCCACGGCTTCCGCGGGCCAATTCACGATGTCGTGGTGGAGAATTGTGAGGTCCAGACAATCGATGATTCATCCGGCTGGTCCAAGCAAGACTGGGATACCCTGTCCTGCGACGGGATCCAGGTGGACGGGACTCAAATGACTGTTCGCGACTGTGTCTTTCGGAACGTCAATTTCGGAATCTCGGTTTCCGCGACCCACTCTTTGGTCGAAGGAAACCTGGTCGAGAACTTTGCCGGCGATGGAATGCGTGGTTTGGGAGATCATACGACGTTCCAATTCAATACGGTCAAGAATTGTTACGACGTGAACGAGAATCACGACGACGGATTTCAGTCCTGGTCGCGCGGTAGCGATCGACGCGTGGGAACAGGGTCTGTGACCGGGATCGTGTTGCGTGGCAATCGGATTATCAACTTTGAGGACCCACAACAACCCCATCGTGGTGCGCTGCAGGGTATTGGCTGCTTTGACGGAATGTTTGTCGACTGGGTTATCGAGAATAATGTAATCATCACCGATCATTATCACGGGATTACACTCTTAGGAGCTCGCAATTGCCGAATCGTGAACAACACCATTCTTGATCCCGCACCGGGCCGTCCTGGGCCCGCCTGGATTCGCATCGGCAAACACAAGCAAGGCATGCCGTCGGAGGGATGCCTGGTCCGAAATAATTTGGCAGATGCGATCCGCATTGACGATGGCCAGGAAGTTCTCGCCGATCATAATCTGATCATTGAGAATCCGGAGACGCTTTTCCAAAACGCCAAGGCCTACGATCTTCACTTGCGTGCGGGTTCGCGCGCAGTGGATACGGGCAGCCACGACGCGGCTCCCGCGTTGGACGCCGACGGGACGCCGCGGCCTCAGGGGAACGGAATTGATGTCGGCGCCTATGAAGCCCAAAGCGATTCGTGAACGCTGTCGAAATCTTGGCCTCGCCCTCCCGAATTCCGTTTTTGAAACCGCTTCTAGTTCAGCGAGACCAATACACCCTCCCGCGCCGGTGATCGTGCAGCCTTCAAGTGGCGGTTTTTCTGGAGTCTCCGAATGGCCAGGGGGAGCGTGTTGTAACTTCATCCGAGCCAGCGACTTAAAAGCCGCACGACTTACGCGCGGAGTGGGGGATTCGCGCGACAGACGCTCAATTCGCGATGGGCCATATGTTGCCGATCATCGGCTCGGTTAATGAGCCCCGCCCCGCCCTCTCGGTGAGCGGAGCGCGAAGGAGCAGGTTTCGGTCCCGGATTTTCGGTCGTGGAGCAAATGGGTCATCGCGCGATCCTACAAGTTTCGTATGATATTGGAGTTCTACGATCAATTGTATTTTCGGAATGGAGGGAACGATGATGGCTCGCTGGTTTTTGTTCGCCGTGGTTGCGCTCTGTGTCAGCTCGGGGGCCGTTGCAGAGGAGCTGCAGAAGGCTCCGGCCGAAACGGGAGAGATGCAAGACCTTTTCAACGGAGAGGACTTGTCTGATTGGGATGGAGACCCGCGGCTGTGGTCGGTGCGCGATGGAGTGATTCACGGCGAGACGACGCAGGAGAATCCAACCAATGGGAACACATTCCTGATCTGGAAGCGAGGGGTCTTGCGTGACTTCGAACTGCGTCTCTCCTTTCGCTGCAACGCGACGAACAATTCGGGAATTCAATATCGTTCGCGACACATCACCGAGGGACGCACCCGTAACGCCTGGGTCGTTCGGGGGTATCAGCACGAGATTCGCAACGAGAATAAGTTGCCGAGTGTTTCGGGGTTCATCTACGACGAAGGAGGTCGGCGAGGCCGGATGTGTTTGGTTGGAGAACAGGCGGTCTGGGAAGCGGACGGTACGAAGAAGGTGACAGGCACGCTAATTGATGCGGAGCAGTATAAGCAACTCTTTCGGTTAGACGACTGGAATGATGTTGTCATCGTTGCGCGAGGAGCTCGGCTGCAACACTATTTGAATGGTGTGCTGATCTTGGATTTTACCGACAATGATCCGGAAGGTTCTTTTCGGGAAGGCATACTCGCTCTGCAACTGCACGGCGGAAGGCCGATGTGGGCGGAATACAAGGACATTCGACTCAAGGAGCTCAACTAGTCGGCCCTCTTGTCCTGTGAATTGTTCACTGCGGCGTGGTCAACCGTCCTCAAGATGCCACGCGAAATCGGCAAATGCTGGAGTCCCGTTGGTCGTCCAGGTTCAATGACGGCGCCGCCATCCATTGGTTTCAGGCTGAGTAGCCGAGCCAGTCGGGACGAAGGATCATGGCCAATCCGAGTGCCAGGATCACAAGGCCGCTGAGCAGTTTCAGCCAACGTCCCTCGCGTTCCTGAAGCTTTCGGTGAGAGAGCGTGATGACGGCAATCACCAATAAGATTGTGTCATCCAGCATATAGGCCACGTTGTATAACGCCAGGTAGCCATAGTTGGCCCAGGCTGGCAGTTGCTGCATCGTGAGGACTTGGGTGTACATGGCCGGCAAACCGGCAGTACAGAAGAGTTCGATCACATTGACGACGACCGCCAAGGTGACAGCGCCCGTGATGGCGATACTCAGATATTTGGTCGTCACGATCTCGCGGACACGACGGTAGAGACCCGGTTTCGCAGATTCAGGAATCGAGAGCGTAATGCCCTGCCGGAATGCGAAAAAGTCTTTGATGTTGATGATACCGATGGTGATTCCGAGAACACCGAGCAGAATCTGTACTTTGCGCTGCAGCCCGATTAATTGAAACACGTTCAGCCAAGCGGCCATGAACGCGAAATATGCGAGGCCACTGACGAGGACAAAACTGCCGGCAATGGCGAGAATCTTCCGCCGGTCCTTGATGTTCACGAGAATGGACAGCAAGAACACGAGGACCCACATGGCGCAAGGATTGAAACCGTCGACGAGACCAATCAAAAAGGTGAATGCCGGCATTCCCAGCTCGTGGACGTTGACCGGACCAAAAATAGGGAGCTCGATCGTCTCTCGAAAATCGTTCGACGGAGCATCATGGTCCGCAGTCCAGTCGACGCCAGCCTCGTCCGGAATCGCGGGGAGTTCCTCCGGCAAAGGCGGTAAAGTGTCCGGACTGTTGTCCGCGTTGACCGGCAAAGGAAGCGGGTCCGGTGGGGCCTCGTCTCCCACGGCGGCGAGCAGCAGGAACATCCCCAGTGCGACCAGGGTTTGCCGGGAATACGTCGGCGGTCCCCGCGCAACGACCGCGACCGATAAGAGACCTGTTGGGAAGCAATGCGAGTCGCGGTGCTCGACGTACAACGGCGCTGGATTTCTGTTCAACGGACTCGTCGTCTGATCGCGATCGATTGCAGAACTACGTCGCGTGGCATTGGTGCGTTCCTGGCTCGGAGAAGGTTCGGCGGGACCTGTCGATTCGTCGCCCTTACTGGAAGAGGGCGGTTTCGTCTGCACAGGCAGCGGGGGTACCGAATTCTGGATGGCTGCCTCCAATTCTCGACCGGTCATCACTTCCCCTCGAAAGCCGACAATGAAACGGCCCCCCAGATGAAATGCCGGCACGACGGGGGTGACAACCTGATGCTGTCGTGCGAGCTCATAAAGACGCGTCTGCGCACCCGAATCCTGAATGACGTCGTGCTCGACGATGCGAATTGCGGGCCACCGTCGATGGAAAGTCCCCAGGTAGGCTTTCGCTCGCGCGCACTTCGGGCATCCTTGGCGAAGGAACGCGTGCAGCGTCAGCAGTTCTTCGATTGCGCGACCGGTTGTCTGGTCATCTTGAAATCCGACCCGCAACCGATCGCAAACGTAAATGGTCGGTAGTCCGGCCGTCTCTAATTTGTGCCTTCGACTCAACTCCCAGACACGTCGAAGGGCAGCTTGGTCCTGGACGACATCGTGAATACGAAGATCCAAGCCGGTTCGCTCTTTCGCCAGTTTCTCCAGGAACACTCGCGCCCTCTGGCACTGGTCGGAATCGGTCCGCAGGAAAATCTCAACGGGGATTTTTTGCGCGCCGGGAGAAGTCTGTGCCTGGGAAAGGGACGTACTGAGTCCCAGAAGAGCCACGATCCAACCCGCTCGTGCGAGAGCGAGCTTGGCTCCTTGCCATCCTGGCATCGCATGGAGCGCAGCTGATAAGGACATCGCCGAATCCCTCATCACTTGGACCCACACGGAAAACTCGGGTGGCAAATCCAAGACTTCATTTCTGTCCGCGTCGACAGAAATCGATTCACGCGAAAAACTCAACTCCAACACTCTCTTAGAATATGGTAACTCACGTCCGATCCATTGTCATTCGGGGTCGCGGAAATCGACGCTTTCGCAGCGCAGGTCGTCTCAAACGCACGACGTTCGCTCAGTCTCGTACTCGCCTTCGGCCGTGGTCGCTCACTCCGCTGGCCACCGCGCGTGGATCTGACGCGTTTCGCGGAAATC
>CAZFWV010000266.1:0-9431 GCA_964522605.1 uncultured Pirellulaceae bacterium
TCAGGCGAGGACGATTTGCCTTTTATCCTCGCCTGACGGCTGCGGGTTAAACGAATCGCCACCGAGAGAATGCTGTAACTTCATCCGAGCCAGCAACTTAAGAGCCGCACGACTTGTTTGGAGGCGGATCTACACACAACTCGTGTCTCGTTTAACGGCGAGCCGAAGGCGTCGGTGGGCACAAGACAGAAACAGTCGCCTTCGGCTTGCCGTTAAACAAAAATTTCCTCCGCCGTATCACTTCCCCGGTGGTTCGCCACCGTCTTGATCCCGCATCGCATTCCCCCACTTCGCTGCCGTTCGCTAGAATGGGGTCGAGAGCCCCTCTGCGGGGCCATGGACGAATCCTGTCGCGGTCGCAGGTTTCTTCGGCAATCCGAGTCCTCTGCACTGCGAACGGTGAACGTGTGGTTTTCTCGGTAAGAAATCGAGCGACAGTTGCAGACTGCAGGCGATAGACTGCAGCCTGCAGACGATTCCAGATTGCGGCCCTGCCGCACTGCGGTCCGGTCTCTCACCTCACTTTGGCAGCGATATGGCGCGTTTCCCTCGTACTCCCAGCCTGACCCTCCTGGTCGTCCTGATCGTCATCGGGGTGTT
Source organism: uncultured Pirellulaceae bacterium (assembly GCA_964522605.1). Taxonomy (GTDB): domain Bacteria; phylum Planctomycetota; class Planctomycetia; order Pirellulales; family Pirellulaceae; genus CAVZLD01. The sequence goes on from CAZFWV010000266.1 coordinate 601, forward strand.
GCTCGTCTACCTGCCTTCGGCGGTCGTGCGGCAGTACGAGGCGGCGCAGTCGTTGGGCCCGATGTGGGGCAAGTTCTATCTGATCGCGATCGGAGCCGGGACTCTGGTGTTGCTCGCCACGAGCGGGTGGGTTGTCTGGCGTGTCTGGCGCGCGACCGCACGCAAGCGGAAAAGGAAAATCTCGCAGGCCCGAAACCCGAGTCAGATGACCCATGCCGAGCGGGAGCGGGAGGTGGCGGACAATCTGGCGGCGGTGACGGAATTGCGCGATGACCCGTCCGTTTCCGAGCAGTTGCGCGGCCAACTGACGCCGCTGATCCATGCCATCGAAGAGAAGCAGGACACGAAGACTTTGGAGATCGTTGCCTTCGGCACGATTTCCAGCGGCAAGTCGTCGTTGCTCAACGCCCTGGCCGGTCGTGAGGTCTTTGCCACCGACCTGCGAGGTGGCACGACCATGCAACGAAACGCCATTCCCTGGCCGGGCATGGATGAGGTACTGCTGGTTGATACGCCCGGTTTGGGAGAAGTCGACGGCAGCTTTCGCGAGCACCTGGCCGCCGAAGCGGCGAAGGATGCGGACCTCGTCCTGATGGTCGTGGACGGCCCCTTGCGCGAATCGGAATACAAGCTGCTCCACCAACTCTCGGAGATGGAAAAACGCGTCGTGGTCTGCCTCAACAAGGAAGACTGGTACACTCCGAAGGATCGCGATGCATTGCTCGATCAAATCGCCGGCCAGGTCAGTGATTTTGTTTCGCGCAAGGACATCGTCGCGGTCCGCTCCCGCGCGACGCAGCGTCCCCGCGTTCGGGTCCTTCCCGATGGAACCCAACAAGAAGAGATGGTCGACGTCTTGCCCGACATTCAACCGCTCGCCGAGCGCATGATGCAGATCATCCGCCGGGACGGTCGGGACTTGCTGCTGGCCAACCTGCTGCTTCAATCACGCGGGTTAGTCGACGAAGCGAAGCAACGGGTCCGAGACGCGCTGGATCGGCGCGCCTGGGAGATTGTTGAACGGTACACGTGGGGCGCGGCCGGAGCGGCCGCCTTGAGCCCACTGCCGGTCGTCGACCTGGCCGCCGGCTTCGCGATCTCGACCAAGATGGTGCTCGACCTGGCTCGCGTCTATCACCAGGACATCGATGTGGACGTCGTGGTTCAGCTACTGGGCCAACAGGGCAAGAACCTCCTCGGTGTACTGGGCACAAGCGCCGCGACGCCCGCCGTCGCCTCGGCGATCGCTTCGCTGATCAAGGGCGTACCGGGTGTGGGCACGCTGGCGGGCGGCGCCATGCAGGGCATCGTCCAAGCGCTGATCACTCGCTGGATCGGCGCCGTTTTCATAAGCTATTTCCAGAACGAAATGCGAGAGCCACCCGGCGGAATGGCGGCCCTGGCGCGACGCGAGTGGGAGCGTGTCACGAGTGTGAATGAACTGCGCAAGCTGGTTCAGTCCGCGCGACGCCATTGGGACCTGGACGAGGAACCGGACGAAGACTGATCGCCTCTATGAACAAGGTTGATACCGCAACTGACAGCCGCTACCAGCAGGCTCTGGCAACCGTGCAGCGTGCCGTGGAGAAGCTCAAAGGCTGCCGGCCCGAGGAGAAGGAAAAGCTGCGCGAAGACCTGGCTCAGCTCCGCGAAATGGAACAAAAGCTGACCCAGGGTCGCGTCGAAATCGTGTTGTTTGGCGAGATCAGTACGGGAAAATCCGCGCTGATCAATGCGCTGGCGGGAGACACGATCGCGGAGGTGGACGTCCGCGGCGGATGGACCAAGGAAGTCCGCGGTGTACCCTGGAAAGAAACCGATTACGTGATCCCCAGCCTGGACGGCTCCCATCTGGTGCTGGTCGACACGCCAGGGATCAACGAAGTGGGCCATCTCGGCCACGAGACGATCGCGCGGCATGCGGCGCGCCGCGGCGACTTAATCCTGTTCGTGACCGATTCGGATCTCGACGAAACGGAATTCTCCGCCATTGTGGCCCTCGCGGCAATTCACAAGCCGATCCTGTTTGTGCTGAACAAGATCGACCTGTACGCGCCCGAAGAACTGGAGCAGTTGGTGACGCAGCTGCGTGATCACCGCCTGCGCGGGATTGTCGCACGCGAGAATTTCGTGCTCACGAGCGCCGATCCGCGCGAAGTGGAATATGTGACGCAGACCGCCTCCGGACGCGAAATCGTGGAGTGGCGAAAGCCAGAGCCGAACGTCGCCGATTTGAAGGCTCGGATCATCGAAGTGCTGGAGAAAGACGGGATCGCGCTGATTGCGCTCAATGCCGCGATGTATGCGGCGGACAAGACCGATCGCGTCGCCCGGTTGCGTGTGCAACTTCGTGACAAACAAGCCAACCAGACGATTGGCAGTTTCGCCGCAGTGAAGGCCATCGCGGTTGCGGTCAATCCGGTTCCGATCGCGGACGTGCTGGGGGGCAGCGCCGTCGATGCCACGATGGTCGTCACACTGGCCCACATCTACGGGCTGGAAATGTCGTGGGTCCATGCCCAGGGATTGGCCCGATCGATCCTCAAGGCTGCTGGCTGGATTTTGGCCGCCGAACTGGCCACCCATGTGGTCTCGGACCTCTTCAAAACGGCCACCCTGGGTGCCGGTACCGTGCTCACCGCCATCCCGCAAGGCGCGGCCGCCGGCTATGGCTCCTACATCGTCGGGCAAGCCGCGAAGTACTATTTTGAACACGGCGCTTCCTGGGGTGGTGAAGCGCCCAAAACGGTCGTCCGACGGATCCTCGATCAGACCGACCGACAATCGGTTCTTGCCGATTTGAAGGAGGAGATTAAAAAGAAGTTGGTGCGTAACTGGTATGCCGAGGAGTGAAACGAATGCCGCTTTATGAATATGTGTGCCCGACCTGCCGCGTTGAATTTGAAGAACTGGTCCGCGGCGATGAAAGCCCCGCCTGTCCGCAATGCGGAAACGCAGATGTTGAAAAACAACTGAGTGTGCCGGCCGCTCCCCAGGGATCCACGGCCGACTTACCCGTTTGTGCTCCACAAGCAGGAGGTTGCGGACGACCAGCGTGCGGCATGGGTGGCTGTCCGATGATGTGACGAGCCAGAAGCGATCCTCGCCTGACGGCTGCGGGTTAAACGAATTGCCCAACGGGAGCGACCCTTATTCGGGTGCGGTAGCACCCCGTCGGGTTCCGGCCCTGCCGCGGTTCGGGCGCACCAGCGGAGTACGAAATTGAACGGCCGGGTCTTGCGACCCGGCCGTTTCCCAATCGCTCCCAGAGACAAAAATCTAGGGCAACAGCAGCAGTCCGCCGATGAGGATGGCCGCTTCCCAGCGTGCACCCCGCGCACTGAGCGGATACGCCGGCAGGAGCCACGGTGCACAGCTGCCGGGGCGGTAGTACCCAAGGGCATACTGACACTCGTTCGGTGGATTCAGACCCATGTGGTAGGGCAGCAAAAAGATGTTGCCGAAAAAGTGGACGCCCGACAGCATTGCTTGACGCACGGGTCCCGCCGAATGTCCGTAGCGTTCCAATTGGACTTCCTCAAAATACAACGGCTTGTGACAGAGCGCCGAAGCGGTCCAGGTGAAGGTCAGCATCGTCCAGTTGCGGTCTGCAAAGTCGTCGGTCGAGGGGCTGAATTCCTCGGGAAGTTCCCACAATGCGCTGACATAGCACAGCTCTTCATTGCCCAGTTCGTACCAGGACACGGGCTGAATCTGCCCCGTTTCGTCTTCGACCAGCACATGGGCTTCGCGGAAACCACGAAAGCGTCCGTCGGCCAGAACCCGTCCCTGCTTATCGCGCCAGGGACGCGTGGCGGCACGTTGAATCACCTGTTGCTCTAGATTAGCTGACTCAGTCGGCTCGGTCGGACGAATTTTCGGCGTGATATCGAGCGAAATGGAACTGAGCGGCTTATTGCGCAACTCTTGCCAAGCCTCTTGAAAGATCCGGACTTCACTTTCGCAACCGAGATCTCCTCCCGCCTCGAAGGGAACCGCCGAGCGTGCCTCATCGGGAGACGGTAGCGTATCCGGCACGGGCGATGGCGTCGGAGGAGGCTCGGCGGTCTCGCCGTTCAGCGACGGCAGCGGTTGCGGTTCGACGAGACCGTTCAGATCGTCGTTTAAGTCTTCCATTTCCGGCGGCGATTCCAGCGACCAGTCGGGCGGCGAGAAATCCTCGGCCGGCAACTCGGCCGGAGCGGGAACTGGATCCGCCCGTGTCGGTGCGGGCACAGCTTGCTCCGCGGGCTGCGATGGCGCGGGCTCGAGCTCAGTAGGCAGATCTCCGCCGGGCAGAAGCTCCTCGAGCGTGCTATCGAACACGTCCGCCGCGTCTTCGACCGCTGGAGTCGAGGTCTGTTGCGCCACATACGTGACGGCAGCCCGTGGTGCATTGGCCGCGGATTGGAGCTGTAGACGCGAGGGCGATCCGACGGCGACCTCATGGGCAACCTTCACAACTTCCGCGTGGCCGGCCAATTCCGGTGGAACCACCAGGTCGGCGGCTCGGGCGGACGCCGATTGCGTCACGGCATCGCGTTGGGTTTTCTCGGCACTGCGTGCCTGGGCGGGTTGAGCCCAGCGCAGATGAGTCGAAGAATCGGACAGCACGCGAGTCGTGCTCCAGCCCCGCGATGCCACCGGAATGCTGCGAGAACCAGCGTTTCGACGGGCGGTCTCTTCTCCCTGCACGATGGTCGCGGTGACAACCGAAAAGACCAGCCAACTGCCGACGCACATCCGGGCAGCCGTGAGGATCCCGAGTTGTCCGACGAGGCACCGGCGACTAGCCGCTTTCGCCCGTGCTCGGATACTCCGGACTGTAGTTGGGGGCTTCTTGCGTGATCGCAATGTCATGGGGATGGCTTTCTCTCACACTCGCCGCCGACACTTGGATGAATCGCGCTTCCGTACGCAATTCTTCAATCGTCCTCGCGCCGCAGTATCCCATTCCGGCTCGTAGCCCCCCCACGAGCTGATACACAAACGGCCCGAGCGGACCCTTAAACGGAACCCGTCCCTCGACGCCTTCGGGAACGAGTTTGCCCGTTTGACGTTCCTCCTCGCTCTGGCGGTAACGTTCGCTGGACCCTTTGACCATGGCCCCCAACGAACCCATACCGCGATAGACCTTGAATGTTCTTCCTTGATACAGAATCTGCTGCCCCGGACTCTCAGCCAAACCGGCGAACAGACCACCGATCATCGCCACATTGGCCCCGGCGGCAATCGCCTTCGTCAGATCTCCGGAGTAACGAATCCCTCCGTCGGCAATGACGGGCGTCTGAGAACTCTTCGCCTCTTGCGCGACCTCATACACGGCGGTGATCTGGGGAACGCCGACGCCCGAAATGACCCGCGTCGTGCAGATCGATCCGGGGCCAATTCCCACCTTCACGGCATCACTACCGGCTTGGATCAAGTCTCGCGCTCCCTCTCGAGTTGCGACGTTTCCAGCCACCACGTCAATGTCCCAGCGCCGTTTGGTTTCACGAACCGTTTCAATCACGTTTCGCGAGTGACCGTGGGCACTGTCGACGATCAGTACATCCACTTCCTTGCTGATCAAACTCTCCGCACGCTCGTAATCGAAGACCCCGATGGCAGCACCCACACGCAAGCGTCCGTGCGGATCTCGGCATGCATTCGGGTATCGCTTGAGCATGTCGATGTCTTTGATCGTGATCAAACCAGTCAGTCTGTAATTTTCGTCAACCAGCAAAAGCTTCTCCACTTTTTTAGCCGTTAAAATCTTCTCGGCTTCCTCAAGCGTTACTCTTCCCGTAGCCGTTACCAAATTCGCCTTCGTCATCACTTCCGACACGGGCAGCTCGGTTTGCTCGAGAAATCGCAAGTCTCTTCGCGTTAAGATGCCCTCCAAACGCCCATCGGGCTGTGTGATCGGGACGCCCGACACATTGTGCTTGCGCATGACTTGCTGTGCCTGCGCAACGGTTGCATTCGGAGGCAGCGTCACGGGGTCGACGATGATGCCGTTTGCACTCCGCTTGACTTTGTCCACTTCCTCCGTCTGCAACTCGACCGACATGTTCTTGTGGATGACGCCAATTCCCCCCTGTTGCGCCAGGGCGATTGCCATCGCACTTTCGGTCACGGTATCCATGGGCGAGCTGAGCAGCGGGATATTCAAGCTGATTCGTTGCGTAAGGCGTGTGCTCACATCGACTTCGGACGGAACCACATCGCTGTATCGCGGCTGCAGAAGGACATCGTCAAAGGTGATGCCGGTGAGCGCCAACTTGTCCTGCATCATCACCACTCCTGTGGGGGAAGAAAGCCATCGGCTTGGGAAGAATCGGGCATTATGACGCGGTCACGGCCCGCTGGCAACTTACCGAGGGCCGGGTCGCTGTTCCGGAATCCATCACCGCTTCGGTCGACTTGCGCCGCGGTCGGAAAAATCAACAGGAGAATCGTGGGGGCTGAAGTCCCTGGCGGACGGCTAAGGGCAGAGGGGAACCGAAGATTGACGAACAAGGAGTTTCGATTGTTGAGGAAAAGACAGGTTTTGGATTGGCAAGTCGAGAATTAGATGGACGAGTCAAGAACTGCGCGGAAGCGGGAATCTCGGCGGATCTCCGCGGGACCCTTGGTCACTGCCCTCAACAATCGGAACTCCTTGTTCGTCACTCGCCGGCTCCTTTGCCCCTCCAAGTCGGGGGCATGTTGGCTGCCTTCCCCCAAGCCGAAACATTCAAGCCGCCTCCGCTTCGCGCGAGCGTATGGTCATTGGCCAAAGTCGGCAACGTTGCCGACTTGAGACAAGTCGGCCTACGGCAGCGAGTAGACTGAGACACCGGAGCGTCTCGCCGTCCCGAATGACGGTTCTGAAATGCGTTCTAGTTTTCTACTTCCGCGGCAGCCGTCGGATTCGAGTCGCCTTCGGTGTCCTCCGAGGCGGATGGCTCTTCACTCCGTGCCTGCAGAGCTTCTACGAGCTGCATATCCTGGTCGGGGAACACGGTTCGCAAGTCAATGAGCAGTCGGTCATTCTGAATGCGACCGAAGATCGCAGGGATTCCCGTCCGCAAGGCTCGGGCCAAGGCGTCCACGGTTTCCATCGCCGGCGTCAGCGAAACGCACCAACTGGGAATCTGCTGCGTGGGAACCGAGCCGCCACCCAAATAGGCTGTGCTTTGCTCGACCTTGGCTTCCCGAATCAACTTGGCTGCCTGCAGTTGGGGCGCCAGCCGTTCCGCCCGATTCTTTAGATTCTCGACACTCGTGCTGAGCAACTGGAGCAACGGGATCGCCTGCTCTGCGTCTTCGGGTCGACGGTACAACCGCAACGTCGCCGACAGGGCGGCGAGTGTCAATTTGTCCACTCGGACGGCACGGGCCAGTGGATGTCGCGCGAGTTGTTCGACCAGTGACTGACGACCGATGATGATCCCGCATTGTGGTCCGCCGAGCAGTTTATCTCCACTGAACAAAACCAGATCTGCTCCCTCGAGGATGCTCTGACGAACGAGCGGTTCTCCGCGAAGACCCCAGCGCGAAAAATCAATGAGAGCGCCGGACCCGACATCATCAATCACGGGCAGGTTGTGTCGACGCCCCGCGGCCACGAGATCGCGCAACGTGACTTCCTCGGTGAATCCCGAGATGACGTAGTTGCTCGGGTGGACCCGCATCAGAGCGGCTGTTTCCTCCTGGACCGCGTGTTCGTAATCCTCGATTCGAGTTTTGTTCGTTGTACCGACTTCTCGCAATCGAGCACCGCTGGCGGTCATCACCTCAGGCAGACGATAGCTGCCGCCGATCTCGACGAGGTGCCCTCGAGAAACCACAACTTCGCGGCCCGCCGCGAGCGCGGTCAGCGTCAGGAGTGTGGCGGCCGCGTTATTATTCACCACCAGCGCGGCCTCGGCACCGGTCAGTTCCACCAGCAACTTATCAACGGCCCGCATGCGCTGAGAACGCTGGCCGGACTCAAGGTCGACTTCCACACTGGCGTAACCGCGGGCGATCAGCTGGATTTCGTCCACCGCCGCACGTGGCAGAGGGGCTCGCCCCAGACCGGTGTGCAGCAAAACTCCCGTCCCGTTGATGACGGGTCGCAAACGGGGTGTCTGATCGGAAACGATCCACTCGGCGATTTTTTCCGCCAACTCACCCGGGGCGGGAATTCGAATGTCACTCGCCCGCTGCTGCAGGTCCGTGCGCAGATTGTCGAGAAAGGAGCGGACTTCACCGACGACCACGTTGTGGCTGACTTTGTCGACCAGGCGACGCAGCGACGGGTTTTCCAGTAACTCATTCACCGAAGGGATGCGGCGAAGCGGGTTGTTCGACATGGGTTTAGTCTCTCTTCCAGTTTCTTAAGCTTAAGGAGTGTTCTCTTCGGAATCACGAGATGGCATGGGATCGTTGAGGCGTCGCACGTCACCTTCTCTTCGCGTGAAGCCTACTCGGTCCAGGTATTCGCAGATCGGGACCGCGTATTTTCGCGTCGTCTGCAACAATTCCCGAATTTCGCTGACGGTCATCCCCTGGCCACCCGCCATGGCTTGCTGCAACGTATTGCGCAACTGCTGCTCAGACTCTTCGTGAAGATACAGATCCTGGGCGATCTCGACCAATTCTCCATCCTGAACTGCCAACGCGAGCAGGGAGGGAACCGATTTCTGATGTCGTTTGGCGGTCTGTTGACATTCCTGGACCGTCGGCGGCTGGAATTGGGCCGAGCGATATCGTTCAATCAACTGTCGACTCAATTCTTGCTCACCCTTGGACAGTTGCGGTCCGCGGTCGGCCAGACCGACGCCGCGGTTGGTCGCCCGGATCTTCCCGCCCGCCTCCAATCG
>CAZFWV010000267.1:0-9429 GCA_964522605.1 uncultured Pirellulaceae bacterium
GCTTCACCGAGCAGCACTTCGGCTTCACAGAATCGATCCAATTGCCGCAGGACGTGGGCCAGGCGAATCTGCGTTTCGACATACGTGCAGAAGGCATCGCGTTCCTCATACTCCGACTCCGTGAAGCGTTGCTTGAAGACGATCTGCACCGACCACTGGGCGGGCGCGACGCGGGCCTTGAGCGTTTGACGCTGCAGATCGAGCGCCTTGCGATAGGCATCGACGGCTTCCGGCAGCTTGCCGCTCGCTTCCAGCAGAATCGCACGTTGGCCCATCGACTCGATTGCCAACTCGGAGACATCGACCCGATCGGGCTCACCGATCCGCAGCCAGTTGCAGAGCACGGTTGCACTCTGGCTGGCATCGAGTGCCTCCTGCGTTCGCCCTTGCCGCCACAAGATGTCCGCCAACAAAAAGTCACACCGGGCCCGACTGAGATCCAGGTCAACCCAGCCGGTATAAGGACGCGGGTCTGGACGAGCGGTTCCGTCTGCTGCGGACGTGTCGCGCGTGTTCTCGCGCAGCTGGTTCAAAACAGCTTTCCCCTGTCGCACCAGGCCTTCCGCTTCGGCCAACTTGTCCTGAGCAATGAGAACCTCAGCGCGGCTCAAGTCATTTATCGGTAGATCCAGCTGATAGGCTCGTTCATCGGGGTCCAGGCGGATGAGTTCCAGCGTCTGTGGACGAGCTTGATTGAGGGCGACTAGCGCCGCGTCGTGCCGGTCCAGTTTCATCTGGGCCAATGCAAGATTCGAGTAGACCGCGGCGAGTGCGCGCCGATCGTCGACGCTGTCCGGCGTGTTGCTGACGACTTGTTCGTAGATTGCCGCCGCCTTTTCGAGCGACTGCTGCATCTCGACGTATTGTCCCAGTCCGTACCGGATGTGGGCCATGCGCTCGTGGATCTGGGCCATGCGGTGGATGGCTCCCGGTCCGGTCGCCGGCTGTTGCAGCGCGATTTCGTAGATTTCCAGCGCCCGCTCCAAAAAACCTTGCTGCACGTTGGTGAGGGCACCGCTGCCGGCCAACCACTGCGTGGCCACCCCGGTGTACATGTCGTCCACGGCCCGCAGCATCTGCTGCATGTTCTGCTGCGCGCGGGCTTGCTCCTGCTGCGCCCTGGCACGCTGCGATGAAGCAACAGTATAGGCATAAGCACAGACGCCGGTGATTACTGTCAACGCGACGAAGAGCACGATCGCCGTGGCGATCAGGCCAGCGCGGTGTCGGCGCGACCATTTCACGAGCTGTTGCCGGAGCGATGGTCGGCGGGCCTGGATCGGCTTGTCCTCGAGAAACCGCCGCAAGTCATCGGCCAGTTGCTGCGCTGTGGCGTAGCGGTCCGCCCGGTGTTTTTCGACGGCCTTCAGGATGATCGTTTCCAGATCGACGGGAACGGAATGGACGACCTTGCGCGCCGCGGGCGGCTGCGTGTTCTGAATGTTGTTCAGGATTTCTTCGCGATCACGGCCATCCATCAGGGGGCGGAGTGTGACCAGTTCGTACAAAGTGGCTCCCAACGAATAGATGTCGGTTCGTTCATCGACGATCGCATTGCCGGCCCGCGCCTGCTCGGGACTCATGTAGCGCAGCGTTCCGATCAGGTCGCCGGTGACCGTGACACTCGCTTCGCCCTCCAATCTCGCCAAGCCGAAGTCACTGACCCAGAGATGGTCATTCTCATCCAACAGCAGATTGGCCGGCTTGATGTCTCGATGCACGACACCTTGGCCGTGGGCGTAGTGCAGCGCATCGGCGGCCTGAATTCCGATCTGGGCAACGTGCCGGTAGTGATCGGACGGATCACTCGTGCGCTTGGTCGAGATGAAGGCTTGCAGATTGTGCTTCGTATCGGCAGCCGAGGTTGGTTCTCCCAGTTGCGGTGCGTCGTGATCGGTGTTTCTAATTTTCTCTCCCTCTGGCGGGAGAGGGTCGGGGAGAGGGTTTTCGGAACCCAGTGCAGACTCAGCCTCAACGGAAGACCCCCTCACCCTATCCCTCTCCCCCAGACCGCGAGCGGCCTGGGGGAGAGGGGACTTAGATCGTGTGGTCCCGACAGCCGACTGTAACTCGGTCCGCAAAGCGGCCTGGGGGAGAGGGGAATCAGAGTGCGTGCTCCCAACAGCAGACTGTGATTCCGTCCGCAGTTGGGTCAGGAGCTGGGCCAGGTTCTGTCCCTCGATCAGCTGCATGGCGAAGTAGTGCACGCCGCGCTCGACGCCGACGAAGTAGATTGGCACGATGTTGGGATGGCTGAGTGTGGCGGCCGTGCGGGACTCGTTCTTGAATCGCTGCAACTGCCGTTTGTCCAGCATGGCGGCAAACGGGAGGACTTTCAGCGCGACACGTCGTCCGAGCGAGATCTGTTCGGCCTCGTACACCACACCCATTCCGCCGCCACCGATCTCGCGCAGAATTTGAAAATCACCCAGCGTTGCGGTTTTGCCGGGTGTGGTCGGTTCATCGACGCCGGAGCTTTCGATCTCCTCCAGCAACTGCGGTGCGACGGAATGGATGAACTCAAAGCTGTCCAGATACCCGGCCAATTCACTCGCCAGATCCGGGTAGCGAGCCAGAAAGTCAACGCGGTCCCAACTGCCATCCGCCTCGACTGCCGCATGGAATTCCGCCAGCGCGTCGACCAGACGTTCTTCCTTCAGACGCTCATCCTTGTCCGAAGTCGAATGGTCAGCTCGCGCGGGTGTCATCGAGTGTCCTCCATCACAGTGCGCAACTGGATCAGCCCCCGGGCCAGAAGTTTTTGCACGGCGTGCACGCTACGATCCAGACGCTGGGCCACGTCCGCCATCGATAGGCCTTCCAGGTGGTAAAGCACGAGTGCCTCGCGGTAGTGATCCGGAATCTTGGCCAAGGCGTCGGCAAGTCGCAGGGCTGCCTCCTGCCGCAACAGGTGTTCACTCGGTGACGAGCCGGCCGACGGGACCAAGCGGGCCAGAGCCTGCGCTGATCGGTCCAGTTGATCGGTCAATTGTCGCTCGAGATCGACGTCGCGCGAAAGGGTCGAGCGGAAACGTCGTGCGAGCTTTGCACCGTGATGGGCCATGATCGAACGCAGCCAGGCGGCCAACTCCGCGTCACTCTGACCACGGAATTGGTCAAAGTCACGATGGGCCAGCAGTAAAGTATCCTGAACCAGGTCGGAGGGATCCGCCTTCGCCTGAAGATTGCGGTCTAGATGGAGACGGGCCAGAAGACGCAGGTAGTTCCGGTACGTCTCCAGCAGCGATGAAAGAGCCGCCTCGTCTCCCTTTTTCGCACGGACCAGCAGCGACACCGGATGTTACCTTTGCTTTACCGCGGTCGGATTACCCAGTTATTTGGGACCGGCCCAGCGGAAAAACCGCCGCGCAAAATTCCGAAAACTCCAAAAAACGCAGAATCGAATCACAGCCTGGCAACAGCACTCCTGCACGGACTAAGACATGGACAAAGAGGTTGTCCTCTGTTGGCATTTATCCCATTAACTTACCGTTTCGTCTGGCATCGTCCAGGTAAATCCGCCCGGCCCCACGGAGGTCGTGCGGTTGTTAAGTTGTTGGTTCGGAGGGAGTTACTTCACCCTCCCGCGCGCGGGAGGGTCGGACGCGCAGCGGCCGGGGAGGGTCTTTCCTGAACGAGTGACACGCGCCGAACGCGTTGCGCACTCCGCCCTCTCCGGGCCTGCGGCCCGACTCTCTCAGAGTTGAATCGTCACCAGGCGGATCAGACCGCACCGGTCCTCGATGGTTGGAGTGGCGATCAGCGGTTCTTTCTTGGCTGGTCGCAGATCTGGCGCCGCAAGTACCGCGACGCGGAGTTGATGCGTCGGCTGTTGACCGACCCGCATTCCCCGTCCTGGTATCGTGTCAATGGACCGGTCACGAACCTGGATGCATTCTACGACGCCTTCGCGTTCAGCCCGGTGATGCCCTGTACAAGCCGCCGACGGACCGGATTCAAATCTGGTAGTCGGAGCGCATTTCACGGGATAAGAAGTCCTGCAGGATCCAGCCGGTGCGCGGCATCGGATTGAGCCTGTGATCGATCATCACTTGGCGTGCTTTCGCGCTTTCCGCCCCTCACCCCCGACCCCTCTCCCCCAGCAAGCTGAGGGCGAGGGGCCAAGATGAACAAGAATGAGGGTCGACCATGATCGAGCAAACACACGTGAGCTGTTCATGCCTCTTGCTCTGGCTCCCCTCTCCTCCAAACTTGTTTGGGGAGAGGGGTCGGGGGTGAGGGGCAGGAAGCGGCACACTTCTCAACGCATCGACTTCACGTCTACGCCGCACGCCGCGGCTTGAGGTCTTCGGAATCTCGCGATAACTGCTCGCTCATCCGATCGGCAAACTGCCAAACCTCAGGCGATCGGCCCAGCGCTCGGTCTCGGAGCCGAATCAGTTTCGCGGCGAATCGATCCCAGCTGCGGTGCTTTCGCCCGTAGAGGGCAATCTGATTCGGGTTGAGGAATGTGCGGCCGAATCCGCGCTGATGAAGTTCGCGATGAAACGTCACGTGTTCGACATCGGCGCCGCTGTAACGACCGGCTTGATAGGCCTGCATCGTGTAAATTCCCAGACCACCAAAGCAGGAGTAGACCGGCTGGAGCGGCTGACCGCGGTGGAATAGGATCCGATTGACCTGTTTCGTCGTCAGGGGAGTGAATTCCGGGTCATCGCGGTAGGCCCATGCGTCGTAATGAACGAGCCGATTCGGAGAGATCCCCGAGCGGCGGTAGATCACTCCGTTCGCTCCCACAAAATCCCAATCCGAACAGCCGTATGTGTGGGCAACGCCGTCGTGACTCCAACCTCCATCAAGATCCATGTCGAGCAGAATGACCTCTTCGTAGTCAGACAGATTTCTGACGATGTATTCCTGGCACTGAGACCGATAGTAGGCCATGCGCGCGGCGCGCGACAGACAACGAGTTGGTTGATTGACCGGATCCAAACGCTGTTCCGACAGGACGTGCACTCGGCGGTTCGACTGCGACCAGGCGACGAGCAGTCTTAGCGTGTGGTCGGACGAATCGTTCTCGTACACGACGACGCGGTAGTCGCCGAACAAAGCGGCAAAACGTTCGACGCGCGCGATGGTCCATGGCAAAATCCATTCGAGATCGCGGGCCAGACCGGCAATCACCACGCGACGTCGTCCCATTCGTTCATAGCCGTCCTGCACGCACTTTCGGTATTGGTCACAATCCAGCGATTCCGGCTGAAATCGAGACTCTTCGAAGGCAACGTCGTGCGTCGTCGGCGGTGCGATCATCGGTTAATCCCCCCAAGGAACTGGTCACGCAGATCGCTTGACCGGTCTCTGCCGCAAGGAACGGTATAGCGGACATCGCTGCCACAGTTCTTCGTGGGTCCCCAGATCCAGAATCTGGCCCCCGTCCATCACCAGGATTCGATCCGCGAGCTCGACGGTTGCCATCCGGTGGGTAATCATGATTGTCGTACGGTTCTTGATGAAACCGCGTAACGACTGCCGGATCAGATTCTCGCTCTTGGGGTCAATCTGACTGGAGGCTTCGTCGAGGATCAGAATATCCGGATCGCGGAGGATCGCGCGGGCCAAGGTCAGGCGCTGCTGTTGACCGCCGGAAAGGCAGCGTCCCCCTTCTCCACATTCTGTTTCGTATCCATTCGCCAGGCGTTGCATAATGAACTGATGCGCATGTGCCTTTCGGGCTGCCTGGATGACTTGCTCGCGCGTTGCCTGCCGCGTTCCATAGCGGATATTGTTGAACACTGTGTCGTTGAACAGAATGGGCCGCTGAGTCACCAGCGCCATCCGCCGCCGGAGGTCTTTGGGCCGGATTTCTCGCAGGTCGATGTCACCCAACAGAATCCGGCCCCCGGTCGGATTCAGGAATCGCAACAGGAGATTGATGAGCGTTGTTTTTCCGCAACCGTTGGGACCCACGATCGCCAACGTTTCGCCTTGCTGAATCTGAAACGAGACGCCCCGCAAGACGGGCCGGCTCGCCTGATAGTGGAATTGCACATTCTCGAAAGTGATCGGGAACCGCGCATGGAGAATCGGTTGTCGCGTTGGACGCTGGACGCGTATCGGTGGGTCGAACAGAAACGGCATGATCCGGTCCGCCGCCGCGGCCCCTCCCTGCACGGATCCGTAGACGTCTGCCAGTTTCCGCAGGGGATCCGTGCAACCAATCAGAAAGGCGTAGAACAACATAATCTGTCCGAAATCCATCGGACGGACCGATAGCCGAATTCCCCACAGATGCGTCTGTTGATTCAGGACGAGATATCCACCGACGAGTGCGGACAAACAGAGCATCATGATGCCCAGCAACTCGTTATTCACGCGCACGAATCCGCCGTAGATGTTGATCTTCAGCTGCTCACGGTAGACGTGCAACGCATGTTGCCAAAACCGGACTCGCTCGTGGCTCTCCATGTTATAGGCTTTCACCACGTGCACACTGTGCGATGTCTGCAGCATGCGACCCATCATGAGTGCACGCTGGTCGAAGGCCCGCAGGCTGGCCCGTCGAATCGAACGCGCGAGGGAAACGAGCAGAAGCGAAGCGAGCGGGCAGGCAAGCAGGGAAACGATCAGCAGTCTCCAGTTCACGGCCGCGGCGCCCGCCAGGCAGGCAAGCATCTTCAGCGGCTCCTGAACCGTGCTGCCGAACAGGGTCTGGATCGCATTCCCGATCGACGCGACATCGGCTCCCACGCGCGCCGCGGCCTCCCCACTTCGCTGCATCGCCTGGCGCCGATCATTGAGCAAGGCGCGGAAGAACCGGCACCGAATATCGGTCGTTGTCCGGCCCGCCGCGCGGCTGACGAGCACCACGCTCGCAACTCGAAAGAGGCCTTTGACAAAGGTCCCAACCAGCAGAACGCCGACAATGACGACCAGAGTATTGAAAGGGTCGCGCGGAGCGAACCGTTGGATGTAAGTTCGCGCCTGCTCCAGCCGCTTCAAACGCTGCTCGAGCGCCGACCGATCATCTCCCGAGAGATCGGTAGACACGAGCGCATGGTTCGGGACCGCTGTACCGGAGGAACGGACGGCATGCTCGCCGCCTTCCAACTCGGCCGTAACCGTGCCAATTTCCCCGTCGACCCATTGCTGCAGCGTCTGACCTTGAAAGACAATTTTCACGAACGGATAGACCGTTGTGATGTTCGCACCCCAGAAGACGGCGACGAGAGCCGAACAGGCAATCGACGCCATCAGGGAGTATTTATATTTGAGGGCCATGCGAATGGCCCGCGTCAAGTTGTTCATGGAGTTGCTCGTCGCAAAACGGCAATCAGGCGGCGCGCGGTCGGACTTGACCGCGATCCTGACGCAAGTCGAGTTCCCTTTGTGCCAGATGGAGATCGTGATCGACCATCATCCGCACCAGTTCTGACAGATTCGTCCTCGGCGACCATCCCAGCTTGGCCTGCGCTTTGGCCGGATCTGCCAATAGCAAGTTGACCTCGGCCGGGCGATAGAAACGGGGGTCGATCACAACGTACTTCTGCGGATCGAGTCCCAAACAGCAAAACGCTTGATCGACGAAATCTCCAACCCGCGTCGTCACTCCGGTCCCAATCACAAAATCATCGGGCTCGTCCTGCTGCAACATCAACCACATCGCCTCAACGTAATCACCAGCGAACCCCCAGTCGCGACAGGCGTCGAGATTGCCCAAGCGCAACTCCTTCTGCAGACCGAGCTTGATTCGTGCCGCAGCATGGGTGATCTTTCGCGTCACAAAGTCCAGACCTCGGCGCGGCGATTCGTGGTTGAAAAGAATCCCACTACAGGCGAATAATCCGTAGCTTTCTCGATAGTTGACGGTGATGTGATGGGCGAACACCTTGGCGACGGCGTACGGACTGCGCGGATGGAAACGCGTCTTCTCGGTCTGCGGCGTCTCGACAACCTGGCCGTACATTTCGCTACTGCTGGCCTGGTAAAACCGAATCTCCGGGTTGACGCTGCGAATCGCCTCCAATGCCCGTAAGGCCCCAAGCCCGGTGACCTCTGCGGTGAACGTCGGTTGCTGCCAGCTTACCGGAACAAAACTCATCGCCGCCAAGTTGTAGAACTCGCAGGGCTGAACTTGATCAACTAAGGATGCAAGCGAACGACCATCCAATAAGTCCGCTTTGTGCAACGTAATCTGTGAACGTAAGTGGTCGATGCGACCGTAACTTTCGGCGCTCGTGTGGCGGACGACACCATGGACTTCGTAGCCCTTGGCTAAGAGGAATTCCGCCAGATACGAACCGTCTTGCCCCGTGATCCCCGTAATGAGCGCGATCTTTTTCATCGAAAAAAAACCTCTGCGCGGCGAATAGGTAAAACCCAATCTCCCTGGCAGGCGAGCAAGTTTATCGTCCGTACGCGCAATCCTTGACGGCGACAGCAACGCTACTGCTTGCAGCCCAACCACGCTGTGGGTCCTGATGAAGGACACTTTGGCTTTTCGGCATGAAGAGCCAGTCGACTTTGCCGAAGTTGACGATTATTCCATCGGACGGTGACTTGACGAAGGCACAGCAACGCTGTGACAGACGCACGGCAGGCTCTGGCCGCGACGCAATGTGACTCGGCAGAGGTCTCCTGACCCCGCCGACTGGAGTGCCGAAGCGTGCGGGGCCGGAGAACTCACGAACAGCACGGAGTCGAGCCGCGGAAACGCGCGGAGAAACGCGGAGCGGCCGAGGCCGCAGCCAGCGAAAGGGCGAACCTTGGCCAGATGCGGTACCTCACGTCCGCCGCGCAGTCGAATTTCGCGGACGCTTCGAGTGATAGCGACCGAGCGAATCCCCGTCTTTCGGTTTGACAAGAGCGCATTCCGTACCGCTCGTCGAGCTCAATCGCGTCGCGATTCCTGCTTTGCCGTCCCCGATTCCGCCTGCAGTTCCTTCAACCGGCGTTTTTGTCCCGGTTTGAGAACCGACACAAGTTGCGCATCTCGTTCTTTGAGTAGCTTGGTAATCTGCTCCCGTAATGCAGCGATTTGTTGCGCGAATTGCTGCTGCAGTTCCAAGAGCTTCTCACGCTGGTCTTCCTGAAGTTCCAGTTGCGAATAGAATCGCGGCAGCCGCGCCGTCGGACGACCCGCAGCGGCCTTCTTTTCGGACGTCTTTTGCGTTTTCGAAACGGCCGTTGCTGGTGCATCGGCTTTCGTCTTGGGCTCTTCTTTCGCCGTCGACCGGACGGATTTCGGCTTCAGGTCGAGTTCGTCTGACGGTTTGACCATCCGCACGCGCCGCGGAACCTCGGCCGCAATCGGAGTGGATTCCCCGAACAACGAGCATCCCAACAAACTGAGAAATAGTGAAAGACCCATGATTCTTGCTCCGCAAAAAAGAAAAACCGACGTACCCCATGACGCTGTCGCGAGCATAGGGCACGTCGGTTCCCGGGTCGATCAAACTCTCAGCGGTT
>CAZFWV010000268.1:0-9420 GCA_964522605.1 uncultured Pirellulaceae bacterium
TCCGTACCTCGACACAAGGCGATCCAACCGATGTGGCTGATTGACTCCTTCGTACGCAATCCGATCAAAGTCAGCGTCGGCGTGCTCTTGGTGGCGCTCTTTGGAGTAGTCGCCCTGACCCGGATGCCGATGCAGTTGACCCCGGAGGTCCAGACACCAACGATCACAATCGAAACCCGCTGGCCGGGAGCGAGTCCGCAAGAGGTCGAGCGCGAGATCATCATTGAGCAGGAAGAACAGCTCAAGGGCGTGGAGGGCGTCCGAAAAATGTCGTCCGAAAGTATGGACTCGGTCGGACGGATCATTCTGGAATTCCAGGTGGGCTCCGACATGGAGAAGGCGGTGGTCGACGTGATCGGTCGGCTGGAGCAGGTTCGCGAGTATCCGGTCGATGCGGATCGTCCGGTGATCAGCACCTCCAACGCGAACGATAGCCCGATCGCCTGGTTCATCCTCAGTGGCCGGCAGCCTTCCCCCGATGAGATTCGCTCGTTCGAAGAGCGTTACCCACATCTGGTGGAGAAATTGGGCCCCGTACGGCAGGCCCACAGCATCGGCTTGGCGCTGCTTCGCCTGCGTAATCTGGCGGAGCAGGATCCGGAATTCAAAGAGCTCCTGCCTCCGGAAGATCTGGACGTTACCAAGCTGCGACGTTTCGCCGAAGATGAGATCGAGGCGCGGTTCGAGCGCGTTTCCGGTGTCTCGCAGTCCAATGTGATCGGTGGGCTGGAAGATGAGCTTCAGGTCGTCGTCAATCCTCAGGAGCTGGCAGCCCGCCGTTTGACCATCGGTGACGTGCGACGCGTCTTGACGGGTCAAAACGCGGACACGTCCGCGGGAGATTATTGGGAGGGGAAACGCCGTTGGGTCACGCGTACGCTCGGACAGTTTCGCGACGAGCAACAGGTCGCGGATCAATTGCTCGCGGTTCGCGACGGAGCACCAGTTTACGTGGGCGACGTCGCCGAAGTCCGCATCGGCTACAAAAAGCCGGACGGCGTCGTGCGACGGTTCGGGGAAGGAAGCATCGCAGTCAATGCTTTGCGTGAGACGGGGGCCAATGTTCTGGACGTGATGGCCGGCTTGCGGCAGGTGAATCGCGAGCTGAATGATGACGTACTCCGCAAAATGAACCTGCAACTGACCCAGGTGTATGACGAGACGGATTACATTTACTCGTCGATCAATCTCGTACAGCAGAACATCTTCATCGGCGGTGCCCTGACGATGGTCGTCCTCATGATGTTCCTTCATCTGGGCGTACGGGCATTAATTGCCGTACCGATGATTATTCTGACGGCGTTGGCTGCTGCCTACGTCTCGCCCTGGTTCTTCCTGCTGTGCCTGGTAGTCATTGTTGGTGCTGGATTCTGGTTTGCGCGAGGCTCCCTTGTCGTGGGATTGGCAATTCCGACAAGCCTGATCGGCTCCTTCCTCGTCCTAGGCCTGCTCGGCCGCTCGCTGAATGTTGTCAGCCTGGCCGGACTTGCCTTCGCCGTCGGGATGCTTGTCGACAATGCAGTCGTCGTGCTGGAGAACATCTATCGGCGTCACTCCCTCGGTGAACCGCCCTTTGTCGCTGCGGTCAAGGGTACTCAGGAAGTCTGGGGAGCCGTTGCCTCCTCCACCCTGACCACGATTGCCGTGTTCCTGCCGATCGTCTTTATTCAAGAAGAAGCGGGACAGTTGTTCCGCGATATTGCCTTGGCGATCAGTGCCGCGGTCAGCCTGTCGCTGATCGTTTCGATGTCCGTGATCCCCACGGCATCGGCGCGTCTGTTCACGCATCGCGGTTCCGATGACGAGGATACGCCCGAATCGGAAACGCACTCCATCGCAGCTTCCTCACAGCTGACTCGCGCGGCGGCAGCGACGGTCAGGCCCATCACGGAGGCCGCACGAGGCTTTACCAATCTGGTCGTGCACACGAACGACTGGATTCAACGCAGTCTGCTTCGTCGAGTGTCCGTCGTGGCTGCCCTTGTGATCGGTTCGGTGATGCTCGGGTATGCCCTCTGGCCCAAGGTTGAATATCTGCCCAGCGGTAACCGAAACCTCGTGTTCGGAATCGTCCTGCCACCACCGGGCTACAACTTGAACGAGTTAATGCGCTTGGGGGAAACGGTCGAGGAGCGATTGCGTCCGTACTGGGATGTTGATCCGGAGAGTGAAGAAGCGAAAAAAATGGACGCTCCGATTATCGAGGACTTTTTCTTCGTCGCCCGCGGTCGTCAGGTATTCATGGGCGTTCGGGCGCACGATCCGCTCCGGGCCGGCGAACTTGTACCGGTGATTTCTCAGGCAGCCATGGCACTTCCCGGCACCTTCGCCGTCGCGAAGCAATCGAGTCTGTTCGAACAGGGGCTCTCGGCAGGTCGAACGATCGAAATCGAAATCACTGGTCCCGATTTGATCCGGCTCGCCAAAGACGTGGGTCCCCCGATCATGGGCGCCGTGCAGCAGGCGATGCCCAAAGGTACTCAGGCCCGCCCCGTCCCCAGCCTGGATACTTCGACACCGGAAACACATATTCGCCCGAAACTGCTGCAGATGGCACAGATGGGTCTGTCCAGCGCGGAGCTTGGTTATGCCGTCAACGCGCTGATCGATGGAGCGTATGCGGGTGACTACTTCTACCGCGGCGATGAGATCGATGTGACGATCATGGGCATGGAGGAATATGCGAGAAGTTATCAGGGCGTGAAAGCACTTCCCGTGGCCACGCCGGCCGGACAGTTGGTCCCGCTGGAAGCCCTGGCCGACGTCGAGTTGACCGGGGGCCCGGAGCAGATCAATCATCGCGAGCGCGAGCGGGCGATTACGATCGAGGTCTCGCCGCCCGCCGATATGGCCTTGGAGGACGCGATGGATCGCATACGAAACGAGATCGTTCAGCCCTTGATCGCGAGCGGACTGTTGTTGGACGGCGAGCGGATCAGCCTGGCCGGGACGGCTGATAAGTTACGCGATACCTGGCAGGCGCTCCGTTTCAACGTGTTGCTCGCCCTGCTGATCACCTACCTCTTGATGGCCGCGTTGTTTGAATCCTGGCTCTATCCCTTCGTCATCATTTTGACGGTGCCCCTCGGTGCCGTGGGCGGCATTCTGGGCCTCAATCTGCTGAATGTTTTCCTCGCGGCGACCGGGCAGACTCTGCAGCAACTGGATGTGCTAACGATGTTGGGATTCGTGATCCTGATAGGAACGGTCGTGAACAACCCGATTCTGATTGTGCATCAGTCACTCAATCACATGCGCGAAGATGGAATGGGGCATCGTGCGGCCATCTTGGAAAGTGTGCGGACACGAATTCGCCCGATCTTCATGACCACGATCACGACGGTACTCGGCCTTCTGCCGCTGGTCCTGTTTCCGGGAGCCGGAAGCGAACTCTATCGCGGACTCGGAAGCGTCGTGCTCGGTGGCCTGCTCGTCTCGACCGTCTTCACGCTGCTGCTCGTCCCGACACTCTTCAGCTTGATGATGGATGCCAAAGAACTCCTGATTGAGATCCTGCATCGGCTCGGTCGAAAATCGCGCACGCGCCCCAAGCAGCCACAAGAACAGGAGGCACCAGCGATTGCCTAAATTCAATCGGATCCGCCGACTTGCGATAATTTGAGCCACCGCTGATAGAGGCTTTCGACCTGCTCACGCGAGGCCGCGCCGTCCCAGACGGCAACGCCGTAGCGCAGCACCAAAGGGTTTTCGGCTTTCACGATCAGCGGTTCGCGCCACAGGTTCAGGGTTGCGGACAGGTAAGCGAAAGAGACCGGCATCGTAAAGAATGTCGCGGGATGTCGCGCATTGGCCGGATGGTCGAACAGCGCCACAGTCACCGGACCTGTTGCTGCCGAAGCCTGGATTACACACCAACGGCCGCGCGTGACGCGTTCTTCCCCGCGCACGACTTCCCCCGGCTGCCCTCCTTCGTATACAAACCGCGCGTCACGATCCATCGACTCTGCAAATCGCATCCCCAATCCGAAATAGTGGGAACCTCCCAGGGTTACCTGGGGGCGACCGGTCGACACCGTGAGGGTTGACTGCCACGTCAAGAGCGTTGCCTCTAGCGGCACCGGATCAAAGATCGTGATTTCTCGCTCTTCGGTCAGAATCGCTTCATCATCAGCCCGTGTCCAATCCAGACATTGACGAAGCTCAACCGCGTCGACGTCCGCTTTCGTCGCCACCTTGACGTCGAGCTCCCGTTGTCGCTGAATACCGGGCGATTGATCGGGAAACTCGGCCCAGAAATCCACTCCCTCGGCCGCTACGGCAAACATCAATCCATGATGGTGAGCATGATCCGGCGGAGCGTCGCGCAGCACATTCGCTCCGGCGGGAGTTGTTAATCGGTCTGCGTAAGGTTTGTAAGGTACCTGGCCAAAGCGGTAGCTCAACAGGCGGAGATCACCGCGTTGAACCGTTACGGTCGTGTCGTCTTGCAGCCAGGTCAGAGGCGACGCGGCATTGCCGACCGAGATCGTGGAGCAGATCACGCCACAGGTTGCGAGAAACACGAGCCTGTTCCACCAACGCTGCGCGGACAACACGATTACCTTGGAACAAGAGATGCGAGCGAGTAGCATGAGAGGGATCCTTCGATCGAATTAAGCTCTGGTTCAGGCGTCGAGCAGCGGTTTCAAATGCTGGATACTCCTCTCGGCCTGATCAATCGTCCCGCACTCCACGCTCAGCACCAAATCTCGAGGTGCCCGCCGACAGATTTCCACGACCCGGGCCCAATCGATGACGCCCTCGCCGCATGCACACCCCACAGGGGTCCCCGTTACTTTTCCCCGTTCTTCATCCGACTGCTGAATGGAGATATCCTTGGCGTGAACGTGAACGAGCCGATCGAGTGTGTGTTCCAGCCATTGGAGCGGATCTTCGCCTCCGAGATAGCTGTTGCCGGTGTCAAAGTTGATCCCGATTACGGGAGACTGAACGAGCCCATAGATGCGATCGAGACCGGCGACCGTTTTGCTGTACTGCTGGTGCATTTCCAAACCGATCAGGATCCCCCGAGGCTCGGCGACAGCACAAGCTTCCTGCAGCACGTATCGCATCAGGACGTGATCTTCATCCACATTCGTCCATTCTGGCTTGGGCCCCTCATCCGTATTCACGACCGGTGCACCGCACTCGGCGGCAAAACGGATCGCCTGCTTGAGGTATTCCGTTCCGATTTCTGGCTTACAGAGCGGCGTATGGGCCGAGAGTCCAGACAATTTGACGCCGTACCGTTCGCACGCTCGACGAATCCGCAGAGGGTCGTCCAGCATCGACACGCTATGAAAATAGCCTGCTTCACTGAGCAGCTCACGTCCCCAGTGGACCATTGGCTCGACGTATTCGTATCCAAGCTCCGCCGCCTTCTCGACACCCCATTCGAACGGTTTATCTGCGTGACGAACGAATTCCAGGTTAACACCAACACTGACTTTTCCCATCGTCTAGACCCCTTTCCTTTTCAAGGTCATGAATGCCAAGGTTGATTCTGCGACGGAACCGATTCACCGCGACGCGATGAAAGATCCTCAAGACGCCACGTGAATCCGGCAAATGCCGGACTCCCTTTTGTCGTCCTGGTTCATTGACTACGCCACCGTCAAGAAAGGAGTTTCGTGATTCCTGGTTGTGGGAGCGGGTAATTCCCTGTGGCATCCGGCCGCGTAGGCGGCGGCGTATCGAAATTCGATTCTTCCGGCGCGGGCCCGAAACGCAGCGTGGATTTCTCGACATCCTCCCACTCTGTTCTCGTCCCCGTGTAACAGGCAATCTGGCCCATAACCGCCAAACGGGTGCTGTTGACCATGTAGTGGCCACTGTTTGTCGGTTTGCCTGAGCGAACCGATTCGATCAGCGCCGCCTGCTCGTCCAGGTACGGGTCATTCCCCGGCCCATCATACCGCCAGGCATTCTCGCCTTCGATGCGACAACGTCCGAGGTCGCATTGCCCGCGAGAACCCATGATCAAATCATTGCTATTGCCGTAACATCCGTTTTGCGTGCGGCAAAGAGCATACAACCGCGTCCCGCTTTCGTACTCGTAGACGGCCGTATGATGATCGAACATATCGCCAAACGGATCTCCGAATGACGAAGAGCGCCCCGCCAGCCCGAAGGCCCAGGTGGGCATCTCCTCTTTCAGGATCCATGAGATGCGATCCACGTTGTGGACCAGAGATTGCGTTACGTCGTCACCGGAGAGCCAACAGAAGTGATACCAATTTCGGAACTGGTACTCAGTCTCGCTCCATTCCGGCTTGCGTTCGATTACTTGATAGGGACCGCGCAGAAACATCGACTGCACTGCGACGATCTCGCCGATGGCGCCATCGTGAATCCGCTGCACGGTTTCCTGCCATCCTCGGTGAAAGCGACTCTGTAAACCCGAGACAAGACTCAGTCCCTTTTCCTTGGCAAGATCACAGGCGGCCTGCATGCGGTGCATTCCCTCGGGATCAATCCCGTGAGGCTTCTCCACAAAGACATGCTTTCCCGCCCGGATCGCGGCCTCGGAATACATCGGATGAAACTTTGACGCGCAAGCGATCAAGACGACGTCGGAGCTGTCGATCACATGTTGATAACCGTCGAAGCCAACAAAACAGTGATCGTCATTAACCTCGATCTGATCGGGGAGCTGAGCGGCGAGCGTCTTGCGACTGCTCTGCACTCGATCGTCGAACAGATCGCACATCGCAACCAGACGCACATCCGGCCCCGCCCTTAAACTTTGAGCCGCCGCGCCGGTACAACGTCCACCACATCCAATCATTCCGATGCGAATCTGATCATTTCCCGCCGCATGCGCAGACCGCTCCAACGTCAGCGTTCCGAGCGCAGCAGCGGAAGCCAAACCAGCGGACGATTTCAGGAACGACCGTCGCGATGGTTCTCTGTCCGTCAGGACATCTCTGGCTGACAACATGAATCATCCCTTCCTGCACAGCGGGAGGTTGGCGTGTTTCGTTGCCGCGTCCAGGAAGGCCCCGCCTGCCTAATCCCAAATCGGCTGATGGCGGCACGCGAGAATACTGCAGGTCCAAAGGTGGGTGAGACCAGGTCATCTTGTTCTTTGCCTGATCCCAAGCTAGCATGCTAACCATTAGATTGTTGCTGTCAAGCAGACTGTCCTTTCAGGAGCCAAATGATGCTTTCGTGCTGGAATGCCCCTGCGCACCCGTTCAACACCGCCGCTTTCCGTTGGGTTTTCCTTTTCGCTTTACTGTCGATTTCTTGTCATTCGCTGGGCCAATTACACGCGGCAGAAGATCCGGTCGATTCGCCGACCTGGACCCCGCCTGTCAAGTGGATGCTCGAACCGGCACCAATTCCGGAAAGTGAAGCAACGAGCGAAGACCAGATGAAGCCGTACACCGAAGTGATCCCGGGCACCGACGCGAAATTTGAAGTAGTTCCGATTCCCGGCGGCAAGTTCCTGATGGGAAGTCCGGAGGATGAAGAGGATCGTAGTGAGGACGAAGGCCCACAAGTTGAAGTCGAAATCGCTCCCTTCTGGATGGGCAAGCACGAAGTGACGTGGGACGAGTATGAACTGTGGGCGATGGGCCTGTTCAAGCAACGTCGGCAGGTTCTCGGTCAAGAGACGACGAAATACGATGTGTTGGCGGACGCCGTCACCATTCCGACGAAACCCTACCAGGACATGACATTCGGGATGGGACGCGATCGGCGACCGGCGATCTGCATGACGCAGTTGGCGGCGAAAATGTACTGCAAGTGGCTGACGGCCAAGACCGGTCGCTATTATCGCTTGCCGACAGAAGCAGAGTGGGAGTACGCGTGCCGCGCCGGAACCACCACGGCCTTCAGCTTCGGCGACGATCCATCGGAACTGGATGATTATGCATGGTACTTCGACAACAGCGACGAGTCCTATCATGAGGTCGGCGAGAAGAAGCCGAACCCCTGGGGACTGCATGACATGCACGGGAACGTTGCCGAATGGGTCTTGGACCAGTATGCCGAAGATGCTTACGCCCAGTTGAAGGGCGATTCGGTTTCCAATCCGCTACGCGTCCCCACCACAATTTACCCGCGGATCGTCCGCGGCGGCTCCTGGATCGATGACCCCGATCGACTGCGTTCCGCCGCCCGAGTTACATCGGGCCCCGAATGGAAAGCGCAGGATCCTCAGCTACCTCAGAGCATCTGGTACTACACCGATGCCGATTTCGTCGGCTTTCGCGTCGTTCGTCCGTTGACGAAGCCTTCCGTGGAGGAAGCGGTGAAGTTCGACATCGATGAGGCCCAGAAAGAAGTCATGCGCGAATACAGTGAAGTGAAGGGCGCAATTGAGTAACGGGTGACTCTCACACGAAAGGACAACGCAATGGCAGGGCCATCCCCGAACGCTTCTCGGAGTCCATCTCGCCGACGGTTCCTTCAGCAATCCGGCTGCGCGTTGACAGGCGCGGCCCTGGTCAAAGCCGTACAAACGCGCAGCTACGCTGCCGAATCGGATTTGATCCGAGTGGCACTCGTCGGGTGCGGTGGCCGCGGAACGGGGGCTGCAGCGAACGCCCTGTCGACTGCGGGCCCAACCCAGCTCTGGGCGATGGCCGACGTGTTCGAACAACGCCTGAACAGCAGCTTGAACCAACTCTCAACGCAGTTCGCCGACCAGGTCAGTGTGCCGGGGGAACGACAATTCCTGGGCTTCGATGCCTATCGCAAGGCGATGGATTCCCTGAATCCGGGGGACGTTGTTCTGCTGGCGACGCCTCCCGCGTTCCGGCCCCTGCACCTGGAATACGCCGTTGATCGTGGGCTGAACGTCTTCATGGAAAAGTCCTTTGCTGTCGACGTACCGGGCGTGCACCGGGTGTTGCGGGCGGGAGAGCGGGCCGCGGAAAAGAATCTCAAAATTGCCGGTGGATTGATGAGTCGCCACTACAAACCATTGGAAGAGGCCGTGGCGCAGCTCCATGCGGGTGCGATCGGTGAACTGATTACCTGCTGGGCATACCGCGAACACGGTCCGGTTGGTCTCATCCCGCGTCGAGAAGGCGTCAGCGAACTGGGACATCAGATTCAAAACTACAGTTGTTTCACCTGGGTGAACGGTAGTTTTCTCCTCGACTGGTTGATTCACAACCTCGACGTTTGTTGCTGGTGCAAAGACGCCTGGCCGGTCGCCGCCCAAGGGCAGGGCGGTCGTCAGGTACGGACAGAGCCAGATCAGCTCTTTGATCATTATGCCGTCGAGTACCGTTTTGCCGACGGCACGCGATTATTCGCGCAAGGGCGTCATATGGCGAATTGCTGGGGATTCTTTGGCGACGAGATTCACGGAGCCTCCGGCTTGGCCGTTCTGGGTGAGGGAATCGAGAATCCGCGGATCTACCGCGGACACAATCCGACGAACGAAAACCTGATCTGGGAATA
>CAZFWV010000269.1:0-9385 GCA_964522605.1 uncultured Pirellulaceae bacterium
CTCTGGGAGAGTCGGGCCGTTTGGAAGTGTTGGTCTTGCGGGAGTCTTTGTGGCAATTCGTTTAACCCGCAGCCGTCAGGCGAGGTTCGTTGAATCGCAGGCTGCCAGAATGACCTGGCGCAAAACAAACCGTTATCGCGTGGATTTACAGCCCATTTCGCCAGCTCAATAGGATTGCGGCCGTCAGCAATGACGAAATGACACTCGCAATCACGACGGCAGCAACACGACTTTGCCGCAGCCAGGACCACAGCCGATTCACCCGGAAACTCCGCTTCGCTGCGATGGGACGGCGATTCAAGAAACGCCGCAAATCGTCGGCCATCGCACGAGCCGAGGGGTACCGGTTACTGGGATTCTGTTGGATCGCCGTCAGAATGATGGTCTCCAGGTCGCGGGGAATACTTGCATCCAACCGGCGAGGCGGAACCGGGCCATTGTGACAGATCTGCTGAATCATGTTCAGATAGTCCGTCGCCTCAAAGGCCGGTCTCAGCACCAAAAGCTCGTAGAGAGTAACGCCCAGGCTGTACACGTCACTGACTTCCACCGAGTGTCCCCGGACCTGCTCGGGCGCCATATAACGCAACGTCCCGACGAACCGGTTCGTGGAAGGATCGTCTGGGCGCTGGGATTTGGCGGTACCAAAATCAGTAATCCAGAGATGTCCATGTGCGTCGAGCAAGAGATTGGACGGCTTGACGTCCCGATGGATCACGCCCAACTCGTGTGCATGGGCAAGTGCGTCCGCGGCCTGGAGTCCCAAATGAGCGACGCTTTCAAAATACTCCCGGCTCGATCGCGCCAAGTCAGCGTGAGGAGGAGCAGGCAGACGGGCACAACGCTCGCAGGCATCCTCCTCGACTGCCTCTTTCTCAAGTTCCGCGGCCTCCAAGTCGTGCGCCTCGCGGTCACAGGAGAGCTTCTCGCCCAAAGCCATCAGGTCGTCCACGACCGAGGGCAAATGCGACGCTTCGATCAGATGCAGCATCCGCAATTCCTCGGCCAAGTACGGCGCCAAGTGCGGATATCGGGATACGATCGCCTCGTCGGATACGCGTTCCCCGCGACTACGACGCAGCGCGCAATCGTCCACAATCTCATGGATCAACTCGATACAACTACTGTCCAACCCGGCATCCACAGGATCGTCCGCCAGCTCCGACTCGTCATCCGGCACCAACTCGACGGACCACGTCAGCGTACCGCTCAGCAACGTTGATGCCAGGCGGGCGGCCGTTGCCTGTTCGCGTTCAGCGGAATCCTCCCGCGAATGCTGCAGTTCCGCCATCACATCCTGCAACGATTGGCCATAAACGAACTGCATGGCGTAGTACCACACGTCGCCCTGCTGACCGGAATCATGGACCGTTACAATGTGTGGGTGCTGCAAGCGCGCAGCGATCTTCGCCTCGCGCCGAAAACGGGCAATCGCACATTTGTCGCTCGCCATCTGGAAAGGCAGCACCTTCAATGCCACGTGGCGCCCAAGCGAAATCTGCTCCGCTTCATAGACGATTCCCATCCCACCGCGTCCGATCTCCCGCAGGATGCGATAGTCGCCCAAAACGTCGGGCCGCCGGGCACCCAATAAGAGAGATTGCCGCGGTCTGTCCGACGCGGCACACTCCAGCATCGCCAAACCAGGAAACAGATCACGAATCTTGTCGGCCAAGTCCGGGCGGCGTTCCAGATACTCGCCAATCTTGGGACGCTCGCCCCGACGACAACGCTGAACGAAATCAACGGCGAGCTCGTCGACCGGCGTGCCTGTTAGCTGCAGATTGGTCATGCCGAAAAACCCGGTCGACTCATCACGAGCCGACAAATGAAGGGTCGGACGAAGAGCAGATTAAGCCTCGAGATTTGAGCCTACTTTCATGAGCGACAA
The DNA here is from genome assembly GCA_964522605.1 of uncultured Pirellulaceae bacterium. Lineage (GTDB taxonomy): Bacteria > Planctomycetota > Planctomycetia > Pirellulales > Pirellulaceae > CAVZLD01. Next base: position 1,892 of record CAZFWV010000269.1, read on the forward strand.
CGGCGCCTGCGGCGCACGCGAAACGGGCCCACATCCGCAAATCACATTCTCTATACTTCCCATGATACCCAGACTGCCTGCGGAAATCGGACGACCGATCCGAACCAGGCGCTCCCTCTTCCGACGACTTACCTGGGAGTTTTGCCTCGAAAAGATTGCTTAGCCAAGTTATCTGTCCTAGGATCAAGGCACAGGCCGTTTTCGCGAGGTGAACAAGCCGGGCGGTCACACCCAAGTCTTATCCGGCACGAGGGTACGACATGTCGTCATCTGCGTCGTGGGAGATGGAGATGATCGAACAAGCGCAGGCTGGCGATCGGCTGTCGCTCGATCGACTCCTGTGCCGCCACGCATCCCGCCTGAAACAGCACCTCGCTCCCCGGCTCCCCGACGTCTTGAAGGGTGTGGTTGACGTCGACGATATTCTGCAGCAGACATTTCTGCAGGTCTTTCGCGATTTTCAGCGGTTCGAGTTTCAGGGACCGGGCTCGTTCTACGCTTGGATGCGTGGAATTGCCGAGAATCGCCTCTACGACTGCGTACGCCAGCAGAAGCGGAAGAAGCGCGGAGGCGACTTCCGACGGCAGATCACGATTGGGGAGGGCAGTGTTTCCAGTGCGGTGGATCTGATCGATCAGTTCAAGGGAACCGGTACAACTCCGAGCCAATGCGTTGCTCACGATGAGATGATGGCGGCAATTCGACAGAGCGTATCGGATCTACCAAAAGACCAGCGAGATGCGATTCAGTACTATTGTTTAGAGGGGCGATCGCTGGAGGAAACCGCGGAAATCATGGGTCGGACACCCGGGGCCATACGGGCGCTGGTTCACCGGGGAAAGGCCCGACTCCAAGAACAGATTGATCGTTCTTCGATGTGAGGGTGTTCGTCAATCGCCGGCTCCTCCGCCCTGGCCATCCAACACGGACTCCATCCCCCACAATTCTCCTGGTGACTTTTCCGGCCCCCGCGCGAGTCTGCAAAAGCTGGCATGCACCCGGGCCGCACGGATGTCGGCCGCGGGTCTAGCCCGCCAACCCGCCGTCACCAGCTACGGCGTCGGTGGTTCGGTATCAAACGCCTGGAGCGCCTCGGGCAGGGAATCGTGGATTTCGAACACGGTCCCGTCCAGATTCAGCATCTGATACACGTGGCGTATGCCGTCTGATACATTGCACAGCTTCACTTCGCCGTCGGCGGACAGCAATTGCTTCTTCACCAGCAGCATCGCGTTGATGACCGCCGTTGAGCAGCGTGTCACCTCAGTAAAGTCAACGACCACGCGGTGCGGTTGGTTGGTCGACACGAACTCAATGAGTTGCTGACAAAATTCATCCGCGTCGGGTGCGAAGAGTGATGCCCCACAAATCCGCAGAACGGTGACGTCACCCTGCGCAGCAACCTCGAAACGACTCTGATTCGTCATGCCTATCTCCTTCGCGAGGATGCAGCCAACGCGCCGGAGGGCCCGGCGAGAGCGTTCGTAACCGCAGGTCGCCCACGATTCCCGTGGGGGAACGGGGCACCTTGGGACCTCCGCTGCTGGGACTCCGGCGGAAATTATTACCGTTGACGCCGAAGTGTCCAGCCGTCGGAAGCCTAACGACGTGCCCTTCTCCGCGAAGATACGTCCGCCGCGACGCCCGACGATCCACCCACTGTGAGGTGGCGAACGGTCCTTGCGAGACAACGCGAAGTGAGAGCTTTTCGGTGGCACAGATCGGCCATGCCGGGATCGCAATGAATCCGTGCGATTTCGGCTCACCGGTCCGTCGCAAGTTGTTCCAGGATCTCACCATCGAGCAACCAATTCCCGGCGGACCTGTCGTCCTGTGACCGATCTTGCGCCAGTTCGTCGAACAATCGTTCTTGCGCAGAGAGCGGAAAAACGGCTGGTGCCGCGACATCGTCGACGACCGTCGAATCGCCCCCAAGCGCCTGCCTGGGTACTTCGGGGCGTGGATTGGAATCCTCCACCAGTGCCGCCGCTGGATTGGCATCGAGCCATCGCATCCGGTTCGCCGCTTCGGCGTTCGCTCCGGACTCATATTGTCCGAGTTGGAGGACCAGTACCAAGTCCTGCGTATCGAACTCTCCGTCGCCGGTCCAATCGCCCTCGTGGTAGTTTGAGTTGTGCGCAACGTGATCCTCGTATTCTCCGGCCTGCAGGACCTGCGTGAGATCTGCCGTATCGAAGACCCCATCAAAGTTCACATCCCCGATCATCGTCGATCGATCTTGGTCGACCGAAAGGATGTATTCGCCTCGCGTTTGGTTTTCCGCCAGGACGCGCACGAAGTATGTACCCGCTTGCATCGCCCTGTGGGTCAATCGTCCGTTGGAGTCCCGCACGAGCAAGCTGCCATTGGGATCGTACAGCTCGAGGATCTCTTGCAGGTTGTTTTCCGGCTGCCCCGGCCCACCCCCCGGAAGCCGCGTATCGATGATCAACAGATCACCATCGGCTACCACAACCCGATACGTATCGTTCTCATCCGAAACGCCATTTGTCAGCACTTCGGGCGGGATAATCTGTTGAGCCTCACCGACAGGCTGGTAGCTCAGGATCACTCCCGCCTCACTGGTGTTGTCGAAGTATTCCAGCCGAAGTTGATGATGCCCCGGCTCGAGGAACGTGGTTCCCTGCACGATTTGCATCCCGTGAAGCCCACCGTTGTTGATCAACAATTCGCCGTCAATGAACAGTCGGCTTCCGTCGTTACTGTTCAGGTAAAAAGTGACGTCTCCTGCCGTTTCGATGAAAACATTCCCGGTCCAGCGGACGGCAAAGTAGTCGTAGAGGCCGGGTAAACCGTTGAACGTATCGTAAGTCGGTGCAACGTTGACCTGAGTGTCGAGCTGAACGTAATTCGGTATCAGAGCGTCGTAATCCGGAAAGTCGCTGATTGGATTGTTGATCGCGAAGTACTCCCCGATCAATCCTGGTTGGATGTTGGATCGCACGGCACCGAGAGCGGATCCTGGGACGATCACATTCTGCGCCTCGTCATCCAGATTCTCATTTGGTTCGATATCGAACTGCGCGTTGCGGGTGACCACCAAGTTATACTCGTTTCCGATTTCGCCGCTGACCTTGAGGTAATAGACTCCAGTCGTTTCTGCCACAAAATTGGGAATGACCTGATCCAAGTTGGTGGCCAGATTGCCGTCCCCTTCGGCGAGAGTGCTGCCGTTGGCTCCGAGCAGTGTCACGCTGGCGCCTTGTCCCTCAAGCGCAATCGTCGCGACATCGCCTTTCTGGAGCGTGAGAGAATAGTAATCGTCTACCGTGATTTCACCGACCCAGACATCATCCACGTACCAGCCTTCCAACATCTCGCCAAAGGGACCTTGGCGTGTATTGAATTCCCAGCGAAGTTGAATGGTTTCCCCGGCGTATGCAGAGAGATCAACGGGTTCGGCAAGGGTCCATACGGTGCTCTGAGCAGAGCTATCGTACCGCTGCAAAGTTCGCCAGACGGGTTGAGATTCGCGCCAGACCTGTAACCGCAAGACGTCCACGGTGGGGTTGGAGCCCCGTGTCTGCAGCACGTGACGAAAGTCGACGACGAGTTTTTCCGTGTCGGGAAGTTCAATCATCGGTGACACGAGGCGCCCACGAGAGGGCGTGAGTTCGCCGAGGTCGTAAGTACCTCCTCCATCGGGTCCCTCACCTTGGCCGTAATAGAAGCTCGTGCTTGCCGAATGTCCGGGTTGATCGCCCCGCCCCGTCGAGAGATGCCAGAGGCCGTCCAGATATTGGGTTGAAGTCTGGTTCTCAACCGTAAAGCCCTGCTCTCCTGTCTCAAAGTCAGCGAAGAGAACCGCTCCCGCATGGCGCGGATCCAGTCGGCCCGTAACCGCCCCGCGGGCCGCCGGTGAATCCGCGTCGAGTGAGATGAAGGAGGCCTCCAGGTCTTGAGCGGTCTCAAGCGAGCCGTTGGTCAACGCCTCCTCGGCGGCAGAATTTAGCAGCAGGTTGACCGTGTAGAGTCCCGTCGTCTCCGCGACACTGCCGACCACGACCGTGTACGCACCGGCAGAAGAAACGGGAACGGTTTGCAGGATGACCTGCTGGCCGGGTACACTTGCCGAGGCGCTGGCCACGGCTCCATCGGGACCCAGCAGTTGGATAGTGGCCTGCAATTCGGGCGACGGCTCAACCACCACCGTGACCGTCTGGTGTGCATCGAGGTCGAGGAGGAAGTCATCCGTATCCTCTGCGGGTTGCACAACTGCCCGAACGAATCCGCGATACAGCAGGCTGCCTACGACACCGGACGGCTCCAGCGGCGTCGGAAACACGGCTGTCTCGGCATCCAAAGCAAAACTAACAACAAAGTCGCCACCCTCAAGCCCGTCACCATCGCCGTCGAGATCAAATCCGTCGGGCTGGGCGGTGTCTTCGAAGCGACCTCCACCACTGAAGAGTGTCAGCAGGTACCGGTCCTCTGGCAAGTTCTCATAATCAAGCGTGAGCACCGTGCCGGTGTCGTCGTAGCTCCAAACAACGGGCACGTAGTCCCGATTCTCACGGGCACCGGTCAGCAAGAAGTCGGTCTCGTCGAGATTGTCGACCTGCATCGGCTCGCTGAACTCAACCGTGTACGTCAGGTCCCCGACCTCACCTTTTTCTCCCTCCGGGATCGAGACACTGATCACGGTCGGCGGCGTCTGGTCGACGTAGAATGTGAGCTCAAACGCATCGATCGGCGTACCTTGCACGTCTAGCAAAGCACCGGCCGCAATCTGGATCCGATACTCGCCTTCCCCCAAATCCTCCGGTAGCGTGAAGCTGACGGTGTTGCCGTCGATCAGAGTCAGCCCCGAGCCGGCAACGCCGTTGATGGTCAAGTCTTCCACGTCCAGCGATGTCAGCAGCAGAGCATCGGTAAAGTCCAACGTAATGGCCGGGATCACACCACGGAGTTGCGCGTTGTCCACGATGTCACTCGCGGCCACAGCGAACGGCGGTTGCAAGCCGGTACCGCCACCAATCGCAAGCACGTATTCACCATTGGCAGCATTCACCACGATGTCCGAAGGAAGCACCTCAACATAGTGCGTCCCGCCCGCCTGGGCGGGCACCGCATACGACAAACTGACGTTACGGCCATCGTCGGCCGAATTGTCGCCGACCACGAGCGCTTGACCTTCGGCGTTGTAGACACGGACCATCGGATCCAGCTCGTTGGAGAATTCACCGGATAAACCAGCCGGCGTCGATGTCTCGACCGTCAGCGTCGCGCCGCCTTCCAACGCAACCGCATAAAACCGGCCCTCCGAAGGCAAACTGCGGTTCGGAATCGAGACTTGGAGTTCGTAAGTCGCTCCCGAATCCACTGGGCCGATACAGCAGCTTCCCACCTCAAGGATGTATTCACCCGGTACCGCAAACTGGTGTTCAATGTAAGAGTCGCGACCATTGACGCTCCCACCCTGACCGAACGATGGGCTGCTATCATCGCTGCTATTTAGTTCGTTCCCATTGGAATCCAAGAGACGCAGATACGAGTCAAAGTCGCCTGACTGAAGAGAATCTCCGACAGAGCCATAATCGATGTCGAAGATCCCGATGTCACCGGCCTGGCTGACCGTGAACCGGTACAGATCGTACGTGCCGTCCCCGGTCCCGTGAATCGTAAGGTGGGGAATCGTCTCGGACGTATTGGTGAATGAATCGCCAATGTCCGTATCGAAATTGAGATTCCAGTCGGCGTCGTCAATGTTCTGAGCTAATTCCAGTGAATCGTTCGGCTCCGATTCCTCCAATATCTTCTGACCGGAGGCCAAGCTACCGAGAATCCACTGCGCGCCGTCCACCGAGGGAGCAGACACGCTCCAGGCCGCATCGAGGCCGTACGCGCCCGACGTGTCGAAATCGGCGTTTCGGGTCACGAGCAAGGAGTATTCGGCGTCGAGTTTGCCCGTCACATGCAGATAATACGTACCCGCCGTGGGCGCCACGAAATTGTGGATCACCTGGTCGAAGTTCGAGCCTGGCTGCACCACACCCGCTGCCAGGCGGCTCCCGTCGGCAGCAAGCAACGCGACCTCCGCCGATTGTCCGCTCAAGACAATTGTCGCACTCTCGTCCTGCGACAACACAAACGAATGATAATCGTCAGCGGAGAACTCGCGGATCCGGATGTCGTCGACGTACCAGCCCTCGGGCGCCCGTCCGACCGGACCGCGCCGCGTGTCAAACGTCCACCGCAACTCAATCGTCTGGCCCCGATACGCAGAGAGATCCACCGGATCGATCGTGGTCCACGTCGAACTCTCCGCCACGCGATCAAATCGCTGCAGCGTCGTCCAGTCCCCTCCGCTGCGAATTTCCAGTGAAGCAAAATCTACGTTTTCCGGGTTCAACCGAGTCGCAAGGACATGGCTGAAGTCCAACAGATACTGTCGCTCTCCGTTGTCCGGCAGGGCGATCGCCGGAGAAGTGAGCGTGCCTCGCGACGGCCGGTTCTCCGGCCGCTGTTGCCCCGTCTGATAACTGCCGCCTCCGTCGGGACCTTCGTTCTGACCGTAATAAAAGCTGGTGTTCGCCGAATGCCCCGGCTGTTCGCCGCGACCTGTCGAGAGATGCCAAAGTCCTTCCAGATAAAACACTGGATTGATGGGCTCATTGTCCACCACAAAATCCTGTGCACCCGTTTCGAAGTCCGCGAGAAACACTACCTGGCTGACATGATCGGATTCCAATTCCCCAACCACTGCCGCACGAGCCGCCTCTGTCGAATCTCCCAAAGAAATGAATGTCGACTCCAGATCCTGCGCCGCCTCGAGCGAGTCATTGCTTACCCCAACATACGATTCCTCTTCGACCGACGCGTTGAGAATCAGCCGTGCATCAAACGTCCCGACCGTGCCCGCGAAACCACCAAAATTCAACGTGTAACTTTCCGTCGTCGCAACGGGAATCGTCTGCAGAACGGCCATCTGTCCCGATCCGCTTGCCGTCGCACTGCCCAACGTCCCGTTCGGACCAATTAGTTCTATTGAAGGTTGCAATCCCGACGACGGCTCCACGACGACGGTAAGCGTCTGGTTACCATCAAGGACGAGCGCCAGTTGATCCACCGACTCAGTCACCGTTCCCGAGGCAGTTGTTTCGTAGATCAACGAGCCCAGTGGTTCGATCGGCTCAAATGGCCCTGCGAGAGTTGCCAGAGCCAAACGGACTTCGAGATTTTCCAATGCGAGCCGAGAATCCAGCCGCCCGTGTTTCTGAACGCGCCGACGGCGACGACGGTGCGAGATGGAAGAAATTCGCAACGCGAACCGAAGCGGAATTCGCAACATGGATACGCTCCCGAAAACTGAATCTCGCGTCAAACGAAGAAGAGAGATCTTCGTCTGTTTTGGTGGCTTCATGCTTCACACCAAGATCGCTAAGCGATGACTCAAGAATGACTTCGTTGGTTTCCAGCGAGGGTGGCTGGGGTCGAGCGCAGCGAGCCCCCAGGTTACGCGGCTGGGGGCTC
>CAZFWV010000270.1:0-9304 GCA_964522605.1 uncultured Pirellulaceae bacterium
CCGGGGATGGCGGATTTGCAATCCGCTGCCTTAGCCGCTTGGCTACGGCGCCTGATCCGGGCAGAGTAGGAAATCCTTGACGGTTGGTCAAGAGGAGTGAGCGCGACATTTCAGGATGCCTCAGCGGGCGGCGAGACGAGCGATTGCTCGGGTTATCGGGCCCGAATTCCCGCCGACGCACGCCGAAACGACGGAATCGGTTTCCAATCCCGGGTCGGGCTGCCATTTGCCCAACCGGCACGCCCTGCATTCCGATTTCGCGAGTGAAGCTGGGCGGTCTTGCGATCGATCTCAATCAGCGGGCGCGGTTGCGCGAACGGAAGCGACTGTCGCTCCGCATGCTCCTCATGTGTGAAAGGATGCACCCTACGATGATCCTCCGCCGTCTTCGCCTGTATTGTAATCGTGCCCGCTTGGTGCGGCTGGTCGATCGGATTGCGAACCGCAGTCAGCAGGCGGTTTGGCTCCGCGTCCGTGACCGCGTGACGACCATGAGCCCGCCCGAAGCCCAGGGGTACATTCGCGTTCGCGCCGCAGCGGTGATCGAGCGTGAGGCCGGAATTGCCGCTTCCGAAGCTGCGGATCTCGATGCCCATTACTGGCCGTTCATCGTCCAGGCGGCACGCCACCGCGTGGTTCGACGGGCGCTCGTCGATGCGGCTCGCCTGCGGGATGCACAGCGTGCGGCCCGCCGCGTCGCCTGATCGATCGTCGCTGAGGACGCACGCATCGCCCGCTGATTGATGCTCGAGAACGGGTCGGCTACAATTCGGGGTTTACCCCCCAATCCGCCCGCTGCCCGCCTAATGGCGGGGCCGTCGCGACCGCGATCAGGTCCGGCAGTTGGCCTTCTTCATTCGAGCATCCGACATGGCGTCTGGCAAAAACCTGGTTGTCGCTCAGAGCGGTGGCCCCAGTCCGGTGATTAACAATACGCTGCGGGGCATTGTCGAAATGGCCCGCGAGTTGCCGGAGATTGGCACGGTCTATGCCGCCCGGCACGGGATCGAAGGCGTCCTGAAAGAGCAATTGTTGGATCTTACCGCGCAGCAGGCGGAGGAGATTTCGCTGCTGCGCTACACGCCGGCTGCCGGTTCGATCGGCACCTGCCGCTACAAGTTAAAGGAATGGCAGCAGGAGGATTTCGAGCGGGCGATTGACGTCTTCAAGGCACATGATGTCGGCTTCTTTATCTACATCGGCGGCAATGATTCCATGGATACGGCCAACAAGATCGCCTTGTTGGCCCAACAGCGGGGACTGGACCTGGTGGGCATCGGGGGTCCCAAGACGATTGATAACGATGTCGGAGACAGCGAATTCAAGCTGATCGATCACACGCCCGGATACGGTTCGGCGGCGAAATACTGGATGCACGCCGTGCAGTATGCGAACCAGGAAAATTGTGGTTCGTGCCCTGCGGATCCGGTCCTCGTACTGCAGGCGATGGGCCGCAAGATCGGTTTCATCCCCGCCGCCGCCCGGCTGGCCGACCCCGATCGCGAAATGCCACTGCAGATCTACTTGGCCGAAAGTCCCTGCACACTCGAGCAATTGGCAGACAACGTGAACGACCAGTTGCGCCGTGATGGGCGCTGTTTGGTTGTGATCAGTGAAGGTTTCGACGTCGGTGAACTGGGCCTGCTGCGAGATTCGTTTGGTCATGCCCAGTTCAGTGCCAGCAAGATGACCGTGGGACAGCGCGTCGTGAACTATTTGAATGAGGTGGGCCTCGCCGCCAAAGGTGCGGCGCGCGGGAATGTACCGGGAACGGATCAGCGACATTCGATGGCATATGCCTCCACGATCGACCTGGACGAAGCCTATCATGCGGGACAGATGGCGGCGTTGCTTGCGGCGCGCCGCGAGAGCGGCTCGATGGCAACGATCTTGCGCAACCCGGGGCCCGTCTATAGCGTGCGTTACGACAAAGTCCCGCTGGAAGCCGTTGCCAATAGCGAACGGCGGTTTCCAACGCATTGGATTGCGGAAGGCGGCAAGGATGTGACCGACGATTTCGTGCGCTACGCGCGGCCGCTTGTGGGGGAGGCGATGGTCAGCTTGCCGATGATCGACGGCCGGCAACGAATGACGCGTTTTCAGCCGCTGTTTGCCGATCAGAAGTTGCCGCCTTACGTGCCCCAGGCCGACCGCCCGAAGTCTTGATTTGCGCCCACCCTTCCCCGCCCTGAATTGGACCCGTTACGATGAATCTTTCGCCGAACGAAGCACCGTCGACGCCGGAAGGCGGAGTCGGGAGGCCGTTGTTGCCGGCGAAGGAAACGCACGACGGTGGCCAGGGGCGCGCGGGGAGCGCATCGTGATCGTCCGCATCTGAATTGCGTGCGATGATCTGATTATGGATTGAGTTAAAGGAATCTGCTTGCAATGTATCAGCTCGAACCCAAACAGGAATTCCTTGTCGGGATTGACTCCGATGGATGTGCCTTCGACACGATGGAACTGAAGCACAAAGAGTGTTTTATTCCGAATACGATCAAGTACTACGACTTGCAGGGGGTCAGCAAATACACCCGCGAGGCGGCGGAATTCGTGAATTTGTACTCAAAGAGCCGCGGAATCAACCGCTTTCCGGCTCTCGTGGAAACCCTGCAGTGGCTGCAGAAACGACCGGAGGTTCGCGCACGAAACGTGCGTATTGAGATTCCGAATTCGCTGACCCAATGGATCAAGGAGGAGTCCAAACTGGGAAACCCCGCGCTGCAGTCGAAGGTGGAGCAGTCGAAGGATCCGGATCTGCAGCGAGCACTCGATTGGTCCGTTGCTGTGAACGACACGATCGCCGATATGGTTCACGGTGTCCCGCCCTTCCCTTGTGTGCGCGAGAGCTTAGAAAAACTGGTTTGCACGGCCGATCTGCTCGTTGTGTCCGCGACACCAAATGCGGCCTTGCAGGCGGAATGGGAAGAACACGACATTGCCCGCTTTACGCGGGCCATCCTCGGACAGGAATTGGGCTCGAAAAAAGAGTTCCTGACCAACGCAGCCAAGTATGCGCCTGGACAGAGTCTGATGATTGGGGATGCCCCCGGGGACTATCAAGCGGCCGTGGCCAACCAGTGTCTGTTCTTTCCGATCAATCCGGGACACGAAGAGGCGAGTTGGCGGCGGTTTTACGAAGAGGGGATTGAACGCTTTCTGGGCGGGACATTTCAGGGCAGCTATCAGCAGGCACTGCTGGACGAGTTCGAACAGTATCTGCCGCAGCGGCCGCCTTGGCCCGTGGTGGACTAGGGCCGCTCAACCGACACCGCCCCTCGAGGGAGACTTCCCATGCTGTGCTTTGCCCGAGGAGCCATCGACGACTGTCTCGATCGACAGGCGCTTCGAGAGGGACTGTTTGCGGCGCTTTCGCAATTGGAGCCGCGCCGCAAAGTCCTGCTGGTTCCGCCCGACTTTACCCGCGTCCACTCGTGTGCCGGAATCCTCACGGAATTGGCGTGGGAATTCTATGGAGACCGGATCCACGACATCTTGCCGGCACTCGGTACCCATTCTGCCATGACCGATCGGCAGCTGGAACAGATGTTCGGTCGGGTTCCGAAATCGCTTTTCCGTGTCCACGATTGGCGGACGGGCGTGCGAACGTTGGGAACCGTCCCGGCCGATTTTGTCCGCGACGTTTCCGAGGGTGCCGTCGACTACGCTTGGCCTGCTCAGGTTGCCACGTTGTTGGCCGAGGGCGACCACGACCTGATTCTGTCACTCGGCCAGGTCGTGCCGCACGAAGTGGTCGGCATGGCGAACTACAACAAAAACATTTTTGTCGGGACGGGCGGACCGGAGGGAATCAACAAGAGTCATTTCCTGGGCGCGGCCTACGGGATGGAACGGATGATGGGCCGCGCCGACACTCCGGTACGCCGCGTACTCGACTACGCGAGCGAACATTTTGCCCAACACCTCCCGATCGTCTATGCGCATACCGTGGTGGCGCGGGGCGCATCCGGTGGGCTGGAGGTGCGCGGCCTGTTTATCGGGGACGATCGAGAGTGCTTCGACCGCGCGGCTGAGTTGTCGTTGCAGGTGAATTTCGAGATGCTGGACCAACCGCTATCAAAGGTGGTCGTTTATCTTGATCCGGCGGAATTCAAGAGCACATGGTTGGGAAATAAGTCGATCTACCGGACTCGGATGGCCATCGCAGACGATGGTGAATTGGTTGTTCTGGCACCCGGTGTTCGGGAATTTGGCGAAGACGGTGAAATCGATCGCTTGATCCGCAAATATGGCTATGTGGGAACGCCGCAGGTTCTGGAGGCCGTCGGCCAGCACGATGACTTGCGACAGAATCTGAGTGCGGCCGCCCACCTGATCCATGGCTCGAGCGAGGGCCGGTTTCGGATCACCTACTGTCCCGGCCATCTATCACGGGAGGAAATCGAAGGGGTTGGTTTTGCCCACGGAGACCTCGCCGCGATGCAAGAACGGTATGACCCGAATCGCCTGCGCGACGGATGGAACAGGCTGGCGGACGGAGAAACTGTCTTCTATATCTCGAATCCCGCATTGGGCCTTTGGGCGGACCGGGCGCGGTTTTGAGATGTAATTTTCGAACAAACGGAAAAAGGGAAAAGGAAAGAGGATCCGTGGCGATGAAGATCCCGCACACAACCAATCTATCGGGCAAGACCGTGGCGATTACCGGAGGCGGCGGCGTGCTTTGTGGTGGCATGGCGCACGCGATGGCGGCTGCGGGAGCGCGGGTCGCGGTGCTCGATCTGCGTCAGACAGCCGCCAATGCCGTCGCTGAACAGATCGCGGCCTCCGGGGGACAAGCCCGTGGATATGCCTGTGATGTGCTGTCCGGTGACAGTCTGTCGAGCGCCAATGCACAGATCGAAGCAGACCTCGGTCCGGTTGAAATCCTGATCAATGGTGCCGGCGGCAATCACCCGAAAGGAACAACTTCTCGGGAGTTCCTCCTGCCCGAGGACCTTACCGCGCAGGTGCCCGAGATTGTGACCTTCTATGATCTCGATCCGGCGGGAATCCAATTCGTGCTCAACTTGAATTTCCTCGGTACTTTGTTGCCGTGTCAGATGCTCACGCGATCGATGGCCCAGCAGCAGCAAGGCGTCATCGTCAACGTTTCATCGATGAATGCCTTTACTCCGTTGACCAAAATTCCCGCCTACAGTGCCGCCAAAGCCGCGGTGAGCAACTTCACGCAATGGCTTGCCGTTCACATGTCGAAGGTCGGAGTTCGAGTGAACGCGATCGCGCCCGGGTTCTTCTTGACGGAACAAAATCGTCGATTGTTGACTCAGGAAGACGGTCAGTTGACGGAACGCGGTAAGACGATCATTACCCACACGCCCATGGGCCGGTTTGGCGTGGCGGAAGACTTATTGGGCACACTACTGTGGCTGGTCGATGATGAAGCGTCCGGTTTTGTGACCGGCACCGTCATTCCGGTGGACGGAGGGTTTTCGGCGTTCAGTGGAGTGTGAGTATCACCCAGCCCAAACACACAGCGATACAAGGAGCAATCGATCATGGCAAAAAAGACGGTTTCATCCAAGGCTCAGGCGGACATCGGGATCATTGGGCTGGCGGTGATGGGCGAGAACTTGATTCTGAACATGGAGCGGAACGGATTCACCGTCGCTTGTTACAATCGCACGACCAGTAAGGTCGACGATTTCGTCCAGGGACGTGCGGCGGGAAAGAAGATCATCGGTTGTCATTCTGTGAAAGAATTCTGCGCAGCGCTCAAGCGTCCGCGGAAAGTGATGCTGATGGTCAAGGCCGGTCCGCCGGTGGATGATTTCATCGAGCAGGTCCTGCCCTATTTGGAACCCGGCGACATCATTATTGATGGAGGAAACTCCCACTTTCCCGACACGACACGCCGAACAAAATACGTCGAAAGCAAGAAACTGTTGTATATCGGAACTGGCGTTTCGGGCGGAGAAGAAGGGGCGCTCTGGGGACCGTCCATTATGCCGGGTGGATCAAAAGCGGCCTGGAAATCGGTACGCAAGATCTTTCAGACCATTGCGGCGCATACCGACGAGGGGGAACCGTGCTGCGATTGGGTGGGAGAAGATGGAGCCGGTCACTTCGTCAAAATGGTTCACAATGGCATCGAGTACGGCGACATGCAGTTGATCTGCGAGACGTACCAGATGATGAAGTTCGGCCTGGGGATGTCGAACGAGGAGATGGAAAAGGTCTTTGACCGCTGGAACCGTGGGATTCTTGATTCCTATTTGATCCAGATCACTCGTGATATCCTCGGTTATCGCGACGAAGACGGGAACGCAACACTTGACCTGATTCTCGACACGGCAGGCCAGAAAGGTACCGGAAAGTGGACCGTGATCGAGGCGGCGAATCTCGGAATGCCGCTGACGCTGATTGGCGAAGCCGTTTTTGCTCGCTGTCTTTCCGCAATTAAGGAAGAGCGGGTCACGGCTTCCAAGGTGTTGAAGGGACCGCGCAAGAAGTTTCGCGGCGACACGAAGCGGATGGTGAATGATCTAATGCAGGCGCTGTATGCCTCGAAGATCGTCTCCTATGCCCAAGGTTACCAGCTCATGCGCGCCGCGGCGGAAGAGTATCGTTGGAAGTTGAATTACGGAGGCATCGCGCTGATGTGGCGCGGCGGGTGCATCATTCGTTCCGTCTTTCTCGGCAAGATCAAGCAAGCATTCGACCGCGATCCGGAGCTGACCAATCTGCTCCTCGACCCGTTCTTTACCGAGGCCGTGGCTAAGGCACAAGCCGCTTGGCGCCGGGTCGTGGCCGCGGCGGTGGAAAGCGGCACTCCAATTCCTGCGATCAGTTCTGCGCTGGCCTACTACGATGGCTATCGCTGCGAGCGGCTTCCGGCGAATCTGCTACAAGCCCAACGCGACTATTTCGGAGCTCACACCTACGAACGAGTCGACAAGCCGCGAGGCAAGTTCTTCCACACGAATTGGACCGGTCGCGGCGGAACGACCGCCTCGTCAACTTACGTCGTCTAATCGGCAGGAAAAGGACCAGATCGGATGGCCTGCACGTTTGTCATCTTCGGCGCGTCGGGAGACTTGACCAGTCGAAAGCTGATTCCCGCTCTCTTTCGGTTGCACTGCCAGGATCGACTGCCGCCCGACACCCGGATCGTCGGCTGTTCCCGCTCTCCGTTTTCGGACGATCAGTGGCGTGACATGTTGGCCGAGTCGACGCGCCGGGTCGTTCCCGAATCGATGAAGGCGAATGCGTGGCAGACGTTTGCCGAGCGGGTTTTCTACGTTTCGCTCGACATCGGGCGCACGGAAGACTTCCAGCATCTCGCCGAACGTTTGCGTCAGATCGAGGGAACCGATACGTCGACGACGCGGATCTACTATCTTTCGACGGCGCCGAAATTGTATTCCGTCGCAGTCGCTCAGTTGGGAGCAAGTGGACTGGCCAGTGAACAGCAAGGACCGCGCCGCATCGTGATCGAGAAACCGTTCGGAACGGATCAGGTTTCGAGTCGGCAGCTGAATCAAGATCTCCATCGAGTGTTCCTTGAGAGTCAGATTTACCGCATCGATCATTACCTCGGCAAAGAAACTGTGCAGAATTTGCTCGTCCTACGATTTGCCAACAGTATCTTCGAACCGATTTGGAACCGCACCTACGTCGATCACGTTCAGATCACGGTTGCCGAAGAGGTTCACGTCGGGCAACGCGGTGAGTACTACGATCAATCCGGTGTCTTGCGCGACATGTTCCAGAATCATCTGTTGCAGTTGTTGATGATTACGGCCATGGAAGCGCCGGTGCGCTACGAAGCCGACCTCGTGCGAGATGAAAAGGTCAAGGTTCTGCGTGCCATCCGACCGTTGGACGACGAAGATGTCGCCCATGACACGCTGCGGGGACAGTACAATTCGTATCGACAGGAGCCCGGTGTGGCTGTGGATAGTCGCACGGCGACCTTTGCTGTGGTCAAGCTTGGCATCGACAACTGGCGCTGGCAAGGCGTTCCGTTTTACCTTCGTAGCGGAAAGGCGATGTCTTGCCGCACGACACAAATCGTGGTGCAGTTTCGTTGTCCTCCGCACATGCTCTTCACCCGCGGGAATTGCGGACAGATGGACGCGAACCGGTTGGTGATCCAGATTCAGCCGGCGGAAGGAATTCAGTTGCACTTTCAGACGAAGGTGCCCGATGCAGGCATGCGGATGCGAATGACGGATCTGGAGTTTCGTTTTGATCGCGAGTTCTCCGGCGTTTTTCCCGACGCCTATCAGCGTCTGTTGCTTGACGTTGCCAACGGCGATGCGAGTCTGTTTGCTCGCAGCGACGAAGTCGAACTGGCTTGGGGCGTCATCGATCCGATTGAAAACGCGTGGCATCGATCCGGTCTCCCCCCCATCGAACTCTATCCGGCAGGTGACTGGGGCCCCGATGGCGCGACCGAATGGATGCGTCAGCAGGGCCGGGAGTGGTTTGACGTCTGTCCGGTGCTGCGCTAGGCTTGGTCTCACGAGCAAGAGAAGGGAACTCGCGGAGACCGTTACATGAGGGAAGAAACCCTACCAGCCCCTGTGCTGCCGCTGCCCGATCTGCGGATTGGATCCGTCGATGTTGGCTTTCCCGTCGTGCAGGCGGCCTTGTCGGGCTACAGTGACTTGCCGATGCGCGTGATTGCGCGCCGGATGGGTGCCAGCTATTCGCTCTGCGAAGTGATGCTCGACCAATTCCTCGTCGTCGTGAAAACCGCGCGTCGGCGGAATCAACACTATTTGCAGATCGCGGACGAAGAGCACCCGGTAGGGGGTCAGTTGATGGGAGCCGAACCGGAGCAGTTTGCCGCGGGGGCGCGGCGACTTGTCGAGGCCGGCTTCGACGTGATCGATATTAATTTTGGCTGCCCGGTGAAGAAGGTTCTGGGACGGTGTCGGGGCGGCTACTTGCTCAGTCAGCCCGAGATCGCGCTCCAGATCATTCGCAGCACTCGCGATGTCGTCCCAGAACGAATCCCGGTTACGGTCAAGATGCGACGCGGGTTGGATGACTCGTCGGCCAGTCGAGATCGCTTCTTTCAAATCCTGGATGGCGCGTTTGCCGCCGGCGTGAGTGCGATCACGGTTCATGGACGGACCGTTCGACAACGGTATGTCGGGCGGAGCAATTGGGATTTTCTGCGACAGGTCAAGCAGCACGCCGGTTCCCGCACGATTCTCGGCAGCGGGGATCTGTTTTCGGCGAACGATTGTCTGCGCATGATTGCGCAGACCGGAGTGGATGGGGTTACGGTAGCGCGAGGCGCGATCGGGAATCCCTGGATCTTCCAGCAGGT
>CAZFWV010000271.1:0-7098 GCA_964522605.1 uncultured Pirellulaceae bacterium
GGGACGCGCATTCCAGGCATAGACGATTTCTGCCGATTCCGGTAGGGTAAGCTAGGTGTTGTCTCAAAACTGCACTGGCAGAGCCAGTGGCACACTAGATCAGCGGGTGCCACTGGCTCTGCCAGTGCTGCGGAAGAGTCCTGAGACAAAGCCTAGAGCGGGCTGGGGCACGCTTGGAGAGAGACTTCGAGCCGCGGATGTCCGCGAAGTTCCGCGGCTATGTTTCCTCATGTTCGTCGTGGCCCGGCTGCCGCTCTGCCAAGAATTGCCTTCCGAGTTTCTCTGTTGTGCCACCGTCCATGAGCGTGCATCCCTCCTCGACACAATCCAATCTGCGACAGCCGGCGCAACCCACTGAAGCGCGCAACGCGTCGATCTCGCGAACGACTGTCAACTTCTTCCTCGACCTTGCCCTGCTGCTGGTCTTCATGGCCCTACTCGGAACGGCGGTCATCGTCCAGTTCGTCTTCCCGGCCGGCCCGAACACCGCCGGGTGGATGCTCTGGGGTTGGGATTATTCGCGCTGGAGCCAATTTCAATTTGGTGTGTTGAGCGTGCTGACGCTGGGGATTCTCGTCCACGTGATGCTGCACTGGCCCTGGGTCTGCAATGTTGCAGCGCGTGGTTTGCGACGAGACAAACAAGTGAAGACCAAACTCGATGACGGCACGCGGACCCTGATCGGCGTCGGCGTCTTGATCGTCATCCTGCACGTCATCGGACTCTTCGTCGGCCTCGCCTGGCTGACGATTCAGCCTCCCAACCTCTGACCGTTGACCTTACGAACAGAGTGGGCAAGAGGGGGGCTGGCCGGTGATCCAGGGCTGCAGGCCGTAGAGGCCTCGGATCAGAGTAATCGCGCCGGTGATCACGACACACCAGCCTGCCAGGTGAAACAGGCGGGCACGATGAGTCGCACTCAAGAGACTTCCGCTAAAGCCGGTCAGCATCATCACAGGCGCGGTTCCCAATCCAAACACGGCCATCGTCATTCCCCCGGTCGCCAGATTCGTTGTGCTCGCCGCATTCGCCAACATTCCATACAGCAAACCGCACGGCAAGAAACCGGTCGCCAAACCCGCGAGGAATACCTGCGTGCGCCGCGATCCGCGCATCCAGGAGCCAAAGATCGAACCGGCCAGACAGGAAGCTTGCCCTGTCACTCCCTTTTTGCGAATCACGCCGACCGTCACGAGTCCCTGATAAATCAGAAAGACACCGGCCAGTACTGCCAACAACCCCGGCAACGCGCCACTCAGTTGCATCAGACGCATTCCCCCGTAGGCGGCACAGATACCGAGCCACGTATAGGTGAAGATGCGTCCCGAACTATAAATTGTCTGCCGCAGAAGATTCTCGCGGAACACGGAGGTCGCCGATCCAATGGTCAGCGCGAAACCACCACACATTCCAATGCAATGCGCTGATCCCAACAGACCCGCCAGGAAGATGAAGGGCAGCTCAATCATGCCGACACCTCCGAAGGCGTTTCTTCGAGCTCGCTCGTACCCGGATTCGGCGCGTGAGATGAACCCGACACATTGTGCTGCGACGGGCCAGCATTTACCGCACTCGCCACAGAACCATCCGAAGCGATCATAGAGGGATCTTTCGCCAGGCGCAACGAATTCGAAACGACGAGCAAACTACTAACCGCCATCGCAAGGGCGGCAATGATCGGGTTGAGCCACCCCACGGCGGCGATGGGAATTGCCAAGGTGTTGTAGGCAAACGACCAGGTCAGGTTCCAGCGAATCGTGCGAACCGTATCGCGCGACAGATCGGTCAGTTCGAGAATCTGGCGCAGGTCGTTACTCAGCAGGCAAACATCCGCCGTCTGGCGCGAGATGTCCGCGCCACAACCCATGGCCAGGCCGACATCGGCGCGTGCCAATGCCGGAGCATCATTGATCCCATCGCCCACCATCGCCACCTTGCGACCAACTTGCAGCGCGCGAATCTCGTCGAGTTTATCCTCCGGCAAGAGCCCCGCACGGACGGGCACATTCAATTCGGCGGCCAGAACGTCTCCTCGCTGAGGACTATCGCCCGTCAACACCTGGACCATGCGCCCGCGACGCTGCAGTTGCTGCACAACGCCTGCGGCCTCGGGTCGCAACTGTTCATCGACGACAAACAAGGCGCGAACTCGGCTCTCCCATCCAATGCACGTCAGCGAAACGCCCTGCCGCTGATATTCGACCTGTTCCTCTTGAAGGTGGGAAGCGAACGCGAGGTGCTGCTCACCCATGAAGCGTTCGCTGCCGAGGTAGATCGGTGGGCCCGCTGAAGCCGGCCAACCGATCAGTCCCTTACCTGGGACAGTACGAATCTGCGTCAGCTCCGCCGGGCGTGCATCGCGCACACGGTGGGCAATCGCGTGGGCGACGGAGTGATCGGAAGCGGCAACCAGGGCGGCCGTCACCGACCGAACGGGTTCGGATTCCGCCGGATCATCGAGCACCATTTCGCGAACCACGGGCCGGCCTGTGGTCAGCGTTCCGGTCTTGTCGAAGCAGACCGTTTGAACCTCGTTCAGGCGGCTCAAGGCGTCCGCGTTGCGAATCACGATTCCACGCCGCGCCGCGCGGCCGAATGCGGCCCAGATCGCCAAGGGGGTGGCCAGGGCGAGAGCGCACGGGCAGGCGACCACAACGACCGCGAGGGCAGCGAGCAATCCTTCGGCAGGCTGGCCTTTTGACCAATGCACGGCAAGTGTTCCCAACCCCAGACAGGTTACAGCTGGCAAAAACCAAGCCGCGATGCGATCGGCCAGGCGGCCCCACCGCTCCTTCTCGCTCGCCGCGGCCGTCACGGTGGCCACGAGACGATCAATCGCCGTCTGGCCCGGTGGAAACTCGACCCGGACCCACAAGTCGCCGTCCAGGTTCAAGCAGCCCGCCAGCACCTCGTCGCCGGCCGACTTGACAACGGGTCGGCTTTCACCCGTTACGACCTGCTGATCAAGACTGGCGGCCCCCGAGATGATGGTTCCATCGACGGCGATCCGCTGGCCCGCACGAACGCGGATCTCGTCTCCCAACCGCAATTCGTGCGACGCAATGGGGGCTTCGCGGCCATCCCGGCGCACGATGACCTCGTCGGGCAGCAACTTTTCCAGCGATCGCAGCGCGCGCGTCGTGTGAACCTTGCCCATGGCTTCGAGCCAACGTCCCAAGGTCACCGCAACCAGGACCATACACGCAACCTCGAAGTAAACATGGCCGCTGCCGCGCAGGACCGAAACGAATGAGTAAATAAACGAGGCGGCGACGCCGCAAGCCAGCAGCAGATCCGTCGACAACCGTCGCTGTCGAATGGCCGTGAGCGATTCTTCCAGCAGAGGCCCACCCAACAGGAACATGACGGGTAGCGAAAAGATCAGGCACAGGTAGCGAAACAGATCATGCAACGTATCCGCGGAAGATTCGGCCGAAGGCGCTCCATAAACGTCGCGCGTCCAAAGCGCCATGGTAAAGACCATGACATTCATGGCAAAGAAGATGCCCAGGCCGAGCCGCGTCAGAGTCCAACTGGCAGCCGCACTTTCGTCGCCGGATCGAACCAAGGAAGCCGCGAAGCGACAGCCGAGGCAACAATAGTGCGGCGATTGCGGATCGGCAGCATCGCGGCTTCCACCCGGTAATGGCAAGCCGCAATGATCACAGGCCGGCAAGCGTTCAGCCGGGAGGCTCATTGTCGCGGGAAGAGTTCCAGTTGAATGCTCGGAAACAGGTAGGCAATCGCATAGTAGACCGCAAACGCCCAGAATCCGACCCAAATCAGGCGGACATACCAAGGAATGCTGTTCCCCGTATAACGATGGTACTTACCTTCCAGTTCGGCGGTGGACTTCTCAGGTTCGGTCATCGGCTTGGTCTCGAGCGGTTGAAGGCGCGGAGTTCTGTTCCGCATCGAGTTCGGCTTCCCGCTCCAGCAGAGCGTACTTGGGCCGTTCGATATCGTGGAACATTCCATTCATGGCGGCCCAAAGCAGCAGCAGGAAAAAGCCTGCGCTGGCCAGCATGTAATTCAGAATCGGTGCCACCGCGAAGGCGCCATCCGCCTGTCCTCGATAGAGGTGGACGAACTCCAGGAACTTGCTGCCGAACCCCCACAGGCTGGGGATCAGAATCAGGATCGCGAGAATCAGGGTGATCCAGCTGCGTAGTCGAGCGGAATTCATCGGCCTTCCTCCGCGGAAATCTCGGCCAGTTCTTCATAATAAGGATAACTGTCCAGCCAGGACCCAAGCCACTGGACATAGGTAATGATTGCCATCCCGCGCTGGTTGGGTTTGTCGGGCGAGCCATCGAAGAACCAGGGATAGTCGGGCATCGGTGACCCGACCGACACGTCGCGTGGTCGGAAGAAATGCACCGCGTGCCAATCGTTGCTGCGGCGTCCGCCTTCGCGGCTGAGGTCCGGTCCGACGCGTCGCGTCCCGAACATCACGGGCCGCTGCAACTCGTTCTGATACTCTTCCGTCGTCGCCACGGGTCCCCAGCGAAGCGACTCGTTCGATACTGGTCGAACGAACTGGCTGTGGCAATGCCAACATCCTTCCCCGATGTAGACCTGTCGCCCGAGACGCAGTGCCTCGGTGCATTTCTCTTCGTTGGCTTCCGGCCCGTAGTACTTCTCGAACTGCTCCGGATAGCGACGCTGCAGGTCCCCAAATTGGTACATGACGCGCGGGTTCACCAACGGATACGTTTTGGTACCGTCTTCCTGCGTTGCCACCAACGGCTGCTCCGGCAGGTCTTTATACATCACCATCGGAACAAGGCCGTTGGACAGAAAGGCGAACACGAAAAAACCGAGTCCACCCACCCAGAGGATTCCACCTTTACTTTCAAACATCGTTGACTCTTATCCCCATCAGGCGGTCGCCG
Source organism: uncultured Pirellulaceae bacterium (assembly GCA_964522605.1). Lineage (GTDB taxonomy): Bacteria > Planctomycetota > Planctomycetia > Pirellulales > Pirellulaceae > CAVZLD01. The sequence goes on from CAZFWV010000271.1 coordinate 4,896, forward strand.
GCGCGATCTCGACCGCTTCTTCAGGTTCCACGCCGCGATACGTCATCCACAGGTTGTACAAGAAACACAGCAGGCCAGCGAACATGAACAAGCCGGCAAACACTCGGGTCATCCAGAACGGCTGAGAAGCATCGACCGAATCCTGCCATGGCATCAAAGCAGCCCAGAAGTAACCCTGGAACACGCCGGCCAGGATCAAGTCAAGAGCCATCACGGACAAACCGCCGGCTGACAGCCAGAAGTGATATTCGCACAGCCGCTCACTATACCACTGTCGCCCCAACAGTCGGGGAAACAGGTAGGTCATCACGCCAAAGATCCACATGCTGAAGACACCGAACATGACCAGATGCGCGTGTCCCACGACCCAATCGGTGAAGTGGATCAGCTTTTGGAAAGTCAATGTCACCTGCATTGCGCACTGAGCACAGGTAATGAAGTAGAAGATCATTCCCGTGTAGAAGTAGCGAACGGGCAACTTCATCACCGCGTCGCGTCCTTGACCCCAGATCGTTCCAACAAAGTTGATGATGACCGTCGTCACGACCAGCTCCACGGCCACCGTCGCAACCACCGCACCATACTGCAGAAACATCGGGATCGGCGTGTACAGGAAGTGATGGATCCCGTTCAGTGGATAGAAGAAGGCCAATCCCCAGAAGCCTACCAGAGACAAACCGTGGCTCCAGATCGGACGCTTCAGGATGATCGGCACGAAGTAATACATCATGCCCCAGCCCAGCGGTGTCACGAACAGACCAACCAGGTCGTGAATGAACAACCCGCCGATTGCGCCGGCACTGGTTCCGGCCACCGTGTACTCCGGCAGCAAATTGCCCATCGCGTAGGTCAGGAACGTCCAGATAAAAGCCGCCATGAAGTACCACAGCGTGACATACAACGGGCCGCTTGCGCGCGAGATGGGAACAAAGAAGTTGAAGGCAACCAGCGCCAATCCGACGAGAGCGATCGGGTCGATCCAGAACGGAGTTTCTCCCCATTCCAGTCCCTGCGCTCCCAGCGAAAATGCCCAGCCGGTCCGGGTGGACCATTCCTGCACCCAGGGCAGTGTCTGGAACGTGGGCCCGACGATCAGTGCCACCGCCGTCGAAATCACCACGAACTGCCACGCACAGAAGATGAAATACGACAGCGGTTTACTGGCAACGGGATGAAGCGTAAGCCGCGGCACGGTCCAGTGCAGCATGCCCAAAAAGCCGTTGGCCAAAAACCCATACGCCACAGCATTCGTGTGCACCATCCGCCAACGACCCGCCGACATCAACTCAATCCCGGCCAGTGGATTCCAATTGACCAGCTGCAATGCCATCAAGATCCCCGCGGACATCGAAGCCAGCAGGAAGGTTAAGGCAGCCAGAAAGTACCAGCGTACGAGCCGCTCATCCACCAGCTCGGCATGTCGCGGCGAGTCATGAGTTAAAGCTGCGTCGCTCATCATCGCTCCGTTTGCGGTCGGTAGGGAGTATATAAACCCAGCGGGTAAAGCAGGGCCAAAGTCCAGGCAAAAACGATGTGGGTCAGGGCCCCAACCCACCAAGGAACCAGATCCACAATCCAGCGACCGCCAAACAAGAGCGGCTGAATCCAGGACAGTAAGCCGTAGAAGTTAATCAACCAGATTGCCAAGCCCAGCACAGTTGCCAAGAACAATCGACCACCGAGTCCGGAATTCGGCGTAAACCGTGTCAGCGCCAAATAGACGGGAATCCCCAGCAGCATCCCCGTTGCCAGATAGAGACAACAGCCGATCGCCAGCGTCAGGCCATCCTGCATCTGCAGGGCTTTTTCCCCGAGCGGAAAAGTCAAGTAGACGCGAATCAGCTCCAACGGATGCTGCCCCCAGAGCAAGGATCCCACAATGTTGAATAACAGGCTGGTCGCAGCACCGAACATCCCCAACATGAATCCGGTGGTCGCGTAGTAGGCGGTGTAATAACTCGTTGCCTGCCAGTGCGCCGGCGGCGCCTGCAACTCACTCTCGAGCTGCCGCACGCGTGATCGCAGTTGTTCTAATTCCTGTATCTTCGTCGCTTCGTCTGCCATCGTCGCTCCCAATCCTCCCGGACCCCGTCAGGAAAATCTCCTCCGGCAGCGGCCCCACGCCGGCCGCGCGAGTTCAAACTCCCGCATCAATCTGCGACGCTTCTTCTGACTCATCCCCCGTGCCGTCTGCAGGCTCTTC
>CAZFWV010000271.1:7198-9286 GCA_964522605.1 uncultured Pirellulaceae bacterium
GCAGGTTCTTCGTCTGCAGGTTCTTCCGCTGGCTCGTCGTCATCGACGGTGGGTTCGGACGTGTCGGCTGTATCGGTCATCGTCGCTTCCGCGACTGCCGGCGGTGGCGGCTGAATGTCCTCGATCCCGGGCACGTCGCGGCCTTCGACGATACTCAGAATGTAATGGACCAGGTGCCAGATCGTGTCGGGTTCTTCGGCCAGAGCATCTCCGAAGGCGGGCATCGGAGTCCCGTTAATTCCCGAGTAGATACGACGATAGACATCGATGGGACGGCGCCCGCCGTGGAGCATACCGGAGGTCAAATCGGCGGCGTACGCGACGTTGCCCCAATCGTCTTTTCCGACGTTCTCCTGCGTATAGCCTCGACCATCATTCCCGTGGCATTTTGCGCATCCGCGATCCAGAAACGCTTTTCTGCCGGCCAGAATTGACTCATCCGAATATTCCGGGCGACGCGTGACGGGCAGCACGAGCTGATCACCGGCCGTCGCCCATTCATCGTTCAGCGCCACAACCATCTCGGCGACATCCTCTTGATAGAAGCTGTCTTCCTCGAAGTCGGTCGTCTCGGGGTCATCCTCCAATTCCAATTCCGTCTCGGCGTAATAGAGGAGATCTTCTTCCAGTTCACCGCGTTGACTGAGCAGAACGACGTAATCGATGAGCGGTTGCAGGTCTTCATCGCGCAGCCAGCGAAAGGCCGGCATCGAAGTTCCTTTCGCCCCGTATTTAATCGTTCGCTCCAGATCCGCCCGTCGCGGTTTATAGCCACGGGGAGTCGAAGTGAACTTGAAGATCCCACGGCGGTAGTCGCGAGGTTTCGGGTTCAGATAGGGCGCCGCCGGTCCATTCCCATCACCACTAGCACCGTGGCACGGCAGACAATTCTCTTCATAGACACGCTGTCCATGCCGCAGTCGGTCGCGGTCGACAACGTCCTCGCGGGGGATCATTTCGTCCGCCGCGGCTTCCCCGGTCGACTCCTCTTCTTCTTCCACTTCCTGAGGGAGCATTCGCCGCGGGGAGGAAGCAGTACCGTAGAATGCGGTCAAGTAGTCCTTGAGTTCGGTCGCTGCCTTCTCGGGCAGCTCCGCCACCTCTTCCTTGTAGACGAAGGCGGATCGAGGTCGCGCGTCACAGCCTCCCAGGGCAGCGCACCACAGCAACCCCAATGACAGAACAACAAGCGTCCGATACGCGCCACGGCGAGCCACCGGGCGAGGGTGATAACCTGCAACGGGCATGGTGAATGACTATCGAAACGGTCAGAGAGAAGCTAATGCCAGAAAAGAACAGGCAAGCAAGTTGCCAAATCTTCACCGAGCTGACAAGCCCCCCGGAGGACATTCTGCAGATTTTTCTCGATCCCCCGGGGACCGCGCCAAACCGGATCTCCCGTCCTGCGGTTGGTCGGATCGGCCGGCTTCGCAGCCCCGAAACGGGCCGATTCGCGGCGTTTCGACCCGATGTGCTAAGAAATCACAGGAGAACTGATCGATGAAACCCGCCCGTAGTCGGACCTGGCTGACCGCCCTTCTGTTCGCCGCGTTGTCCTCGAGCACCGGCCGTGCCGAGTTGGCGAGCCGAAAAGAGACCCTTCAGGGACACCGCTCGATCTTCCTGACCGTCAGCATTCCCGAGAGCGACGATGTCGCGCAACAATTCGGTTTGCGGAAGGAGTCGTTCGAACGATATCTGCTCCAGCAACTGCAGCAGACGGGCGTCCCCGTGTCGAACCGCTACACGGACCAAACGTTGATCCTGGAGATTCAGGTCGACCTATTGAAGGTCATCGATTCGGATGAAGGCGAGGTGTTTGCGTTCATTTCCCAATTCGAGGCAATTCAGCCCGCGCGGTTGGCCACGAACCAGAAGCCCGCTCTCGTCACCACCTGGCGTTCCACAAAATTCGGCGCCGTCACGCTCGCCCAGAAAAACCTGCTCCGCGACTCCGTTCTGCAGAGCCTGGAGCAGTTCCTGCGTGAGTTCAGGGAAGCGCAGGAGTAAGGCGGGAACAGGCTGGAGGCTGCAGGCTGGAGGTTTTAAGACTGCAGACTCTAACACCTCCAGCCTCTACTCTCTACT
>CAZFWV010000272.1:0-9275 GCA_964522605.1 uncultured Pirellulaceae bacterium
GCCGCTCCTCCTCTGCAAACTGGGCGGCGAACGAGCGGATCAGAAAGGCACGGTTTGGTGACCAGCGGACCGTGGTGACGACCTGCGCGTCGTTCAATTGATCTTGCCAGGTGCCGATCAACCATGCCAGATCCTGGAGTGCATCGTGAGGGCTCATGGGCGGCGGCAGATCACGTTCGCGGGAGTTGCTGATCAGCCAATCATTGCCCTCCTTGACGAGCGTTGCTGCGAAGACGGACACAACCGGCTCCGCGTCGCCGACGACCAGCGTCGTCCGTCCCTCGATCACGGCCACATCGGGCTTGATCATCTGGATGTCGGTGACCTGCCCCGCGAGCTGGGCGCCCGGCGCCTCTCGAAAGAACGCGGCGAAGTGCTGCTGCAGTGCCTCGCGCCCTTCGATCCGCTCACCGGAATCCTCCGCGGTCGAGATGCAGTCGGGCGACCAGAACGCCGCGACGGCCACCGAGTCATGCTTGTCGAATTCCTCCAAGTACGACTTCAGGCGCTGATGAATCGCCTCTTGCTCGGCCGCTGTGGTTGCAGCATCCCGGCCGTTCCGGGACTGGGCAAGTCCCACGTGAGTGAGGCTCATCAATATAATGGTGGCGCAAACGATTCGGATCACGGTTGGAATGCTCCAATGGTTGAACGATCTGTTCATTGCTCCTCCTTACCGGAGAAGTAGATGAAACCGCAGAGTGACAAGATTACCAACGCAATGCCAACTCCAGAATATAAAGTCTCCTGCACTTGTGAAGCGTCCGAAACCGTGCCAAGAAATGCCACGGCCAGCGCTGCCACAACCACACCGATAATTTTGTCCTCCAGGTCCTTGAGTTTCTCGACCTTGATCCGCTTGAGTAGTTGTTCTTCTTCCGAAGCAATGAACAGATTGTAGATACCCACGGCCGTGATGTATCCCAGAGCGCCTACCAGGAAAAAGTCGATGGTTTGGATGACCGTCACGGACATCATCTTGGCAGACTTCGTCGAGAACTCTCCGTTATGGAGCAAATACCAAGCGCGTTCGACGATTAAGCCGGCTGCCATCACGACGACACCGGCCGTGAGCAGCAACGAGCCGATCACCGGAATGACCAGCAAGTAGCGGCCCAGTTCAAGCAACTTGCGCAGCATGGTGGTCGTTGTCCCACTTGGTTCGTGCATTCACGGTGCCTCCGTCTCAGGACTGCGGAATCCACAGGTCAGAAAGTAACCAACCGTATACATCACGACGGTCGAATCGAGTGCGAAGGGGACCCAGAAGCCAGTCACAAAGGAGTGCTGAGCATTGGAGAGCACCAGCCAGACCATAAAGGCCTTCTCGATTGCGCTATACAGGAAGATGGGCACGCGCCACTGAGGAACGACTGCCGCCGCCATCATCGACAAACCCATCAATCCGACCATGATCCCCCAGTGTTGGATGATGATCGTGTAGTCCTGGAGATAGGGTAATCGGGCGACATTGGGCATCGCCCAGGACGGCGAAATGGCATAGAGCGCCACCAGAGCAGTTCCAGCGCCCGTCACCAGGAAGAAGGGCCGAACCGTGCCGGCGAAGAAACGCCTGAGTCGCGATCTCATGTGTCGATTTCTCTGCTCGTACCGCTGCTGCTGTCGGTCATGTCCGCCGCCCATGTATTAAGGCGTTGACCCCGCCACAGCTCGTGGCGTGGCGGGGTCAAGCGTGTCGAGGTCAGAAGCGATTTCATTCTCTTCCTACTGCCCAACCGGGAACCGTTCCTCGAGCTCCTTCAGCATGTTCAACGCCTTCATCGCTTTCAGCGAGTTGTAGTTGATATTGCCGGCGGTGAGGCTCGATCCTTCCTGGAACGGATACTGCGGGATCGTCGAGAAGAAGCCCTTGAGCTTCTCCTGAATTGGGACGAACAGCCACATATTGTCCGCGTACCAGCGCAGGTAACCCATCTCGCCATGTTCGTGCATGATTTCGTACGGGTCCGCACGCAAATTGATGATCAACGGCCAGTTGGGAACGATCCGTTCCCCCGAGGCGATATTGCCTTTCACAATCGCGAAGTGGACCTTCCAGTTGTTCCAGCGAACGGCATTCAGTTCCCCGCCTTGACCGAAGTAGTAGATCGTGTCACGCGGCGCCTTGTCGACTTCGCCTTTGAAGAACGGCAGGTAGTCATAACCGTCCAGATGGACCTTCCAGGTCTTGCCGTTGGCTTGATAGCCTTCCTTACATTTTTCGACGATGTTCGGTACGCCGGCCGCGTGCAGGAAGGTCGGCAGCCAGTCCTCGTGCGAGATCATCTCGTTGTAGACCGTACCGGGCTTAATCACGCCGGGCCAGCGGATGAGTTGCGGCACGCGAAAGCCGCCTTCCCAAGTCGTGCCCTTTTCGCCATGGAACGGGGTGATGCCGCCGTCCGGCCAAGTCGCCGTTTCCGCACCGTTGTCGGTGCTGTAGACCACGATCGTGTTATCGTCGATTCCGAGTTCCTTCAACTTGTCGAGGAACAGACCGACGTGGCCGTCATGCTCCACCATGCCGTCGGGATAGAGCCCGATCCCGGTCTTCCCATCCGCTTCCTTCTTCAACCGCGTCCAGACGTGCATCCGGGTCGTGCTCATCCAGACAAAGAACGGCTTGTTCGCCTTGTGCGCGCGATCAATGAAATCCAGGCCGGCGGCCGCGAATTCTTCATCCGCGGTCTCCATCCGTTTTCGCGTCAACGGTCCCGTATCCTCGATCCGGCCGTCGGCGTACGAATGGATCACACCGCGCGGACCGAACTTCTTCTTGAATTCGGGATCCTTCGGGTAGTAATAGGTCTCCGGCTCTTCCTCGGCGTTCAAGTGATAGAGGTTGCCGAAGAACTCGTCAAAACCGTGCGCCGTCGGAAGGTGCTTGTCCCGGTCGCCCAGATGATTCTTGCCGAATTGCGCAGTCGCATAACCTTGATCCTTGAGCAGATCGGCGATCGTGGGAGCCCAGTCGGGCGCGCCGTGCTCGCTGCCCGGCATGCCGATCGTCAGCAAACCGGTCCGGAAGGGGTGCTGGCCCAGGATGAACGACGCCCGCCCGGCCGTGCAACTCTGCTGGGCGTATGCGTCCGTGAACATCGCGCCTTCCTTCGCGATCCGGTCGATGTTCGGTGTTTTGTACCCCATGATGCCGTGGTTGTAGGCACTGATGTTGTGCACGCCGACATCATCGCCCCAAATGACCAGAATATTTGGCTTCTGCTGTGCCTGCGCGGCGGTTGCGATAACAACAACCGCCAACAGGGGAAGCCCGTTGGCAACCATTCTCTTCAACATCTCCAGCTCCTCATGTAGTGAAGGATCGAACGAAACTCAGTCAAAAACTCAGTGGCACTCATCTGTCCCCGGCGAACTGCGATTCGGCAGCGCCGGAGATACCCTAGTGGGCATTTCAAAAAATGGGAGGGCGACGCTCCTGCCGAGCTGCATCGCTCGAAAGTCAAGACGCAGCACGAACTTCGCCCTCCCGAAAACCAGTTGCGAAACCAGTTCTCAGGCAGCGAAAAAGGGGCCGATAATCGAATCCGCCCGGGACAGAGGCGCGTCACTCTTATTGTGCCCCCCCCTCCTTTCTGTCGCCCCGATTCTGATTCGTCAACCACGCGTCGATGGCGTCCTTGTGAAAACGCCAGTGCTTTCCCACCTTCAAGCATGGCACAGATCCCGATCGAACGAGCTTGTAGAGCGTGGATTTCGGGATCTTCAGGTACCCCGCCAGCTCGACAATCGTGAAGACCTTGTCATCGCCTTCCGTCATCGGGAAACCCCAACCATTGACTGATCTAGCCAATTTATAAGCGTTGAATAGCCGTTAGTGCTGGATAATGCTAGAATCCTAGCCGGTCCACGAAAGCGCTCAATTGGACTTTGGTACAATCCGCGGAGTGTACGCGCAGGATTTACTCTCCCTGTGGGGGTCGTGCCGTTTGCAGGTGTTGGTTTTTCTGGAGTTTACGAACAGAATTCGTGGCGATTCGTTTAACCCGCAGCCGTCAGGCGAGGATAAAAGGATCGTCCTCGCCTGACGGCTGCGGGTTAAACGATTGGCCACTGGGAGGGTGAAGTAACTGCTTCCGAATCAGCAACTCAAAAGCTGCACAATCTCCGGTGCGGGAGGGTGTGACAACATCTTCCACGTTACTATCCAAAGAGACTGCACTCTCTCGTTTATGGAGCGGGACTCCCAACCATCGTGTTCCCAGGTCGTAGACTTCGAAACTGCACAGTAGTCCTATGCCTGCTGTGGATCCTGCTTTGCCTCACCGTTCGGGCAGACGACGGGCTGCGGATCGATGTTCCCTTTGCCGAGCACATCCACCGGCACTTGACCAGTTCGGAGGGTCTGCCCTGCAATTGGGTCAATGACATCATCCAGACCCGAGACCACTACGTTTGGATCGGTATGGATAATGGCTTGGTACGTTACGACGGATCTCGGTTCCAAGTGTTCAATCACGACAACGCTCCTCAGTTGCCGTTCGACGAGATTCGGACACTCTACGAAGATACGAACGGTTCGATTTGGATCGGGACGACGCGCGGTGTCGCTCGATACCACAACGGGCAACCGGCGACGCTCGAGCATGTCCCGGCATTCTCTGGCAAAACGGTCTACGCGTTTCTTCGAGACCGTCGCGGGAGGCTCTGGATTGGAACGGAGGATGAGACCTACGTAAGCACGAGTGAGACGGTCTATCAGCCGCTCGAGAATGCTCCCAAGAACGTGCGGGCCCTTTGTGAAGATCAAGACGGCACGCTCTGGTTCGGCTCGAATGTGGGTCTGTTCTACCGCGAGGGTTCGACGTATCGGCAAGTGATTCACGATCGTCTTCCGAAGGAGGCCCCGTTGGGCGAGAGTGTGCCGACTCGCCGAGTGAACGTGATCTACTGTGACGAAGGTGGTGGTCTTTGGGTCGGAACAAATCGCACGCTGCTGCATCTGCGGGATCGCGCGTTCACCACGCGGGGTCAAGAGCTCTCGTCACAGCAGATTTACGACATCGTGCGAACTCGCAACGGCGGACTGTACGTGGCTGCGCGCTTCGGCGTCTATCGGAGCGTTGGTGATCAGCCCTTTGAAGAGGTCCTGAGTGAGCCGTCCGCGTTTTGCCTGTTGGAGGACCATCCAGGGAGTCTGTGGATTGGGCATGGCGACAACCGAGGGCTCCATCACTATCGCAATAGCCAGCGAGAGACCGTCTGGAGCAAATCGCAGGTCCATTGTGTATACGCGGGCGCCGAAGGAACCGTCTGGTTCGGAACCGACACGGGACTGTGTCGGATGCGCGAAGGCGCGATCGAGCAATTCGGAGTGGATCAGGGACTACCCGATCCGAGAGTCATCACGATTGCACAAGGCAGTGATCAAAAGCTCTGGCTTGGTACAGGGAAGGGGTTTGCACAATGGTCAGACCAGGGCATCATCGCAGCGGAAGTGCCGCCCGCCGTCGAGAGAATGAACATTGGAGTTGCCCTGGAGGACTCGACGGGTACTCTTTGGTTTTCTCTCGGGACGGAGGGTGGATACCGAGTGAGTCATGGTCAGCTGCAAGAGCTCGAGGCGCTTCGATCGGGCCGTATTCACTGGTTTTGGGAGGAGAAGAAGGGCTCGGTGTGGATCGGCCACGAATCGGGGCTCTTTCGATCCCGCGAAGGTCAGCTGGATCGAATCGGAGAGCACGAGTTAAGTTCCTTACAGAACCCTCGATTCATCTGCCATTTCGCGACTGCCGATGGGACGCTCTGGATGGGGACCTCGAACGGCATTGCGCGCTATCGATCGGGAGCGTTGGTTGCTTTTGCACCAGAATGCGGCCTCGAAGCGGACAACATCGAGCGACTGGCCGCGGACAGGGAGGGGAATCTATGGTTCGGGGGCCGCGACGGGCTTTTTCATGTGCGCATTGATGAGCTTGACGCCGTCGCGGATGGTCAGATCCGCCAGGTCACGAGCTATCGCATCGAAGGGTTTGACCGGTTTCCCCCGGTGAGAGCGTTTTCCGAAACGTGCTTCGTCAGGGACGGTGAGCTGTGGCTGGTGCATGGCGGCCTCGTGAGACTCCAAACTCAGCCTTTTCTTGGCGATCATCCGCCACCGACCCTTCATGTGGAAGACGTGGCGATTGATGGTGCCGGCGTGATCTTCGGCGGACCTTTCCGATTTCAGAGCGGTCGACGGCGGCTGTCGATTCGATTTGGGGTGCAGCCGTTCACGGAACCTCGGCATGTTCAGGTACGGTACCGGCTTGACCCACACGATGAGAAATGGACCAACGCGGAAGGGGATCGAATCGCTTACTACACGGATCTACGGCCGGGCGACTACGCGTTTCGTCTGTCCGCGAGACATGGGAATGGCCCTTGGCTTGAAGCTGCTCACTCGCTTGCCTTCACCGTCGCACCCCGCTGGTGGGAAACAACTCTTTTTCGATTTGCATTGGCAATCGTGTGTGTCGGACTTGGACTGTCTTACGGCCATTTTCGGACCCGTCGCATTCGCCAATCGAACGAGGCTCTTCGTCGTGAGATCGTATCACGCAAACGCGCCGAGGAGGAATCGCGAGTTCACCTGAATCAGCTTGCCCGCGTCGCGCGCGCGGCAAGCATGGGCGAGTTGGCGACCTCGATTGCACACGAAGTCAAACAACCGCTGTTTGCGATCCTCACGGATGCCGAAACAGCGGAACGTCTGCTTGATCAAGCGAATCCGGACGTCGAGCAAATCCGCGCTGCGCTTCGCGTGATCACCGCCGGCGGTAAACGAGTCACCGAGATCGTGGATCGAATTCGATCCCTCGTGCGCATGGAAGAACAGCCTCAGAAGCGAATTGACCTGAACGAGCTCATTACAAGCGTTGTCCGGTTTCTGGAGACCGAACTGAACAGGCGCGATGTCAGCGTCTCAATGCAACTGGCCAAGAAACTGCCGTACATCGTCGGAGACGAGATTCAGCTCCAGCAGGTTGTCTTGAACTTGATCGTCAACGGAACCCAGGCGATGCGTCGCGCGGAGGTTGCTTCGCACATTTTGTCCGTCACGACGAGCGTCGATCACGATTCTGTTGAATTGGCAGTGTGCGACAGCGGGGTCGGGCTGGATGAGGCCGAAATCGAGCGGATCTTCGAACCCTTCTACACAACTAAAAAGGGCGGGATCGGCATGGGCTTGACCATCAGCCGCACCATTGTTCGCGCGCACGGCGGTCGGATCTGGGCGACCGTAAATGCCGACCGGGGGTCCACGTTTCATGTCAGTCTGCCGATCGACAAGCAAGCAGAATCACGAGAGTAGAGTGGAGAGCAATCGCATGTCATCCCATTCAACGCCAGGGTCGATCGTCTACATTGTGGATGACGATCCGTTGATTCGTGAGTCTTTGGCGCGGATGTTCACGTCGCTGGGCATGGAAGTTTCTGCCTTCGAGGATGCTCGGCAGTTTCTCGAACACGACCGGGAAGATCTTCCTGGTTGTCTGATTCTCGACTATCAAATGCCGGGTAAAAGCGGAATTGAGTTGCAGGAGGAACTGACGGCCCGACAAGTGGATCTGCCGATCGTGTTCGTGACGGCTCACGGCGATATCCCCACGTCCGTTAAGGCGATGCGTTTCGGGGCTGTGGACTTCTTAACGAAGCCGGTGGAGCAAGAGGTGCTTCTGCGATCCGTCCGCAACGCGATCGAGTGGCATGTTCAACACCGGAAGGAAGCGTCCGCCATACGAGAATTTCGCCAGCAGGTCGGAACCCTCTCCCAACGCGAATATCAAGTCATGCTTCTGGTTGTCGAGGGGTTGCTCAACAAGCAAATCGCACGACAGTTGGGAATCACCGAACGGACCGTGAAGGAGCATCGGGGCCAAGTCATGAAAAAGACCGGCACCCAATCGATTGCCCAATTGGCTCGGCTATGTGAACGCGCAGGGATCGAGCCGTGAAGCGGGAGCCTCTCCCTCCTGTTTGTGTGACTTGAAATCAAGTTGCTATTCAATGATGGCAGTTGTTCGCTGTACGACGAGCTGATCCATTGGAGGATGGCATTTCTTAACATTAGGCTTTGTCTCAGAACTCTTCCGCAGCACTGGCAGAGCCAGTGGCACCCGCTGATCTAGTGTGCCACTGGCTCTGCCAGTGCAGTTTTGAGACAAAGGCTAGAACGGCATGCGATGGTGTCGTGCTGCAGAATCGCTAGAGTCGTCCCATCGGCACGCGCGCGATCCGACCGAAGACGGTTTTCCTGAAGACATAGGACTCCTTCTGACGACGCACTCAGAGGAGTCTCTCTATTTCGAAAGGAATCGATCTCATGCGTGCCGACATCGCTCGCTTGTCGTTCGCTCTACTCTTCGCCATGTTGGCCAGCTCTTCCGCTCTCGCTCAAGACGGGTGTGCAGCCGACGTCGGTTGTCAGGATCTCGGGTGCGATTCGCTCCCGTCGGTCACCGCCTGCGGGTGTGGGGCCTGTGGCCAATCCGATTGCGGATGTCTTTGGTGCAGCCCCACGTTGACAGGCGACTGGTGCGGGTACCGATCGCACCTGCAAGAATCCGGGGTCACCTTTGCCGGTCGCGTGACTCAATTCGGCTTCGGTGTGGACGGTGGTATCGATTCTCCGCTTGTGGCGGCCGTGCCAAACTTCCCCCTCGGGCTGGGCGACACGTTCAAGTACACTGGCCGCGGCGAATATGATCTGATTTTCGACCTGCAAAAATTCGGTGGTCTGCCTTATGGTCAGCTGTTGGTGCGCGCCGAGCACTGGTACGGCGACTTCGGCAACGTCTCGCTCAACACCGGCGCGCTGACTCCTGCCGTGTTCCCAGGCCTGCTGCCACCCGTCCCAAACGATCCCGGCGTGCCGTTCATCACGAACTTCGTGATCACGCAACCGCTTTCGGAGAAATTCATTGTCTTCGCCGGCAAGAAGGACGTGCTCGGCGCTGCCGATCAGGATGTCTTTGCCGGCGGCGACGGCACAACACAATTCGTGAACCAGGCGTTCATCGCCAACCCTGCCTTCTTGTTGGCATTGCCTTATACCGGGTTCACGATGGGTGCCGTCATGCCGAAGTCGTGGGGCATGGTCTCGACGTTCATTTACGATCCGAAGGACCGCACGAAAGATTTCTTCAACCTGGACGATCTGTTCGAAAAGGGCATCATCGTTGGTGCCGAAGTCAAAGTGAATACGAACTTCTTCCGCCTACCGGGAGAGCAACACATCGGCGGAATCTGGAAGCATGTGGACCTGACCGACTTGG
>CAZFWV010000273.1:0-2136 GCA_964522605.1 uncultured Pirellulaceae bacterium
CCGCGAGCAGCACGGAAACCACGTTCTTTTTGTCACTCGTGGCCGCCAAGTCGAGAAATCCATCGTCGTTCAGATCCGCAATCGTCACGGCAAAGGGACTCTCCCGAACCGCAAAGGTCTGACCCGGCGGGCTGGGCGTTTGCGTGACATCTTCCGGCCAGTCGAGCGTACCATCCCCTCGATTCCACAGCACCGCGACGTCACCCCCATCTCGGCGCGGAATGACGACATCCAGATCACCATCTCCGTTGAGGTCCGCAGTGGCTACATGACGGGGCGATCCACCCAGCCAATATTGTCCGGCTTTCTCAAAATGAAACCCGCCGTCACCCGAACCCATTAGGACCCAGAGATCTTCTGACCGCTGGTTAATCACCAGTAAGTCCAGGTAGGTGTCCCGGTTCAGATCGGCCGCGGCAAGAAACCGCGGTTCTCGCCCTGCTGCCAAAGCCATTTTGGGCGCAAATGTGCCGTCCCCTTGTCCGAACAACACCGAGACATCGTGGGAGGAACTGTTGGCCGTTACGAGATCCACCATTCCATCTTGGTTGAAATCAGCCGAGATGATGGAAATGGGCGAAGTTCCGACGGGAAAGGACAGGACATCACATTCTTCACCGCTGTCCGTGCCACATTTTCGCACCGTTTGAAACGTCCCGTCGCCGAGTCCCAATTGAATCGTGACGTCATTCGTGAGTTTGTTGGCCGTGGCAATGTCCAGAATGCTATCGCCATTGAAATCGTCTGCGATCAGACTCCAGGGCTGACCTTCCACCTGATAGGCTTCGTCCCCAGGTCCCTCTTCGTCGCTTTCCCGTGCTTTTTCCGCAAGAGGCTCCCAGGTGATCGAGAGCGAGTAAGTCTCGTCCGCCCCACCAGGCACGAACTCCCAGACTGAGGAAACCTCGACTTCATATTTGCCGGGCTGAAGATCCAACTGCAGCTGCGCGTCGCCCTCGCTACCCAAGGATTCATCGAGCGACGAGCGCCAGAACCTTGCATCGTCGCTCTGGACCAAAGGCGTTCGACCACCGGTTGCCGAGTTGAACAGTGTCAGCAAAGGATCGAATCCGCCGTCGGCCTGGGTGATCGTTCGAACGGTGAGTCGGCCCTCCTGCTCCGCCGCAATGTGCATCGAAGCGCCATCTGCCGCTGCCGTCGCCCCATTCAGATCGGCATAGACATGATGCCACGACACAGTAGCGAGTCGCAGAATCTCGCCGGTCGCTCCAATGTTTCCCGTCAGCAAGACGCGACGCTCAAGATGCTCCATGCGCAGTCTGCGGCAGGGCAGGCGTCGCTTTCGAGATTGACCCGGGCAGGCAAGACTCATCGTGGTCGCCAAACGCCGGAGTCTGCGGGGCCAAGAAGTAGTTCAGCGTCTGTCGAGTCGCAACATCATGCGCACCGACGGGCGCCACTTTCAAGAACCCTATTCTGCACGATGCCGTCCGACGCAAGGATCCTCTGTTGTACCAGTCGCAGACAACCGCGTGGCGCTCGACCGGTGCGAATACTCTCCATTGTTGCCGCAGAGCGACCCGACAGTCCGAGTCGCTGTCTACTCTTTTAGTAAAGCAACATTCGAGTGGTTGTCTCGCCTCCTTTTTGCAGAAACCACAAGGATGCTCATGGCATTCGTTTCCCTTTTTGAACGAGGCTCTGTCTCAAAACTGTTGACCGTGGCTTTTGAGACAAAGCAAAACGCTCACAGAATCTTCACATCTTCTTTTGCGCCACACTTGGATGTCGTCAACGTGGCATATCCTACCAGATTCAATACCCCGTCTCCAGGCAGCCGAATCGCGGTAAATATCCGTTTAACCCGTAGCCCCCGGCCAGGTTCGTTTAACCGCGTGGGCAACGCCCCGCGTGCGGTAGCACGCATCTCCTTTAGTTTTGGCGAGATGGAAGCGTAGCCACGGGAAGACCTTGCCTACGGCTGCGGGTTAAACGAATCGTCACGAACCGCAACTTCGTTGCCGCAGCAAGCAATCGCACGCGCCTCGACGCCGAGAGAATCCACCGGTTTGGGCGAAGTCTGATCGGCACGACCATTGGATGCCGTCAACATGCCAGTTTGTCGCTGGCATTCTGCGGCGGTTACCACGGTCAGGGCGCGTAGGCGCGAAAATG
>CAZFWV010000273.1:2236-9273 GCA_964522605.1 uncultured Pirellulaceae bacterium
ACGCTGTATGCGATCCCCGACGCCGGCCCGGGAGGCGGTCTGACACCGTTTGATTCCCGGATGCAGAAATTTTCGCTCGATGTCGATCCGGTCACGGGAGCGCTGAGTAATTTCGCGCTGGTGGATACGATTCGATTTACGAGCGCGGATGGCACGCAAGTCTATACCGGCAAGGAGACCGAGAATCCTCTGGACCTGGGCTACTCGTTCGATCCCGAGGGCCTGGCGATGGGCCCCACGGGCACGTTTTTCGTCGCCGACGAGTTTGGACCGGTGATCTATGAGTTCGCCTTGGCCGATGCGGGCGAGGGCATCACGCAGGCCCGCTTTCAGCGCGCATTGACCGTCCCGGAAGCTTGGTTGCCCATCGACGAAGAGGGAAACGTCAACCATGGTCCTTCGGGGATCGTCACCGGTCGTCAGCCGGGACGCGGAATCGAATCGCTCACGATCAGCCCGGACGGCGATACGCTGTTTGCCATGATGCAGGACCCGTTGATCAACGAGGGATCGCGTAACGCGCGCAATGTCCGATTGGCGGCGATCGACGTCGCAACCGGTCTGCCGAAGGGTGAGTACGTCTACCAATTGGAGTCGATTGAAAGCATCAACGCGCGAATTCCGGCGGAGGCAGCCTTCAACCCGAATCAGCAGGGCCGCAACATTAGCGCCAATGAACTGTTCGCCTTGAGCGATCAGGAACTGCTGGTCCTGGAACGCGACAACCGGGGTGTCGGTGTGAACGACCCACTGGGTGTCGATCCAGTCCGTTCGACGATTGGAACGAAGCGCGTCTACAAGATCGATCTGAGTAGTGCCAGCGACGTCACAGGAGTCGTTCTGCCCGGGACGGGTGAACTACCTGCCGAGATTACTCCCGTTCCCAAGTCGCTCTATCTGGATGTCGATGCGGCACTCAAGGCGGTCGGGCGAAACCCCGTGGAAAAACTGGAAGGCCTGCAGATGGTCCCGCTATCCGGTCCTCAACCGTACGCGTTGCTGATCGCCAGTGATAACGACTTCAGCGTCCTGGATGTCGAGGATGAAGAAGGCAACATTGTTCTTCTGGACATTTGCACCGATGGTACGCAGTTGCCCATGGATAGTCCGCTCGAAGGTCGCCACTTGCTGCCAAGTTACGTCTATTCGTTCGCAGTACCCGAGCCGAATTCGCTGGTGATGCTGCTCTGCGGGATCCTCGGACTCGCAGGACTCATGCGACGTCGGTAATCGATCGCAGGCGACAAGAGGTCCCGGGGCTGCGTGGCTCGCACTCGTCAGCCCCGGGCTTTATTCTTCCTCGTTCGCAGTCCATCCCACCGTACGCGTTCAGCCTGGTCGCACTGCAATGGAATCTCGCGTTACATGCAACGCCGAAGGCGATGGACCGAAGGAGGAGAGGGAACCACGGATTTGACGGAGAGGACGGATCGGCGCGGACCGATCCGCGGACATCCGTTTTGTCCGTTTGATCCGTGGCTCCTCTTCTCACTCTCCGGTTTCACTCGACTTGACCCGCGGAAAAGGGAGCAACCCTAGCCCCACACGGGGCGACGGCAGCCCGTCAAGCCGCGGCTGGTGCCACGATCAAGCATTCCCATCGGCCGCCATGCGTTCGAGGATTTCCTTGATGCCTTGTCGCGTCTTGTAGACGGTACGTTCTGCCAGACCCGTCTTCTCGGCGATCTGGGCTACCGATAGGCCTTCCAACAAGCCATCGATGACGACGCGCCGACGGGGTCCAAACGTGTCGTGCAGCTGCAGAATTAACTCCTTGGTCTCCATCGCGTGCGTAGGAACCGCATCGGCCTCTAACAGCTCGGAGTCGAGAATCGGCACCGTGCGACGTTGGTCACGTTTGATGCGGGTCCCCGTCTTCGCGTGGTTGCGAATCTTGTTGATCGTGATCTTCACCAGCAGAGGCCAGAGATTCTTGTTCGGATCGAGGTAGATCCGATTCTCTCTTCCGCGCTGAAACACGCTTTCGAACACGGACATCGCCACATCGGACGATTCTTCCAGTTGTCGCAGGGTGTAGCCCATCTGGCTGCGCGCGAGCGACACCAGCCGGGCGTAATAGCGCTGAAAGAGCATCTCTGCAGCCGTTTGATCGCCATCGCGATAAGCGGCCAGGAGTGCTTCATCGCACGGAGGTGCGGGAGTCGACTTTCGCGATTCCGTGGACATCAGGTTGCCTGCATTCCTCATCGCTGCAGGTGGGGGGCTACTTAGATTGTCTATTCGTCGTCGTGGCGGTTCGCGTCAATGGGGAGCCCGACGGGCGCCACGCATGCTGAGCGACCGGTGGTCCCACGAGGGCGAAGGCGGCCCACCGGTACGGTTTCATTCCGGGTTCGTTGCTGGCCCGTTTCATGGCCTCATGCAGCGCTCGTGCGTAATCGATCGGTCGACCCTGTCGGGATTGACCTGCGAGGTTCTGGAAGAACAGCGTCATGGTCGAGAAATCGTCGGGAATCGCCCAATTCGTCGCGACGACGCGCGCGGCCCCGGCAATCAGAAACGCACGGGCCAGCGATTGACCGCTGTCAAGCCGCGTCGCGGTTCCCAAGTTTGTACCACACGCACTTAGGATGACGGCTTCGCAGGCGTCCAAGTCCAATTCCAGGATTGCGTCCAATGTCAGGGTTTGATCAAGAGCCATCCGAAAATGGCTCGTCAAACCATCCGTTCCCACTTCGTTAACGGCGTGATCGGCAAACAGAGCGAGGCGACAGCTACTGTCGTACAATTCCAGCAGACGTTTGTCGGCCCGCAGCCCGATCAGTTTCCTAACCGCGCAATCGGGAAACGTATCGACAAACTGTTGGCATTCTTCTCTTGCCTTCTGCAGATCCGAACTCGCGCCGCCGAAGGCGATGAGACTTCCCCCAGGTCGCTGACGCACCTCGCGAGACTCAAGCAGATGCAGAACCTGCAGCGAAGGGACATAGCAAATCGGGGGAAAGAGATCGATCACGCGTGCGGACTCGGTCTCAGCCGACGCTCTTGGAAGTTGCGCGTCGCCGAGTTCGCGCGCTTTCAAAGATGAGACTTTCGACTTGACGGGCAGAGCCACGAAAGGCAGGCGATGGATCATCGGATCGGGCACGATGATCACATGTTCGTAACGGTTTCGGCAAATCTTCGCTAGGACTTGCGGTGGGAGCAAGATTTCGCTCAGCACCAGCGCTTGCTGCTCTTCGAACGTCTGCAACTTGGTTCGCGAGACCGGCTTGGGAGCTCCCAAATGGCCGATGAACTCTTCTACCAGCGCAGAAGCCAGAAAGCAGTCCATGGAAGTCTCATGCTCAGGCGGACTCTGAAACAGGGTCTTTCCCTGTGCAGGCGTGATCGTCAGTCGATGGGACTCAATCGGCTCTGGCTGTTGACCATCGATCACAATCAGATAGCTGTCATGAGCTCCGAGATGGTAATACAAGATCACATCGTTTCCGTGAGTTCGAACAATTTCTCGCAACCTCTCCGAACAGGTCGTTGATTGTTCGAGTGGCGGCAGCAGACCTCGCCGCGCCAGAGTCTTTTCGCGGGCAGTGTTCCACAGCTCAAGAATTCGCCATTCATACTCGGCGATCTTCCGCGGCAACAGAATGGTCTGAGAGTCGTCAGGATTGGAGCTTCGATGGTGATAGAGCTTCTTCAGATACTCTCGCAGACTCAGAAATGCTTCACGCTCTTTCGCCGCTAGGGCATCGAGCGGATTCGCGTCACCGAGACAGAGCAGCTCATCCTGCAGCAGGCGATTGCGGAGATTTTCGACAAAACAAAGTGCCCCCTCAAGTGCCCCCTCAACATCTCCCCTTTCGATCATGCACTGCATCAACAGATCGTAGGCTTCGCAAAACTGCTCGTGATACCGCAATTGCTGTCGTCGAGACCCGGTCGCCTGCGCACCCGCGACTTCGACAGCTTGAATTGCCTCCATAACATACTCCTCGGCCCTGGTAAAATCCTGCTCCCGTTTGCACACACGAGCCATCCCCATGTACGCATTAAATTGCGTGATCGGTGTCGCCTCGCAGCGCATCAGGCAACGGATTGCCTCCTGATATTGCTCGACGGCCTTGGCCGAATCCCCCTCCACAAAGGCCGCATCTCCGAGTAACTGCCGTGTACTGCCGACCGACAATTCATCTCCCACTTGAATGTATTCCGCCAGGAGTTGTTCCCAGATCTCGCGCGCCGCCTGCCAGAAATCGGCGGCAGGGCCAACATCTTCCCGTTCCCTGCACTGTTGCCCCTTCTCGAATAGGACAGCAGCATATCGACCTTTCGCAAGTCGAATCGCGCGAGGTTCGTTCCGCTGCTCCGCGACCGCAAGTGCCTTCTTCGCCCAGTCCCTCGCGTCGTCAATCAGGCTGTCATTCCCTGTTCGAGCCAACAGGTAGTAGCATTCCGCCATTGGCCCATACAATTCGCTCAGATCAAAACCACCAGCTTCTGAATTCTCTTCGATCGAAAGCAGCTGGTGATAATCACGGATCGCCTCTTGATATCGGCCTTGTGCCTTTTTGAGACCAACCAAATGACACAGCGCGCGACGTTGGCCTTCCAAAATATCGACGGACAATCGGTTTTCTTCTTCCAGCCTCCGCCACAGCCCAATCGCTTCGTCGAAGCTCGACTGCGCCTCGCTGTATTTCGCCATGGTGTAGAGAATCACGCCCAGTTCGTCGTGCGATCGCGCGAGCAACTTAGCGATGGCCACGTATTCGCTCGCATCCGCCGCTTCCAGATGCTTGTCACAGAGCTCGACGGTTCGGCGGAAACATTGTTCGGCATTGGCCAACCTTCCGACGGAACCCTCAATCGCGCCCAGTTGACTTGTGGTCAGTGCTTCTAGAGCGGGATCGGTGGCGACGTCCGGACAACACGCAAGCAGTCCCACTGCCAACTGCCGCGCCAGGGCGTATCGCTCAAGATGTGCTTCCAGGCGAATTAGCAGCAGAACAGCGCGCGGGCCCCCGCGGGCCACTGCTTCATCGATCAGACCAGGGCGATTTCCGGCCAAGATTCGCCGCGCGTCGTGATCCTCGGCGAGTTGCTTCAGCGCAATCACGGCTTCTTGTTCGACCTGCGTCCATCGTTCTTGACGCAAGTCGGTATTCTTCGACTTTTTCGTGCCCTCGAGTTCTTCGAGGGCTTCAATGAGTCCAGAATTCGCCGCCTTCGGAGCGCCGCAGGATCCAACTTCGGCAGGCAAAGCCAAGAGCAACCCAGCCAACAGTAGTCGAGCAATACCCAAGAAAGATGAATAACGAGATCTCACTCCACCTTCGCAACGAACCTCTCTGCGGCACTCTGCGCCTCTGCGCACTCTGCGTTTACCCTTCTTTTTTCCTTTGGGAGACACGTTCCAGTCTGTCAAAGAAATGAAAAATGCAGCGCAGCCTTCGGCCGCAACCAAAGGGTGTACTGCCGCGCTCGTCGCAATGGGTGTGCCACTGGCTTTGCCAGTGTCCTCTTGAGTCGAGGAAAAGCACTGGCAAAGCCAGTGGCACACAGTACAGTTGCCGCCGTAGGCTGCGCCGTGCATCAAAATGCCAACAGTCAGACCAGGTAGAAACACAACTCAACCCTACAGCAAAATAGAACTCGCTTGCCCCAACACGAAACTCACCGTTAGCAGCGCAGAGGCGCAGCGCAGCCTTCGGCCGCAACCCAAGGCGATGCTGCCGCACTCGGTGTGCCACTGGCTTTGCCAGTGTCCTCTTGGGTCGAGGAACAGCACTGGCAGAGCCAATGGCACACAGTCCAGTTGCCGCCGAAGGCTGCGCTGAATTTCAAGATGCCAAGAGTCAAACCGGGTGGAAACACAACTCAACCCTGCGGCATGATAGAATTCGCTCCGCCCGACAAGAAAACCACCGTTAGCAGCGCAGAGGGCCGCAGAGGGGAATTGAGCGATCGTGGCCCTGAGTGGCTCCCGACCTCGTGTACCTTTCACCGGACTTCGCATCACAGTCCTCCTACCGCCAACGCTCGAGGGAGGGAGCTTTTGCATGCCTATATACGAAACCGACGTAGGAGCGGATCGGAAGTTTTTCGATCTCCTCCGAAAAACCCACCAGAAATCTGTTAGGCCATTTAACTGGCAGCGAGCCGCGCGTTGGTTCTCTGTACTGATCTTGGATCTCTCTTGGTTCCGCCCGAACTTCGTGCACGGACCAGTTGCAATCAAGTCGCAGATCTTCGGTAGGTTGGAACGGAATTTGTTCCAGGTGGTCACGATCTTCTGCACTGAGTTGCTTTTCGGCCACGACGAAGAGGTACATCTCCAATCCCTCATGATCTTCGGCCGTAACTTTCAGTAACGGTGTGCTGACCTGCCATGGCGGATTCTGTGATTCAAGTTCAACCCACTCCGGATCTCGGTGCTCATAAAACTGAACGACGTAGACATAACCCGGCTGACTCAGCGCAACCTTGAAACACAGCAAATCTTTATCTTGAATGGGTCGCGGCAACCGGCTTCCATCCTGCAGCTGGATTGTCTTGAATCCCAGAGTCCATTTCGTGGTGAGCTGCGGCTCTTTGTCTAGAGACACATACGTTACCACGGGTTCAGTCGTTGACTCCGAATTGTCGGCCGTCAGGACAGCAGCAGGATCGTATAGCATGTGCACTCCAACAAAGGTTACCAACAGGAGCAGCAGCAGCGCGACGGCGGCGTGGATCCAAGTCACCGTCCAGGAGGTGCCGGACGATGCTATGGGTGGAGCAATCGCCTCGCGCAGCGCTGCGGCCATATCGGCGGCTGTGGTGTACCGATCGGCGGGTTCTTTTGCCAGCGCCCGCAAACACACCTGTTCCAGCTTCTGCGGAATCGTCGGATCGATCGTCCGAGGCGGAATGGGTGTGCGACGGGCGATTTGATCGAGCGTCTCCTGCACGCGTCCGCAACGAAAGTCGAATGGGCGGCGTCGCGTCAGCAGTTCGTAGAGGATCACGCCGAGTGCGTAAATGTCCGATTGCGAGGTGGCCCAGTGCGAGTCACCGCGCGCCTGTTCGGGAGACAT
>CAZFWV010000274.1:0-9267 GCA_964522605.1 uncultured Pirellulaceae bacterium
GATGGCCCGCAGGATCCGAACTGCGACGGCGATCCCGCTCAGGTCCAGGAGCAGGTGCGTGAGCAGACACGCGAACAGGAGCAGGATGGTGAGTCCGGCAACGGCTCGTCAACAGGCTCCAATTCTGGAGGTGGCAATGGGAACGGATCACGATAGGTGTGCTTCCAGTAAGGGCCTTTGAACCGAAATGGGGGCGGGCGCCGAGGTAACCTGCACGAGGTTCTGAAGAGAGCGCTGATTGTGAGGTGCCTGGCCCCCTTTTTCATCCTCAGTTGTTCTTCAGACGATGATCCGGAGGCGTTCAATCACGGAAACGCATTTCAAGTTGACCAGCAAGCCGGCGATGGACATTCCCCGCCTGACCCCTCACAGCGTCACGTCCCTCGCCGGCATCTGCGGGAGCGAATCGACCGTGGACCGTTCGTAGATCAGGTGAAGATTCCGGATCCATTCCGTACCCCGCCTGACGATCTGCGACTTCCACGGTCGTTCGTTTTTTTGCCATTCGTCGGCGTGGGGTGCCCCTTTTCTCTAAACGGTCCGTGCCGTCCATGGTTTCATTTGTTCGCCCGTCTGGCCACAATAAGGCCGTGTTTTTGGTCCGCGGCGAAGATTTACGTGATTTCGCGGCCGTCGATTGATAATGTACGGCGCACTTTGAATCTTCCCGAAGCCGCGGTCCGTGACAAAAAGGGGCATGCGATGTCCAGCGTCGTCCGCGTTGCTGTATGTACTTGGTTGTGTCTATCCAGTTGTTTGGAGGGTGAGGTGAACAAGCGAATCGATTCCTCGACAGGCTGGTCGGTGTATTCGCTGCAGCAGGGATCCACAGAGGTCGAACTCGTGCCGGAAGCAGGCTGCAATGTGTTCTCGATCCAGGTCGATCGAGTGGAGTACCTGCGAGTCCCGGAGCAAATCGAGAACCTGCCAGGTGTTGGCTACGGAACGCCGATCCTCTATCCGACACCGAACCGCGTGCGAAACGCGGTATTTCGCTTTCAAGACCAAGAGTTTCGCTTTCCACCGAACAACGGTGACAATTTCATTCACGGGCTGGTGCACAGTGTGCCCTGGCAGGTGACTGACACAGGCAGTTCCGCCGAGCGATCCTGGCTGCAAGCCGAGACGCACTTCACGTCGGATCACGCGACGTTTCCGCTGCCCCATCGACTGCGCGTCACGGTAGTTGTGATGGAGGGCCGTGTCCGCTGGGAATATGAAGTCGACAATCGTGCTGGTTCAGCGACAGTCCCGTTTGGTTTCGGCCTGCATCCGTATTTCCCGTATCAGGGAGCGCGCGCCGAGACGTATCTGCACGTTCCAGCAACGCATTGGATGGAATCCGAGGCCCTTCTGCCCACGGGGCGGTTGATCGAACTGGAAGGAACGCCGTATGACTTGCGGACGCCGACTTCACTGGCGGATCGGATGCTGGACGACGTGTTCTTCGGGATCACACCGGAGCATCCGGCTCGTGTCGAATTTCGCGACGTTGGTCGCCAGATTGTCTTTCAGGCCAGTCCGGAGTTCACACACATGGTGGTGTATACACCCGATCGACCATTCTTCTGCGTCGAAAATCAGACCTGTTCGACCGATGCGCATAATCTTGCCAATGCAGGGAAGAACGACGTCGCGCACCTGCTGACTTGCCCCGTGGGGGAAACGCGAACAGGGTGGGTCGAGTATCGTTTTGGTGCGGGGAAGACGCGCTAGACTGGAGACTGGAGACTCCAGCTTAGCTGGACGCAGCACTATTCCATGTCGTCCATGTCGGGCGCGTCGGGGTGTGCCTGACCGAAACTGTCTGTGGAGTATTCGGTTGACCGACGGGGCGCGAACCAGGGGTAGATCGCCGGCACGACGAGTGCGGTGAGCAGCGTCGAGGTGATCAGTCCGCCAATGACGACCGTGGCCAGTGGACGCTGAATCTCGGCTCCGGCAGTCGTCGACAACGCCATTGGCAGGAAGCCCAGGCTGGCCACCAGCGCGGTCATCAGGACCGGTCGGAGTCGAACGAGCGCGGTTTCATAGGCTGCAATGCGGGGTGACATCCCATCGATCCGCAAATGCTCTGCGCCACTAACCCAAACGAGACCATTGAGGACGGCGACGCCAAACAGCGCGACGAAGCCGACTCCGGCCGAAATACTGAACGGTAGATCCCGTAGTGCCAATGCAAAGACGCCGCCGGACGCAGCCAACGGAACGGCCAAGAAAATCAACAACGCCAGCCGAATCGACTTGAATGTCGTGTACAGCAGAATCCAGATCAGCAGCAGGACGATGGGTGTGATCAGTGACAATCGCAGGCTTGCGGATCGCAGGTTTTCAAAGTCGCCTCCCCACTGCAGCGAGAATCCGGGAGGCAGGTCGACTTCAGTTTG
Source organism: uncultured Pirellulaceae bacterium (assembly GCA_964522605.1). GTDB lineage: Bacteria > Planctomycetota > Planctomycetia > Pirellulales > Pirellulaceae > CAVZLD01. The sequence goes on from CAZFWV010000274.1 coordinate 2,388, forward strand.
AACACGACGCTGCGCTTCTTGCACAAAGCTGGCCACATCACGATTCCGCACGTTGACCTGGACGAATGTCCTTCGCCGCCCAGCTTCGTGTTCAATGCCGGGAGGGGATTCCTCCAGGCGGATCTCTGAGAGATCGCCCAGTGTGATCGGTTGACGATCGACCTGCTTGACCGGGACGCGACGCAACAACTCCGCGTTTTCACGCCAGGTTTCTGGCAGGCGAACCATCAGGGGAAAACGGGCTCGTCCTTCGTAAATCTGCCCGACGGCGTGTCCACCGATGGAGGACACCGTATCCATCACATCGACGGCTTCGATCCCAAACCGTGCCAGTTGCTCTGGTTGCGCGGTAATCGTCAATGTGGGGATATTCGCCTGGTAATCGGCTTTCACATCGGCCGCGCCGGGAATCGTCCGCAGCACGCGTTCGATTTCCTTACCTTTCTGCCCGAGCAGGTCCATGTCGTCACCGTACAACAGAACGGCAACGTCGGCTTTGACACCAGCGACAAGTTCGTCCACGCGCATCTCGATCGGCTGAGTGAACCCAAAGGCGACTCCGGGTACTTGGCTGGTGAGTTGTTGCGACATTTCCTCAATCAAGTCATCACGGTCTTTGTCCTCCGGCCATTCCTCGCGATGGTGAAGCATGACCCAGACATCGGTCTGATGGACACCCATGACATCGTTTGCGATTTCGGGACGGCCCGTCTTGCAGAATACAGTCTTGACCTCGGGAAACTCCCGGAGGATCGATTCGATCTGCGTCGACATGGGGACAGCGCCTTCCAGAGAGGCGCTGGGCAGTCGCACGGCCTCGACCAGCAGGTCCCCTTCGTCCAGTCGCGGCATAAACTCGGCTCCCAAGTTCCAGGCGACCGGAATACTGATCGCGACGACCGCCACGGTCAGAGCCACGGTGATGATCGGATGGCGGATCGATCGGGCGATGATTGGGTGGTAGACGCGCTTGATGAGCCGCACCAACCAGACTTCCTGTTCCTCCAGGCGGCGAGGCAAGATCAGTGTTGCCAGGACGGGCATCAGAGTTAACGACAAGACGAGTGATCCGGCGAGGGCAAACAAGACCGTCAGGGCCATCGGTCGAAACAGTTTGCCTTCCGTTCCCTGGAGTGCCAGGATTGGCAGATAAACCACGGCGATGATCAGTTCGCCGAACATCGTCGGCTTGCGCACTTCGATCGCCGCATCGCGCACGATCGACCAATGGGCTGCTCGGCCCCCTCGGTGCGCAATCTGCCGCATGCAGTTTTCGATCATGATCACGGAACTGTCGACGATCAAGCCAAAGTCAATCGCGCCCAGACTCATCAAACTCGCCGTAATTCCGGTCAATGCCATCAGATTGGTGGCGAAGAGCATCGACAGCGGAATCGCGAGGGCGACGATTAAGCCCGCTCGAAAATTGCCCAGCAGCAGAAACAGGACCAGAATCACCAGCAATCCGCCCTCGAGCAGGTTCTTCATGACGGTGTGGAGTGTCCGGCTGATCAGATCCGATCGGTCGTAGATGATCTCAATGTCCACACCGGTTGGCAGGGTAGCGCGAATCTGCTCCAGGCGTTCTTTCGCTGCTTCCACGACGAGGCGCGAGTTTTCGCCTCGGAGCATCATGACCATCCCCGTGACGATTTCTCCTCGGGCATCTCGTGTGACAACACCTTGTCGCGTCAGTGGAGCGATCCGCACTTGCCCGATGTCGCGGACCAGAACGGGAACTCCCGCGGCACCGCTGCGGATCACAACCTGTTCGATGTCATCCGTGGATCGCAGCAGCGCCTCACCTCGGATAAACCGCTGTTCGCCGTAATGGACGATATAGCCACCGCCGGCATTTGTATTCGTGCGACGGAGCGCATCGATGACATCCGTTACCGACAGTCCGAAGTCAGCCAGGCAGTCGGGATTCACCTGCACTTCAAACGTCTTGTAGAATCCGCCGTGCGAGTTGACTTCCGTCACGCCCGGTGTTTCACGCAAACGGGGTGCGATCTCCCAGTCGAGAATTCTGCGCAGTTCCATCGGCGAATGCGTACTGCTGCGAACTTCGAACTGAAGAATCTCGCCCAGGGCTGTCGACAACGCGCCGATTTCCGGATTTCCGTATTCGCCTACGGCGCTCTTGGCCGCTGCCAGTCGCTCTTGAACCAGATACCGGGCGTGGTAGATATCCGTTCCCTCATGAAAAACGATCGTCACGACGGACAGGCCCAGCTTCGAGATGCTGCGCATCTCTTCGATATCCGGCAAGCCACCCATGGTGGTTTCCACCGGATACGTGATGTAGCGCTCGACCTCCAGCGGCGAGAGGGAACCGGCTTCCGTAATCACCTGCACCTGGACGTTTGTCATGTCCGGCACGGCGTCGATCGGAATCGTCGCGGCCGAGTAGATGCCGGCAACGGCGATGAGCAGCACGAGGATGATGACCAGCAGCTGATTGTTCAGACAGAAATGGATCAGTCGGGACAACATGGTGGCTCAGAATCTACTCGGCCTCGTGTTCCAGCAAAAGTTCCGACTTCAACGCAAAAGCACCTTGCGTGACGACTCGATCACCCTCCTGCAGGCCTTGCGTGACTTCGATCCACGTCGGAGTCTCAATTCCCCGCGAGATTTCCGTCCAACGGAAGGTGCGGGGTGCTTCTTCAACGAAGACATAATCGCGACCTTCCTGGTGTTGAACGGCGGAAACCGGCACCGACAGAGCTTTCCGTGGTGCGGCCACCGGTACCGCGACCCAGACGAACATTCCGGGATGATAGAGCAGCTCGGAGTTGTCCAGTTCCGCGACCAGCGGAAGGGCGAGTGTTGTCGGTGAGACGGTGGAACCAATGAAGCGGACCTGCGCGGGAAGGTGGCGATCGGGAGATGCCGGGATCGTCACCGTCAGAGTTTCGCCGGCGGCGACCTTCAGCGAATTCCAGTCCCGTTGGTGGATCTGCGCGGCGACCCAAAGACGTCGCGTGTCGGCCAGTACGGCGATCGACTCCCCTTCGCTGAAGCGGGCCGCCTCCACCATCGAAAGCTCTTCCACTCGACCCGAAAAAGGCGAAGTCAGCAAAAAATCGCTGCCGCTGCTCGCGGCTGTATCTTGTCCGTGGGGTCCGAGCATCACGGATAATCGCTCGCGACTGACGGCCAGTGCCCGTTCCGCAACATCCATCGCCGCCGCTGAAACCTCTCGCTGATGGCGACCCTCAAATTCCGATTGCTCGCAAACCGCATCAAAGGCGGCCGTCGCGATCTCGCGCTGGCTGGCCCGCTCCTCCAGTGTCCGACCACTCACCACGCCTTGTTCACCGAGCGAGCGAGTGCGATCCGCGACGCGCGTCGCGAGCAGGTACTGAGAATAGGCGGAGATCAGATGGTCGCGATGTTCTCCGAGTAACTTGCTCTCAAACTGCGATTCGATCTGGGCCATCGTCGGATCCTGCTTGAGGAAACTCAAGAGCTCAGTCAGATTCGCGTAGGTGCGTTCCGCCCATTCGTACTGCAACTGCGCGATGCGCAGATCCGCCTCACACTTCTTGATCTGGTTGCGCGCCAAACCGATCTGTTCGCTCGTCAACTGAGCCAGTTGCTCACCACGTTCGACCCATTGTCCCGTGCGGACGTTCACTGCCGTGACGACACATTCCACGGGAGCCCGCAATTCGAGATGACGCGTCGAATCGTACTGCAGCGTGCCCGGAACGGTGCTGGTCGCCTGCAACTCCTGTTGAATCGCCGGGGCAATCTCGATTGCTGCAGCGTCCATCTTCTCCGGGGTCAATGTGACACGCTGCCGTGTATCGGTTGGGCTTGCGTCAGCCGACGAATGGGTTACCTCGGACTCAGAATGCCCCGGCAGAATCCAGTGACTTGCCAGAAAGACGACGGCTGCGCCAATCAAGACGACGACGACTGGCGCGACCCGCTTGACGGCGATCGGCAACGGTGCTTCCGGCGAGGTTCGATAAAGCGTTTTGGAATTCGGAGTTTTCGACATGCATGACCACCGGCCTCTCAAAAGCTGCGGAGTGGCGGGACTGCCGCAACCGATCCGCAGTGGCGACAACACCAATGCGATTGCCCCGCGGCCAGGAGGAACAAGAGGCTGCTAAATATTGATTATTGTTCAGAGGCGAGTTGGCGTGGGAGTCTCGAGGACCTGTTTGTCGGATGTCGTCGAAATCAATACGCGAGAGCAACGGTCAAGGGACCTAGGCTTTGTCTCAAATGCCACGGTCAACGTCGGCCGACTTGTCTCAAGTCAGCCGACAGCTAAGAGGCAGAGCCGAATACTTCCTCCGAGTATAATTCCTGGCTTGGGGATGGACCAGTCGCGACGAGGGTTTCTGTTTGAACCTATGGCGGGGTGAATGCCGACTTTTTTGCTTCGAGAGTACGTTTCCATCGGGGCCACCCCGTAGGACGACTTGTCCCAAGTCGGCACGCCGATCGAATGCATGGATGGGCAGCACGTCGGCCGATGGAGTTCATGGCGCCGACTTGAGACGATTCGGCCTACGGAGAGCTGCACCGTTTGTTCTGCGAATTGACGGTTTGGACTGCAGCCGAACGGGGAGGATCCGAGCGGCATCCGTAGGGGCGTTCCGCTGCGGGAATACCGTGGACGGATTCGATCTGATACGATCTGGGGCACGGCCCGTCTGGGCCAGAATCCAACAGGTGCCCAGGTCATCCGGGGCAGAGTCGGGCCCCGTTCGCCGTTCAGATTCCTGCAAGACCAAGGTGTTTCCATGAACTCGAGTTCTCGTTTCCTATATGGTTTGTTGATCCTGTTACTTGCTTGTGGCGGCTTACATCTGAGGGCGGATGAGGGGATGTGGCTGTTCAACGATTTGCCGCGCGAACAGTTGCAGTCGAAGTACGGATTCGAACCACGAGAGGATTGGATCGAACACGTGATGCTTTCGTCCGTTCGCTTTAATTCGGGCGGATCTGCTTCGTTCGTTTCAAGTCACGGACTCGTCTTGACCAATCACCACGTTGCATCGGACACCTTGCAGAAGATTTCAACGGCGGAGAATAACTACCTGCGGGACGGCTATTTGGCTCGGAGTCTCGAGGCCGAAGTGCCGGCGCCCGACCTGGAACTGAACCAATTGGTGTCGATCGAAGATGTCACCGAGCAGGTCAACAGCGCAGTCGATTCCAGTATGTCGGCTGCGGACGCCTTCCGCGCGCGAAGAGCGATTATGGCGCAGATTGAAAAAGAGTCGCTGGATCAAACGGGATTGCGGAGTGATGTCGTAACTCTTTTCGGCGGTGCGAAGTATCACCTGTATCGGTACAAGAAATATACGGATGTGCGACTTGTCTGGGCTCCGGAGACCGCGGCGGCATTCTTCGGTGGTGATCCCGATAACTTCGAGTATCCTCGATATTGCCTGGATGTGGCTCTGTTTCGCGTTTACGAAGACGGAAAACCGGCAGAGATCGAGCATTTTCTGCGCTGGTCACCCGAAGGTCCCGCCGACGGGGAACTCGTGTTCGTTTCCGGAAATCCCGGACGAACACAGCGAATGTTTACCCTGGCAGCGCTCAAGTATTTACGGGATCATCGCCTGCCTTTTGTGCTGAACTACTTGCGACGCCTCGAAATCCTGTTGCAGCAGTACAGTTATGAAGGTGAGGAGCAAGAGCGACGTGCGCGAGATGACCTGTTTGGAATCCAGAACTCCCGCAAGGCGTACACCGGAATGTTGCAGGGACTGCAGGACCCCAGTTTCTTGGCGGCGAAGGAGGATCAGGAACAGCAACTGCTGGCTCGCCTGCAGCAGGACCCGGAACTTCGTTCGTTGACGACTGCCTGGCAGGTGATTGAAGCAACCCAACGCCACCGCGCGGAATTGTTGGGGCAATCGGCGAGCTTCAATTCGCAGCTCTACCGGATCGCTGAGACACTGAACCTGATGGCGGCAGAGGATCAGAAGCCCAGCGAGCAGCGGTTACGCGAGTTTCGCGATTCCGCCCGCGAATCCTTGTTGCAGCAGTTGTTCTCCCCCGCGCCGATCTATGAAGACCTGGACCGGGTGAAATTGGCCGACTCCCTCGCACTCCTCGTGGAACGACGTGGAGGCGACGATCCGCTCGTTCAGCAGGTTTTGGCCGGGAAAAGTCCACGCGAGCGTGCCACAGAGCTGATCGCCGACACGCAATTGGCCGATGTGTCCGTCCGCCAACAAATCGCTGAGGGCCGAGTCGATGCGATTCAGAACACGTCGGATCCGATGATCCAGCTGGCTCGTACAATGGAAGCCGAGTATCGACGTCTGCGAGAAATCGATGAGGAGATCGACGAACGAGAGCGGCAGGCTTACGCACAAATCACGGAAGCTCAGGTGGCCGTCAAGGGTACCAGCAGTTATCCGGATGCGACATTTACCTTGCGATTGGCCTTTGGTGTCGTGCAGGGCTACACCGAGGATGGACGGCCCGTTCCCCCTTGGACCACACTGGGAGGCGCCTACGAGCATGAAGCGCGTCATGCTGCGGAGGATCCCTGGACACTGCCGAAATCCTGGCACACGCATCGCGATGCGATCAATCCGGCAACACCACTAAACTTCGTGTGTACGGCGGACATCATCGGCGGAAATTCGGGCAGTCCAGTCTTTAACCGCCAAGCGGAATTGGTCGGCGTGATTTTCGACGGAAACATCCAGTCACTCACCGCCGATTTCTTTTACTCGGATGAGGTGGGGCGTGCGATTGCGGTCCATTCGAGCGCAATTCGCCAGGCGCTCGAGAAGATCTACGAGGCCTCCGAACTGGCAGCCGAGCTTGGGAAGTAGGGGAGACGGGAGGCTGGAGACGGGAGGCTGGAGACGGGAGGCTGGAGACGGGAGGC
>CAZFWV010000275.1:0-9249 GCA_964522605.1 uncultured Pirellulaceae bacterium
TGGATCGGGTCTGCTACCAACGAGCCTGTCAGATTTTCAACAGGCCAGGGTGGAGTGCGTTGCCCGCTCCGCCCTCCCCGGCCGCTGCGCGTCCGACCCTCCCGCGTGCGGGAGGGTGAAGAAACTCCGTTCGACCCAGCAACTTAAAGGCTGCACGCCCTCCGAGCGGGAAAATGCATTAACCTCTTATGAGCCAGCAACTCAAAAACTGCGCCTCGCCCTCCGCGAAAGAAACCGATGCCTACCGAACTGCGAAAGCGTTTTCTGATGTATATCCTCCGTCTGTGTCAAGACAATCATCGCGATCGATTCTGTGGTGACGTGCCGTGTGCCTCGATCGTCCGAACGCTGCTTGTCGTCTCTCTGAATGTACTCGCCTTGATTCCGGCGGTCTCGCAGGGTGCCACGTTGGAGGTGGGGCCCGGCAAGAAGTTCGAACGAATTGAAGAGGCGAATCAGGTGGCGGAGCCGGGCGATGTGATTCAGGTCTATCCGCGTCGGGAGGGAAAGCCTTATGAGCAAACCGCGGTATTTGTGACGCAGCCTGATCTGACGTTCCGTGCGATGCCAGCGGAGGGTGCAGATTACGTTTCGATCTCCGGTTCCGGATTCGATTACAGCGGGCGCGGTCGGACGCCGCGAGCGATCTTCCAATTCAACCGCGGCAGCGACAATTGCGTCGTCGAAGGGTTTGAGTTGAGTGGGGCGCACAACACGAGTCACAACGGGGCCGGTGTGCGGATCAACCAGGCAAATGACGTCATCGTCCGTCGATGTAACATCCACGATAACGACATGGGGATCATGTCGGGCGGCGACGGATCATTAGAGACAGGCAGGAATCAACAGATCGAAGCCTGCCGCGTACATCACAACGGCTCGCTCGATGATCCGGGATACAACCACAATTTCTATCTGGGTGGGACGAGTGTCACGATCCGCTTTTGTGATGTTGCGGCGAGCCTGACCGGACATAACGTGAAGAGTCGCGCTCATTTCACCCGCGTGGAGTATTCCTACATCCATGATTCGGCGAACCGCGAATTCGATCTGGTGGATGCTGCCGATACGGCTCGCCCCGCCAGTCACGCGGTCATTCTCGGCTGCATCCTCGTCAAGGATCCGAAATGCCGGGGTAACCGAGCGTTGGTCCATTTTGGCCAGGATGGCGGCGGATCGCACGACGGAACGCTGTATTTCGTGCACAATTCGGTCGTGCATCCGTTCGTTTCGCCGCTCGTTGAGCTCTCGACGGATGGGGCCCGGGCCGTTTTGATCGGGAATGTAGTCTCCGACGGCGGAGCGAATCAGTATAATCAGAGAGTTGTCGGGACCAGCGGGGGGGCCAATTCCTCGCGGGTTACCGGCCATTCGAACTGGTTCAGTGGCGGCTTCACGCTGGTCGGTGGGGCCGGACTGGATCCCGCAACCAACTCCTTCCAACGTATACACCCCGTATTTGAGAATCCGCTGCAACACGACTTCCGGCTGACCAACGCCCTCTCCGATCAGGCAATCGCCCCGTATTCGGCGGCCGACCTGGATCTGCCGCAGACTCCGGGAACCGTCCCGCTGGAGGGCGAGCGGCCCTTGAAATGGCAATACCGACATCCCGCTTCCGCCCAGCCGCGTCAGGATGGTCAGAAGCTGACGCTGGGAGCAATTGAAACGACACAGTGAGCCAGATCGAGGCACTTCCGGCTGCTAAAACCTCCATCTATTCGCCGAAACCGACTAGATTGGAGATTGGGTCCCTGGCGTGCAAGTGGAAGGCCGGTGGCTTCGAGATCAAAAGCATTAACAGAATGCCAAGCGGCAATCGGGCGAAACGCCAAGTGTTGTGGTGGACCGGCCCGACTAGATTGACCGAGTGAGGTAGTGTCGATGGTTCGATCGGATGAACACGCTCCGAGTTCCACGTTGGCTCGAGCACGCGGAAATGACGACCGATGGGATTGTGCAGGGGAAATCTGGCAGGTCAGTACGCCGACTGCTCGTGAACTGTTCCTCCGTTGTTCTGCGACTGGGCGCGATCTAGCGGACCAATCCGCCGAGGCCCAGGCCCAGCGGATCTACGGTTGCCTGCCGCAGATCCTGGATCGTGTGGGTGCCGGATTGGGCGATCTGCTGTGGGAACGTGTTTTCTTTCGTGATCTGATCGGTGATCACGATGCGTTCCAGACGATACGCCACGCTGCCTACGCGCAAGCACAAGTTTCCGAGGCGCAGCTGCCGCTCATCTCGTGCCTGGGGCAGCCGCCCTGTGCTGCCGGTCGAGCCTTAGAGCTGCAGGCTTACGTTGTGATTCCCAAGTCCGCCGATGCCGTGCGGATTGAGACGATTCCGGCGACCCCGACGCAGCCGCGAGCCAAACTGTTGGAAGTCGATGGATACCAGCACCTCTACGTGGCGGCGTTCGGCGGACTTCGATCGGAGGCCCAGTCGGTGACGGATTTTTCTGAGCAGTGTGACAGCATGTTTCGTGATGCGGGTCAGACAATGCTCAATCAACAGTCCACGTTCCTCCATGTGCTGCGGACATGGTGTTACCTGGTCGATATTGACCGCGATTACGATTCGTTCAACGCGTCGCGCAATCAGTTCTTCAAAGCAGAAAGCATTACCCGCCTGCCGGCCAGCACCGGAATTGGAGCGGGCCTGTTGCCGCCAGGGAATTGGTGCGGCATGGACCTCTACGCGTTATTGAATCCGCAAGGGGCCACGATTGAGATCATGCATGCCTCGACGCTCAACGAAGCGCCAGAATACGGCTCCTCATTCTCGCGTGGCATGAAGCTCGTTCTTCCCGGCAAGACGGTCCTGTTTATTTCCGGTACCGCAAGTGTCGATGAAGCCGGTGCGACGGTGCATGTCGGCGACGCGCGCAAGCAAATCGAGCGGATGTTGTTGAATGTGCGCGAACTGCTGACACCTCAGGGCGCAACTTTTGCCGATGTTGTGCAGGGGATTACCTATCTGAAATGCTTGGATGATTTCGAACTCTTTAACGAAATCCTCGAACAGCACGACCTGACGCAGATGCCCAACTCAATCGTTGTGGCCGACGTTTGCCGACCCGAGTTGCTGTGCGAGATCGAAATGATCGCGGTCTTACCCAGCCGCGGCGCGCACGTGGAGTCCATCCTGCGCTTCGGCGAATAGTCTTGCCTGCCTCGCTCCACAGAGTTCGTGCGGCTTTTAAGCTGCTGACTCGAGAACAACTTCGGCAATTGGGTGCCTGGGGTCGAGACGCGAGGAACGAGCGTCGAGCCCCCAGCCGTGTGACCTCGGGGCTCGCTGCGCTCGCCCCCAGCCATCCTCGTTGGAAAACAACGAAGTCATTCTTGAGTCATCGCGTAGAGGAAAAGTAACCAGATTCGACGGAGCGTACCGGATCGGCACCGACGAATCCGCGGCCATCCGTCTTTTCCGCTGGATCCGCGGTTCCTTTTCTTGATCTTGGGTTCCGCTCGACCGATGCCTAACGACCAGGGCGAGGCCCGAGGCGACGATTTCTGTCTCGGACCCGCCGACGCCTTTGGCTTGCCGTTAAACGAGTTGTCTGTGCTCATCGACGCTTCCGGCTTGCTCGGCTACCCGAATTGCCCTTCTCCGCGGAAACTCCAATTTAGGGCTTGCTTTTTTTGACGGATAGTCAACAATTTGTCGATATGAGTACCTTGACGCGAAAACAGCGCGAAATTCGCGACCGGGAGGGACGGATCCTCGAGGTGGCGCGACCCATGTTGCTCAAGGACGGTTACCACGGGTTGGGCATGGAGCGGATCGCGCGGGCGCTCGATTACGCAAAGGGCACGATCTACAACCACTTTAGCTGCAAGGAAGAAGTCATCATCGCGCTGGCCATCCAGACGATGGAGAAGCGGACGGAATTGTTTCAGCGCGCGGCGACGTTCGCCGGACGATCGCGAGAGCGAGGCGTGGCGATGGGCGTCGCCGACGAATTGTTCGTTCTGCTGTACCCGGACCATTTCCACACGGAACTGATCCTCCACAACAGCTCAATTCGGCAGAAAACTTCGCGAGAAAGACGCTCTGTCATGCGCGCCTGTGAGCAACGATGCATCGGCATCGTGGCTGGAGTCGTTCGGGATGGCATCGCGGCAGGAGATCTCGTGCTGCCCGCGGGGACGACTCCCGAAGAACTTGTCTTCGGGCTTTGGTCCTTGGATCTCGGGTCATTCACAATCCTGACGACGAGCGATGACCTGCCGGAGATGGGGATTCGCGATCCGTGGCGCGTCCTGCGCGAAGCGCAGCATCGCATGCTCGATGGCTACCAATGGAAACCTTTATCAGCGGAACACGACTACGGGCGCGTCCGTACCCGCGTTTTGCAGGAGATTTTCCCCGATGAATCCCAGTCGCTCCCGACGCTCCTGTAATTTTTTTGCCCATTTTTTGACGCTTCGTCAAAAATTGACCCGCGGTCGATTGGCGAAGGGGCTTGCGGCCGTCTTCGTCACCGGAGCGATCGGAGCGCTGGGGGCCACGTGGCATGAAGCGCCGGCTCCATCCGGGACGGTCCAGCAGGCGCGCAGCGTGCCGGTCGAGGTCATCCCGGTGGCTCCGGCGACGTCGTGGCCTCGCGTTCGAACGTTTACCGGAGTGATTCGCGCCCGGCGGACGGCGGATCTGAGTTTCCCGCGGCTCGAGCGTCTGATCGAGCTGCTCGTGGATGAGGGCGACAAGGTGGCGACCGGCCAGGTTCTGGCTCGTTTGGATACGACGGAACTCGACGCGCAGCGGAGGGAGGTCCAGGCGCAGCTTGAGGCCGCCGTGGCCGAATTGCACGAGTTGGAGAACGGTCCTCGCGAACAAACGATCGACGCGGCGCGCGCCGAAGTGGCGGAGTTGGAATCGATGCTCCAGTTGGCCGAAGCACGTCAGCAGCGGAAGTCGCAACTGGTGGAGAAGCGCGTCGTTTCGGTTGAGGATTTTGACACAAGCCGGTTTACGGAAGCGGCGTCACGAGCGCGTTTGCTGGCGGCCCGACATCGATTGGCGGAGCTCGAAGCCGGTACACGGGCGGAGCAACTGGCTGCCCAGCGTGCCGAATTGCGTCGTCTGGAGGGAACTCTGGCTCGTCTCGAAGCGCAGCGGGAAGACAGCGAACTCAACGCTCCCTTTGCCGGCACCATCGGGCGTCGGTATCTCGACGAAGGCGCTGTGCCACAACCGGGCACGCCCGTCTTACGACTGGTCGAAACCGGTGTCCTGGAATCGGTGATAGGTGTTCCCAATGAACGGATGGACGCTTTCACGTCACAGTGTCGCGTCACGCTCTCCGTCGGGGACCGATTGCTGGATGCCGAGTTGGCGGCAGTGCTTCCGGAATTGGACGACGCCACACGAACTCGCAAGCTGGTGTTCCGACTGAACGAATCCGCAAACGATCTGGCTCCAGGCCAACTTGTGCGACTCGAGGTGGCCGAACCGGTCGAACAGGACGGATTCTGGGTTCCCGTTTCCACACTCGTTCGCAGCGGACGTGGTCTCTGGTCAGTTTACCGCCTGAGTGAATCGGAGGATGGTCTCGGGTGGGTCAGCGAGCGGTGTGATGTGGAGATCTTGTTGAGCGAAGCCGACCGTGCACTCGTGCGCGGCACACTTCAATCCGGTGACCAGGTCATCGCGAGTGGAACGCATCGAATTGTCAACGGTCAATCGGTCCAGGTTTCGAGCGACTTGGGAGATTGATTGAATGGCCGACCGCCGGAAAGAAGGAACCACGGATGTTACGGGTGTTACGGATGAGCACCGATGGATCTGGGGATCGCCGCAGAGTTTTGTCGCATACGAGGCATCTCCGAATTTGCCGAACAATCGATGCGAAGAATTTGATCTGACCTAGGTGCCCCCCCATGACCACTTTGTTCTACCGTAATCGTCGTCTGCTCGTCCTGTTCATCGCGCTGCTCGTCGTCTCGGGACTCTCGGCGCTTTACACGCTGCCGCGGATGGAGGATCCACTGCTGAACGAGCGGGCGGCTAACGTCAACACGCTCTTCCCAGGTGCCGATGCTCAGCGCGTGGAAGCTCTCGTGACGGAAAAGCTTGAGGACGAGCTGCGTGAGATTGAAGAGATCAAAGAAATTCGTTCCAACAGTCGCTCCGGTGTTTCATCGATCAGCGTCGAGTTGCACGACGATATTGTGGATGTCGATCCGGTCTGGTCGCGCGTGCGAGACAAGTTGAATGACGCAACGACCAAGCTGCCTGCCGGTGCCATGGAGCCGGAGTTTGAGCAACTGGATATTCAGGCCTATGCTCTGATCGTGGCACTCACTTGGGACCTGGACTCGTCACCCAACTACGCGGTGCTTCGTCGTTGGGCGAAAGAGCTGGAGGACGTATTGCGTTCGATTCCGGGGACGGAAGAGGTGCAACTGTATGGGGATCCTCGCGAAGAAATCCGTGTCGAAATCGAACCGGCTCGTCTGGCGGCACTCCAACTCACGGTCCAGCAGGTTGCGCAGCAGTTGGCGGCCAGTGACGCGAAGATTGCTGCGGGCCAGGTGCGGAGTGAGCGATCGGATCTGATGTTGGACGTCGACACGCAACTTGATGGTCTGACGCGAGTCGGTTCGACGCCGATTCGGTTTGGAACGGAGGGCGAGTTCGTTCAGTTGCAGGATTTGGCTTCCATCGAACGGGGTATTGCCGATCCTCCCGGCAGTCTCAGTCTGATTGATGGTCGTTCATCGATCGCCTTGGGAGTCCTGCTGCGTTCGACGACTCGCTTGGATCGTTGGTCGCGACAAGCATCAATCGCGATCCAGAACTTCGAGCACCAGTTACCGACCGGCCTAGGAATCCATCGCGTCTTTGAGCAGAACCCGTATGTGCAGGCACGACTGGGTGGTTTGCTGCTCAATCTGACGCAGGGCGCGGCTGCCGTAACGGTTGTGATCCTAGTGCTGATGGGCTGGCGCAGCGCACTCGTCGTCGCCGCAGCGCTGCCCCTGTCTGGATTCATGGTCTTGAGCGGATTGCGATTTCTGCAGATTCCGATTCATCAAATGTCGGTCACCGGCCTAATCATCGCTCTCGGTCTGTTGATTGACAATGCGATCGTCATCGTCGACGAAGTGAAGCATCGGCTGGACAGTGGGCAGCCGCCTGCTACGGCCATCTCGGAGAGCGTCCGGCGGTTGTTCGTTCCCCTGCTCGGTTCAACGCTCACGACGGCATTGGCTTTCGGGCCGATTGCGCTGATGCCGGGCGCTGCGGGGGAGTTTGTCGCCGCGATCGCCGTGAGCGTGATCTTGGCGATTTTCAGCAGTCTGCTCTTGTCGATGACGGTGCTGCCGACGCTGGCAGGAATCCTTGAGCACGGTCGTGAGGCGAATCCAGCAGCCGCGCGTGGGGAAAGATGGTGGCGCACGGGTATCCGTATTCCTCGATTATCACAATTCTATCGAAATTCGCTCGATGTGCTGTTTCGGCGTCCGGCGTGGGGGATTCTGTTGGGGTTCTGTCTTCCGTTGCTGGGCTTTCTGATGGCCTCGCGCTTGCCGGAGCAATTCTTCCCGCCGGCCGAGCGTGATCAGATTCAGGTCGAGCTGGAGCTGTCTCCCCAGGCATCGCTGACGGAAACCTTGCTCACTACGCAACAGATCCGGCAATTCATCGTGCAACGGGACGAGGTGCGCAATGTGCATTGGTTCTTAGGCGAAAGTGCTCCTTCTTTTTACTACAATGTGATTCCCCGTCGAAAAGCAACTCCGCGGTATGCACAAGCTCTCGTGCAACTTGAATCGGATGACGGCGTTCGTGAATTGATCCAGCAACTGCAGCAGGATCTGGATCGGCAGTTTCCCCAAGCCCGTGTCCTGGTGCGTCAATTGGAGCAGGGCCCTCCGTTCAATGCGCCGATCGAAGTTCGTTTGTTCGGCCCGGACCTGCAGCGATTGCAGGAGTTGGGCGAGCAGGTAAGCGCCGCACTCGCTCGGACGCCTGAGGTCATCCACGTACGCTCGGAGATGTCGGAGGCTCTACCGAAACTCGCTGTGTGTGTCGATGAGGAGCGAGCGCGGTTGGCTGGCTTGGATCACCAGGCGATCGCCCAGCAATTGAATTCCACGCTCGAAGGTGTCCTGGGTGGTTCAGTACTTGAGTCGACGGAGGAACTGCCGGTGCGCGTCCGTGTGTCGAACGCATACCGGGGTGAAGTATCCAACATTGAGGCGTTGGATTTGGTTGGTGCAGGAGGAGAGCCCGCGTCGGTCGCTGCCGGACAATTGACCGGCATTCCGCTCTCGGCACTTGCAGACATCGAGTTACAGGCGGAGGAAGCGGGAATCCCGCACTTCAACGGTCGGCGGATGAACGAAGTCCAAGGGTTTATCACCGCCGGTGTCTTGCCGGCGGAAGTGTTAGCTGATTTTCGTCATCGACTCGAGATGGCCGGCTTTACGCTGCCGCTCGGTTATGAACTCGACTTCGGTGGTGAAAAGAAGGGTCGCAATGAAGCGATCGAAAATCTGATGGCGAACACGGGAGTCTTACTCATCTTGATGGTCGCTTCACTCGTGCTGTCCTTGAGTTCGTTTCGCCTCGCCGGGATCATCGGCACCGTTGCTGTGATGTCCGTTGGGATTGGATTAGGCTGTTTGTGGATCTTCGGTTTTCCATTCGGCTTCATGGCGGTGATTGGAACGATGGGGCTGATGGGAGTTGCGATCAACGATTCGATCGTCGTGCTGTCGAGCATCCAAGAGAATCCGCGCGCCGCCGAGGGAGATCCGCAAGCCGTAGCCGATGTCGTGCTTCGCGCCACACGACACGTGATCGGCACGACCCTCACCACGATGGTCGGCTTCCTGCCGCTTGTTCTCGCGGGTGGTCAGTTCTGGCCGCCCCTGGCGATTACGATTGCCGCCGGCGTCGCCGGCTCAACACTGCTGGCCCTCTACTATGTGCCTTCCGCGCATCTGCTGTTGCATGCCTGGAAGGCGCAGCCGGAATGGCGAGAGAGTCCCGAATTGACACCCGCACGAGCATTTTGAAGGAGCGCGATTCGGCGTCTTTCACGTCGGAAACCGTGGAAAGCAATGCACCAAAACCTCGAAGGGTTTCGGCCTACACGCGCTGATCGCATTGCGCGCTCCGCCCTCTGCACTGCTAACGGTGAAAATGTTGGTCTCTCAGCAAGAAATCGAGCGACCAACGGGAGCGACCCGTATTCGGGTGCGGAAGCACCCCGTTGGGTTGCGGCCCTGCCGC